>CAZGBP010000008.1:0-60665 GCA_964524035.1 uncultured Bifidobacteriaceae bacterium
GTATTCACCACGCTACTTTACTCACTTACTTAATTGTCCAAATAATCTATATCCAATTTGTCGTTCAGCCTGCTAACTCGATTTTAACGTGGCGCTTTGCCGATGGATAGCGACTACATGCTACGTTGCACATGGCAGGGTTTGCTTTCTGAGAAAGAAGAAGTATTGCTGTTTTTGCAACATGCTTTCCGAATTCAAAACATTCTCCAAGACCGGATGAACCTCTATTTAATACTTCAACCAACCCGAAAAAAGGTTCAGTGACTCCGTGTGAATAAGGTTCGACTATAGCACCCTCCCCTGATCCTTTCGTCAATTACTAATGGCAACAGCCCTGCTGCCGGAGCCTGTATCAGGTATTGACAGAAATTGAAAACTGGTGAGTTACATACACAATATGCCATACATAAAGAACAATTCTTAGTATATTGTTGGCACTATCCATGAAACAGCCATAAAACGATACGCAATGAATAAAGCCAACTTCGATGACTATCTGAAGAACCGATATGAAGATCAGATGAATTATTATTCAAAGAAAGCTTCAGAAAACAGGGATAAATACCGGAAGTATCAATGGGCGCTGATTATTCTTTCGGCACTGACGCCGGTGATTGCTGCATTGGACAGCATTCCCATTAAACTTGAATTTATCCATCTGGATGTATCCTTACAAACAAAGATGATCGTAGTTACGATCTCGGCCATTGTAGCCATTCTTACCACCGGATTAAAAACATTCAACTACTTCGAACTCTGGGTTACCTACCGCCGTACGAATGAAGAATTGAAACGTGAAATCTATTACTACAATTTCTATGTAGGCCCTTACGGAGTACCTGACATCAACCGCGAATCACTTTTTGTAATGCAGGTGGAGAATATCCTCGACAAAGAACACGGCCAATGGGCACCGGCCAGGCAACTGCAGGAAAATCTGAAGAACCCTAAGAATGCGGATGATGACGTTTCCAAAGCTGTTGAAAATGCTGCTGCTTCCAATACGGCAAAGGTGGTTTCAGCTCCGGATTCAACAGCGGAATCGGATCCTGCTGCAGAAGAAGCTGATATCTCTGAATCAAAGGAAGACGCTGACACGGAAGACGATATGGACGATGTGGATGAAGACGGGGATGCAGCAACTGATGAAGATGTTGATGGGGATAAGCCAGGCAAATAATTAATTGGCCTGTTATTCTTTCACCACTAATCCGTCAAATTTTGTGTTGCCTATTTCGCGGAATCACGATGGTGCAGTTGTTACTCAAAAACTGTTAGTTCAAATATGTAACCATGAAATGGTACAGGTTGGAAAATGATTTATTCCAATTGCAACTTTTCAATGATGTGTTGTAGCCACCGCATTCTTAATGAAGCCTGGATCCTGAGCATCTTTTTTTAATTCAGCTAGCCGAAAATAAAAACGGTCACCCAAACCGGTGACCGTTTCCTTTTATTAAACAATTTTACTTTTTGGCGGCAAATGTTTCTACGGTAACCTTATTGATCTTGCCCGTAAATTCTTCCTTCCGTGCATAAACCGGTGTTACCGGGGTATTCTCGTCTGTACCTACATCAGCCGATTCGTCAATACCAAAAGTATTGCTGTTGGTTTTTGCAATCTTTTGCTCTGCTATCTTATTTCCATCTGCAGTGATAGTACCCGTTCCTCCGCCACCCCGTCCGCCATCATAGGCGAAATCGAAGGTGAGGGTATGCTTGCCGGGTGTTAATTTCTGAGTGGAGCTGACTGTGTAAAACTCCAGTCCTACCCAATTATAGGTATAGGATGGTTTACCATCTATAATGTAAAATGACCATCCCCCGAAATCACCTCCCTGGCACAGAATTACTCCGCTTGCATTTGCAGGTACATCTACTTCAGCGGTAATGGTGAGTGAGGTGTTCTTCACATTGATAAAGGCATTTTCCGGTATTCCTTTGGCCCCTTCATACAATACCAGTTTGGTACGTCCATTCATCAGGTCGGGACGTCCGGCTATCACCGGGTCGAACCGTTCAATGCTTCGGTCGTCGATGGGTAATACATTGTACTTTACCGCCTCTTCCATGAATTTCTTTTTCAGTTCTTCCAATTTCTCCGGATTTTTCTCCGCCAGGTTATTTGCCTGGCTGAAATCTTCATTCACATTGTACAGCTCCCAGACATCTTCGGCCAACGGTCTTCGCGGCTCCGCTTCCCAGGGCGCTTTATGAATGGTGCCGGCATACCAGCCTTCATGATAAATGGCGCGGTTACCAATCATTTCAAAATACTGCGTGGTTCGGGCATCCGGAGCAGCGGCATTGTTGAAAGAATAAACCATACTCACGCCTTCCATAGGACGTTGTACAATACCATTCACCATTTTAGGAATTGGCAGTCCCGCTGCTTCATAGATCGTGGGAGCCACATCAATGACATGATGAAACTGTGAACGCACTTCATTCTTCGACTGAATACCGGCCGGCCAGTGCATAATCATGCCATTGCGCGTGCCACCAAAGTTAGACGCTACTTGCTTCGTCCAGGTAAAAGGAGTGTTACCGGCCACTGCCCAACCCGCTGCAAAGTGATTGTAGGTATGTTCGGTTCCCAGTTCATTTATGCGGGTCAATTGCATATCCAGCGTTTCCTGCACGCCGTTGAAATAGGTGTTCTCATTATACATACCAATCATGCCGCCTTCCGCACTCGAACCGTTATCGCCAATAATATAGATGAACAGGGTATTCTCCATCTCGCCCCTTTCTTCCAGTGCTGCAACCAATCTTGATACTTCATGATCCGTATGCTCGCCAAAACCGGCAAATATCTCCATCTGCCTTTCAAACAATCTCTTTTCATCCGCCGTCAGTTTATCCCAGTCTTTAATGTCGGCAGGCTTGGGCGCGAGCACCGCATTTTCAGGAACCACGCCCAACGCTTTCTGTTTAGCCAGGGTTTCTTCTCTCAGCTTATCCCATCCCTGGCTGAATTTGCCTTTGTATTTATCGATGTATTCTTTGGGAGCATGGTGCGGGGCATGTGTGGCTCCCGTTGCGAAATACATGTAAAACGGCTTGTCGGGAGTAAGTGACTGCTGCGTATTCATCCACGCCAATGCCTGATCCGTCATATCTGTGGTAAAGTGATATCCGGGGTCATCCACATTCGGGTAAACGCGCGTGGTGCCATCATAAACCATCGGATGCCATTGGTTGGTTTCACCGCCTATAAAGCCATAAAATTTATCGAATCCGGAGCCGGTGGGCCAGCGGTCATACGGGCCGGATACGGATCCTTCCCAGGGTGGTGTTTCATGATACTTCCCAAATGCTGCCGTTGAGTATCCATTCATCCGGAGTACTTCTGCAATCGTAGTAATGCTCTGCGGACGTATACCGGTATTACCCGGAAATGCCGTTGCCACTTCCATAATTGCACCTGCATTATTGGAATGGTGGTTGTACCCTGTAAGCAAAGCGGTGCGCGTGGGTGAACACAACGCTGTTGTATGGAAACGGTTATACTTTAATCCGTTTGCTGCCAGTTTCTCCGCCGTTGGCATATTGATCGGGCCACCGAATGCACTGGAATGTCCAAACCCAATGTCATCTATCAATACAATAACAATATTAGGCGCTTTCTCAGGAGCCGTCACATTAAATCGGGGAGGTGCTTTTGCATTACGCGCATCAAATTCCGTGATGGCTGCGTAGGATGGTTCTTTGATGGGAAGGATCGTCCGGTCAAATTCGCCTGAGGATGGCGTTTTTTCCGTTTGTTGCTTTTGTGCGGGCTGATTGCAACTGAGTACAAACAGTGCAGCAATTAACAAAAATGTGGCAATCAAATTTCTGTGTTTCATATGGTTCAGTTAAAAAAGATCAATAAAGGTATTTAATTACGTTGAAGGTCAAAATGAATCTTATTAAGTATTCCATCAATCGGTGTTCAATCCGCCTGTTTAAAAATTTCCCTCAGCTCAACAATAGCCTGGTGCGGGCCATCCATGGTGACAAAGCCCCTGCGCGGGCGATCAAGGTCCAGTGTGAACAAAATTACGAGGCATACCAGCAGGCAGAAACCGACTTCCACCAGCCAGTCAATGGTACCTTTCCTGCCCGCAGTATATCCACCATAAAATGCGCTGATGAGTGCCAGGAAAAAAAGCATGATCAGGATACTCTCCGGCACTTTTGCTTTTTCTCCGGCCAGCCTGGAAGTCGTTACATCAATCATGGTGTTTAATGCCGGAATCATTTGCTGCGTAGCTGCCAGGTTTGCCGGATCCTTTGCCAGGTTACTTGCACGATCCCATAACCGCTGCGAAATAACCTGCGACAGGTTATGGGCATCCAAAACGCCTGGCACATCTGCCCCTACTTCATAATAGGTTATACGTGCTTCTACATATTCTTTAAAGTCATTCCGAAATAACTGGCGTATCGAATCGGGATACAGGTCGGCGCGCAGAATGGCTGTTCCTATGTCATTGGCCTCTTCAATTACAATGGACCTTCGTGCATCGTACCGGCTGCCACTCATGCCAAAAGTAAATGCCAGTAAGAAAAAAAGGAGGCCGGTCAAACCCGATGTTTCTGTAAATTTCTCTTTGTCTTTGCCGCGCATCCTTACCCGGTTGCCGATCTTTCTTCCAATCCAGGTAAACAGCACCATAAAAACAAAAAGAAAAAGTGCAAGCTGCCATGCTTCCGTGCGTAATAATAAACTAATGCTCATGAAAACAGTTTGATTTGAAACATTGCAGTAATAATAAGAATCTTATGGCTATTCGTGATCAAAAAAAATGGATCCATTCGCCAGGCTGAACATATCGTTGAACCAATGCGCTTGCATTTTTTTTCGCTATAATAAATTGTGGCAATTTCACGACTTAATCATCACCAGCAACATCTTGAATGGGCTTATGGCCATTAATGCATGCGGTTTATTGGCGGGCAACAATACTATTTCTCCCTTTTTAATGGTCATTTCCCTTCCTTCCACAGTTACCAATGCCTTACCATCTACAATATAAACCAAAGCATCATAAGGAGCAGTATGTTCACTTAAAGCCTGGCCAGCATCAAAAGCAAACAATGTAACTGTGCCTGCCTTTTTGCCAATAATGGTTTTGCTTACTACGGCATCGGGCTGGTAGGCGATTTTAAATTCCAGGTTTTCATGCTGAATGAATAATTGGCTAACGGGTATATTGGTATCGTTTATTTCTGTTTTCACTTTTTAGAATTGAAATAGTTAGTAATACACTAAAAATTCTTGAATGCGTTAATTTAAGCTTTGAATCCAATTCAGACAGATAGGATAATGCATTCCATATTACTTGAGAAAAGAACTAACAACCACCATTTTTTTCTACGTTTTTCACATGCAACAGTTTGCTTTTTGATTGAGTGAGTCTTTTTACCTGCATTACCATTTCTGCCAATGATAACGGATGTTTCTTAGAGTCAAGCACTGCTGCTAACGCTGCTTTGCTTCTCTTTCGGTGAAATTCGTTTAAGTAGTACTCCTGCTCTTTCATGTAGAATCACAATCTAGCTATTTTATTTATGAATTTTTGAGCCAAACCATAAAGTGCAATTTACTTTTGTCTAAAGGAACATCGATCTTTGAAATACTCCATCTCCGTCAGTCCTTCGACCGGATGATACCAAGAAATAATAACTAACCAATTTACACATAAGACAAACCGCACCCGGTACTTACAAAAAAAGTGCAGCTCGGATTTGCATTTTATCCGGCTGCACTATTTAAGTATGCACTTAACAATTCTTACTTCCCCTTAATCCACCCTATCCTTCCCATGCAGGAATGCATTGTTCTTCTTCAACTCAGGCAGCTTGTTTGGATCTTCATTATCTGCCACGAAATAAGGTGAGAGGTTGGATTCGGATGAATGATCTACATCTTTCAGGTTGATACCGCGGCGCAAATATGCGGGTTCTTTTTCCATCTCATTGATGGCTGCCGGATTGGTGAGTTTAAAACTGAGGTTCTTCAGTTTGTTTACCCGGTCGCGGGCCGAGTTCCTGGAAAGGTCGGGCTGTTGCATATCAGCCGGCTGCTGCCGTTCTTCCAGTATTTCGCGCACTTCCTTTTCACGCAAAACAAAATCGGTTGGACCGCTTTCCGGTTGCGGTGTTTCTTCCTGTATCTCAATATGAAGCTTTGCCGTAGTGAATGATGTTTCAGTTAGATCAAATTCAAAAGGCAGTTCGGCATTGACCGGCTGTTCGGCTTCGCGCTCGGTTTTTGGCAAGGGCTTCGGCTTGCGCAGAACAGGCTGCTCCCGTTCTACCGGTTCTGCCTTAAAAACTTCCGGAGCAGCTTTTACTTCCGTATCCAGCACATGCTTTACCACGCTCTTCTTGGAGAGGTCTTTGCGCTGCGTAGAGGTCGCTTCAAACCCGGTGGCAATCACCGTCACACTCAGCTTCTCGCCCATCGTTTCATTATAGCAGTTACCCCAGATGATGTTGGTTTCAAATCCTGCTTCGCGCTGTATGTATTCCGTGATTTCACTTACTTCATCGAGTGTTACTTCCACAGAGCCGGAAGTAATATTCACCAAAATATTTTTGGCACCACGAATGTCATTATCATTCAGCAATGGCGAATTCAATGCCGACTCTACCGCATTCACCGCGCGGTTTTCTCCTTCAAACGAGGCCATACCCATGATGGCCACGCCGCTGTTGCGCATCACCGTATTCACATCTTCAAAGTCCACATTCACATAACCCGGAACGGTAATGATTTCGGCTATACTCTTCGCCGCATTGGAAAGGATGTTGTCTGCCTGGGAGAATGCAGCGCTTAAGGTAAGGTTGCCGTGAATCTCGCGCAGCTTATCATTGGAAATGACCAGCAAGGTATCCACATGATTTTTCATTTCGGAAATACCATCCGATGCCTGTTGAAAACGGCGCGGGCCTTCCGCGGAGAAAGGGCTGGTGATCAATCCTACTGTCAGGATGCCCATCTCTTTGGCGATCTTGGCAATTACCGGCGCGGCACCGGTTCCTGTTCCTTTGCCCATGCCTGCCGTGATGAATAACATCTTGGTATTTTTTTCCAGGAATGCCTTTAACGCATCATTGGATTCCAGTGCGGAACGTTTTCCCACTTCGGGATTCATACCTGCGCCCCGGCCTTCCGTAAGGTTGACACCAAGCTGAATTTTATTGGGCACCGGGCTCATCTCCAGCGCCTGCCGGTCGGTATTGGCCACTACGAAGTTAACTCCTACAATACCCTGGCGGTACATATGGTTTACGGCATTGCCTCCGCCGCCGCCTACGCCGATCACTTTTATGATGGATGCCTGTTCCTGCGGTAAATCGAATTGAATACTCATGTGCGTTGTTTTAAGTGTTGTTCTAAGTACGTTTTGCTGTTACCGTGATTTTTTTCATCACGCCCTTTTTCTTTTATCTCAAATTATTTAAATGATTCATCGACGCCTTCCACGAAAAAATTCTTGGCATTTTCAAAAAAGGAACCGAAGAATTTCCTGCGTTCTTTTTTTTCTTCCACCACTTCTTCCTGCACCTTGCTGCTTGCTTCCGGCGCCTGCCTCGAGCGTTTGTACTGGAAATCTTCAAAGCCTTTCAGGATCAACCCTACGCCGGTGGAATACATGGGATGCTTAACATTTTCCAGTTTCACCGGTGCAAGGTGTTCAATAGGCAACCCGATACGCGCATCGAGCCCGGTTATGTATTCTACCAATTGCACCAGGTTCTTCAATTGGGCGCCGCCACCGGTTACCACTACGCCTGCTATCAGTTTATTTTTATATCCTGAAATGTTAATCTCTGAATCCACATGCTCCAGGATTTCTTCCATGCGCGCATTGATGATGTTGGCGAGATTGCGCACGGATATTTCTTTGGCATCGCGTCCGCGTAATCCGGGTATGGAAACAATCTGGTTATCCATGGATGGATCTGACAGGGCACTTCCAAAACGAAGCTTCAGTATCTCCGCCTGGCTGCGCATAACCATACAACCTTCTTTGATATCATCGGTAATCACGTTGCCTCCGAACGGAATGACGTAGGTATGCCGAATGATTCCATCCTGGAAAATCGCAATGTCGGTCGTGCCACCACCGATATCCACCAGTGCCACACCGGCTTCTTTTTCTTCCTCGCTTAGTACCGCAGCGGAAGAGGCAAGTGGTTCAAGAATCATGTCGACCATGCTGAGGCCGGCTTTCTCTACGCACTTCTTGATATTCTGCGCCGCGCTGATTTGCCCTGTTATGATATGAAAATTTGCTTCAAGCCGGATCCCGGCCATACCCACAGGGTCTTTGATACCTGCTTCATTATCCACGATGTATTCCTGCGGAAGCACATGAATAATACGGTCACCCGGGTTCACCACAAGCCGTTTCATATCTTCTGCCAGCCTGCGGATATCATCGCTGCAGATTTCCGTATCCATATTGTCGCGCACCAGTATTCCGCGATGCTGCAGGCTTTTTATATGCTGTCCGGCAATGCCTACATAAACATTCCGTATTTCCACGCCAGAATGATCTTCGGCTTCGCGTATGGCTTTGGTGATGGCATCAACCGTTTTGTCGATATTGGCTACCACCCCGCGTGAAACGCCCAGCGATTCTGACTTACCCATACCTACGACTTCGATTTTGCCATGTTCATTTTTGCGGGCTACAATCGCGCAGATCTTTGTGGTTCCGATATCCAATCCGACAATGAATTCTGAATTACTCATAATGCTGTACTTTTTAAAAATGAAAAATTAAGGTTTAACCAAATGAACGTCCACGGTCGTATCTGCTGTTGCTGTGGCCGTTGCTTGCACGACTTGCTTTTCTGTCATTCTTTTTTTGCAGTACACTTCATTCCTGTATTTGAGGTTTACCTGGCTGTAATTATTCCAGCCCACCTTGTTCAACCCTTGCGTATAGAAGACTTTCAACTTGGAAAATTTCTCCGCCAGATCGTTGGTAGTTCCCAGGAGGATGGAATGATTGCCTATCCTGGGTATCAGCTCAAACTCGTGCTGACTGTTGACGACAATTTGCTCAATCAGCGAAGTGAGGAAGGTATCGCCGCGGATATAATCTGCCAATACATACAAATTGTTTTGCGTCACTGAATCTGTTTTGTTTGAATTCTCAGGCAGCGCCATGATGTTTCCGGTTGCCACCGGAACACGAGCCGTAAATTTACTGGAGAGAGGCATCTTACTTGCTTGTTCATCAAGGTAATAACCAACACCCTGATTGTTAATAACCCTGAGTATTGGAGTGCGTTGCCTGATCTGGATACTGATTGATCCGTTGGCATCAACAAACAATTCTGCATTGGCAACATAGGGATTGTTTTCGATGATGCGTTCCAGCTTACCATAATTGACTTCGCTGATTGGTTTTGATTGGGTGATCGTAACCTGATCGTCGCGCAGCAGGCCTGTTATATCTTCTTTGGTAAGAAAGAGTACGCCATTGGTTTCATCGATGTTTACCTGAATTGCATTGTAATTCAGGTGTTGCCTTTGATTAATTGCAGCACCCAGCAATACCATCATGGCGGCTGTGCAGGAAATCCAAAAGCACAACAACACTGCGGGCCTGATACGGATCCAGAATCTTTTAAGCATATCCTGTTAATTAATTTTGAATGTAATGGTTACTGCAGCTTTACGCATTTTTCAGTTGTTATGGTTAGTTGTTCCATTATGGTTTCTTGCTTCGAGCATGAGGGCAATCGGATCAACCAGTTGATCAATATCACCCGCGCCAACGGTCACCAGCACTTCAAGCCGCACTTGCATCAGTTCACCAAGCAGTTCATGCTTCTGCACCACCCGCTTTACCGGTGCTTTAATTTTCTCCAGCAGCATTTCCGAATTCACACCCGCAATTGGTACTTCACGGGCCGGATAGATGGGAAGCAGTATCACTTCATCTGCCAGTGAAAGGCTTTCACTGAAGGCTTCCGCAAAATCGCGGGTGCGGGTAAAGAGGTGTGGTTGAAATACACAAGTCAGTTTCCTGCCGGGAAAAATCTCCCGCACGGAATTCAGAAAGGCAGTTATCTCCGCCGGATGATGCGCGTAATCGTCAATGTAAATGGCATGATTGGTCCGTACAATAAACTGAAAACGCCGTTTCACCCCTTTAAATGTTTGCAGGGCGAGGCGAATCTGTTCGGGTTCGATGTGCAACAGGCTTGCAACGGCAGCGGCAGCAATTGCATTCTCGGCATTGTGGCGACCGGCAATAGAAAGATGTACTTCATTTACGCGGAGATGCGCACCTGCAATATTAAAAGCATAGGTACCTTGCACAATCCTGGTATCAGTCCCATAGAAATCAGGATCGGTTCCATCAAGCGCATAATACAAGGTCTTGATCTGATCAATGGAACGGTCGGGAAATGAAAGCGCCGGACGGGTAAGAAGGATACCACCGGTTTTTATTTTTGCTGCAAACGCATCATAGGATTTTTTCACTTCCTCCCCGTTACCATAGATATCCAGGTGATCAGCATCGCAGGACGTGATGACAGCAATATCCGGATGCAGCTTCAGGAAAGAACGATCAAACTCATCGGCTTCCACTACCACGGTTTTATTTTTTCCTGCAATAAAGTTGCTGTCGAAGTTGGCGGCAATGCCTCCCAAAAAAGCGGTACAGTCATAGCCCGAATATTTCAGGATATGTGCAATCATAGACGAGGTGGTGGTTTTGCCATGCGTGCCGGCTACCGCTATGGTAAACAGATCGGCGGTGAGTAGCTCCAGCAAGTCTGACCGCTTGATCACCTTATACTGATGGTTGCGATAGTACAGAAGTTCTTTATGATCAGCGGGAATTGCCGGTGTGTACACAACCAGGTCAACCTCTTTGGGAATCAATGATACATCTTCCTCAAAATGAATGGCCATTCCTTCATGCATCATCTCTGAGGTAAGACCCGATGGTGCTTTATCGTATCCGGATACGGTGACGCCATGCGTATGGAAATACCGTGCAAGGCCGCTCATGCCTATACCGCCAATGCCTATGAAATAGATCGAATGGATATTGCCGAGGTTCATGTCAGTTCGCACCAGTTCACTATTGAAATGGTATTGTTGAAATCAGTTTATTAAAAAAAACAGTCCGTCTGCCGGTTATTTCCGCGGTATTAGGAAGCCATCAGTGCCAGCACCTGCGATGCAATGGCTTCATCCGCTTCGGGCATTGCGAGCCCGGCGATATTGGCTGACAGCCGCTTTTGCAAACCCTCATCCTGCAGTAATTCCAGTGCGGTCTGTACCAGCTTTTCCCTGGCAGCCGCATCTGCAACCAGCAAAGCGGCATCACGCTTCACCAATGCCTGCGCATTTTTAGTCTGATGGTCTTCCGCAACGTTGGGAGAAGGCACCAGCACACAGGGTTTTCCGGTTACACATAATTCCGCAATCGACAATGCGCCGGCTCTTGAAATAACAAGGTCGGCAACTGCGTAGGCCAGGTCCATCCGCTCTATGAATTCCTTCACTTTCACATTTTCCTGATTACCTCCGACAGCCTTTTCTACCGATGCGTAATAACGGTTCCCGGCTTGCCACAATACCTGAACACCGGCTGCTTTCAACTTGCCTAATCCTTCAAGTACACTTTCATTAATGGTCCTCGCGCCAAGGCTGCCTCCGATAATCAATATCGTCTTCCGGTTACCATCAAGCCCGAAGTAGTTTTGACCTTCCTTCCTTTTTCCGGCAATTTCCAGGATGTCTTTTCGCACCGGATTTCCGGTAATCACTATTTTATTTTTTGCAAAAAATTTGTCCATCCCTTCATAGGCGACACAAACGGTGTGTGCCCGCTTTCCCAGAATTTTATTCGTAATACCGGCATACGAGTTTTGTTCCTGAATCAAAGTCGGTATCCCTTTTAATGCAGCCGCGAACAAAACCGGCCCACTGGCATATCCTCCCACACCCACCACCACCTGTGGCCTAAACGATTTAATGATGGCCGCTGCTTTCATCAGGCTGTTGATTACTTTAAATGGCAGTGATAAATTTTCAATTGAAAAATTTCGTTGCAGGCCCGCAATCGGTAATCCTTCAATCCGGTAACCCGCTTTCGGCACTTTTTCCATTTCCATTCTTCCCTGCGCACCGATAAAAAGCACATCTATACCGGGGACCCTTTTCTGTAATGCATTTGCAATCGCTATCGCGGGAAAGATGTGCCCTCCCGTTCCTCCCCCGCTGATGATTACCTTATGTTGTTGCCCCATCTTCCCGTTCTTCTTCCTTTTCCACGTTTCTGCTTACACTGAGTATGATACCGATAGCAAGGCTGGTAAACCACAATGAAGTACCACCCATACTCACCATCGGTAAGGTGACCCCCGTGGTGGGCAGCAGGTTCACCACAACAGCCATATTAATCAATGCCTGCACCACCAGGCTGAAACTTAAACCCACCGCGAGAAAAGCACCAAATGCACCCGGACTTTTTGTAAACAGTTTGATGCACCTTAACAGAAAAAAGAGATACAACACGATCAACAACAGTGCACCGATGAAGCCATACTCTTCAATGATGATGGCATAGATGAAATCGGAATAAGGAGATGGCAGAAAATTGCGCTGTGTACTGTTTCCCGGCCCGACTCCGAATAAGCCGCCATTGGCGATTGCAATTTTTGACTGTTGCACCTGGTAGGCTTCCTGTCCGTCTCCAAAAAAATCGGTGATGCGGCTTATCCATGTATCAACCCGTGCATGAAAGGACGTATTCATCGCAATAATGATGATCAATGCCAGCAGCAGTATACCGGCACCACCCATGACGGCTATGTATTTCATATTGATGCGGCCGATAAACATGAGCAACAAACAGGTTGCAAACAAAATCGCGGCGGTAGATAAATTTGAAGGCGCGATCAGGCCGCAAACAATAATCGGAGGCAGCATCACCGGAAGAAAACCCGACTTAAAATCTTTGATGTTACCCTGATTCTTAGCCAACGCGCGGGCGAGGTAGAGTATAAGCGCAAGTTTGGCCAGGTCGGAAGTCTGAAAGGAAACATTTACAACCGGAATAGTAAGCCAACGGCGGGCATCATTGATCTCAACGCCAAAGATCAGGGTGAAAGCAAGCAGCGGGATGGCAATGAACAGCAGTAATTGCGCAATCCGGGAGTAATACGTATAGTTTATTTTATGGGCCAGGTACATCAGGAATAAACCAAAAAGTATCATCAGCCCCTGCTTTACCACATAGTATTCCATGTTGCCTCCCTGGTATTTGAAAGCAAGGGAGCCGGTAGAGCTGTACACCGCAAGCATCGAGATGATGGAAAGAAAGATCACCACGAGCCAGATGTATTTATCGCCTTTTGTTTTCTTAAAAATATTTTCTACCCGAACTGAAGCGGCTTCCATCTGTTAAAAATTGTATTTAGTAACTGACCACATGGTACTCATTGAATGGCTGCATTGGAAAAGTGATTAGAGCATACGAACCATCTCTTTGAACTGCCGGCCACGGTCTTCAAAATTTTCAAACAGGTCAAAGCTTGCGCAGGCCGGTGAGAGCAAAACACAATCCCCGTTGGTCGACAAGCGATACGCTGTCTTAACCGCATCCTCCATACTTTCTGTATTGATGATGAGATCGGTTGACCGGCTAAAAGCTTCGTGTATCTTCCGGTTATCGATACCAAGGCACACAATGGCTTTCACTTTGGTACGGACGAGATCAAGCAACAAAGAATAATCATTGCCTTTATCCACGCCGCCGGCAATCCAGACTACCGGCTTATTGATGCTTTCCATGGCATACCAGGCAGCATTTACGGTTGTTGCCTTCGAATCGTTGATGAATTCAATGCCGTGCACATCTGCCACCCATTCGAGCCGGTGTTCCAGTGCTTTGAAATCCGAGAGCGATTCCCGAATCAGATCCTTCCGGATATCGAGTGTACTGCCTACAATGCCGGCGGCCATGGAATTGTACACATTGTGCTTGCCGCGTAATCCTAAGTTAAATAGTGACATAGAGAAGGAGGTATTATTCTGTTTGAAAATGATTTGATCGTTTTGAATCCAGGCGCCTCTTTCAAGTACCTGCTGCTGTGAAAACGCGATTTTCTGAGAGGTGATAGCGTGCCGCTGCATGGCTTTCATTGTTTCCGTATCGTCCGCACAATAGATAAAGTAATCGCCAGCGGCCTGCTGCTGCGCAATGCGAAATTTCGCATCTGCATATTCCTGAAACTGGTAGTGATACCGGTCGAGGTGATTGTCGCTAAGATTGGTCAGCACGGCAATATGCGGTTTGAATGTGTAGCAGTCATCTAACTGAAAGCTGCTGATCTCAGCCACATAGTACGCGCTGTCATGTTCCGCCACCTGTTTCGCAAAACTCTTTCCGATGTTGCCGACCAGGGATGCATCCAGCCCTGCCTTTTTCAACAGGTGATAGATGAGTGAAGTGGTTGTGGACTTTCCGTTGGTACCGGTAATAGCGATAATGACTGATTTGGTAAACCGCGAAGCGAATTCAATCTCTGAAATGATCGAAATACCGGCGGATCGTATTTGCTGTATCAAGGGTACTTTTTCGGCAATGCCCGGACTCTTGATAATCTCCCCGGCTGACATAACCGAACTTACCGTATGCATCTTTTCTTCAAAGGGTATTTCATATTGCTGCAATACTGATTTGAAGGAATCTTTTATCACGCCCTGGTCTGAGACAAAGACATCATACCCCCGCAACTTCGCCAATACGGCAGCGCCTACGCCACTTTCCGCTGCTCCCAGTATCACGATTCGTTGCCTGCTCATTATTTAAATCATTATTTTTATTATTTATTAAAAAACCATTCCGGTTGCCGGGGTTACCTGATTTTTAGTGTTACGATGGTCACGATAGCCAGCAGAATTCCCACGATCCAAAAGCGCGTTACAATCTTAGGTTCAGCATATCCGAGTTTCTGATAGTGATGATGCAATGGGGCCATTTTGAAAACCCGCCTCCCCTCGCCATACTTTCGTTTAGTATATTTGAAATAACTTACCTGTATCAGCACGGATAAATTTTCTACCAGGAAAATCCCGCAGAGTATCGGGATAAGCAGTTCCTTTCTGACAATGATGGCCAGTGTAGCCAAAATGCCGCCAAGCGCCAGTGAACCGGTATCACCCATAAATACCTGTGCCGGATACGCATTGTACCACAGGAATCCGATACAGGCTCCAATGAGTGCAGCAGAATAGACCAGCAACTCACCGGAGTTAGGTATATACATGATATTGAGGTAATCAGCGGTGAGTATATTGCCGGAAACATAGGCAAACACGCCGAGCGTTGCACCAACAATAGCCGACGTACCGGTTGCCAGCCCATCAATTCCGTCTGTCATGTTGGCCCCATTGGAGACTGCCGTAATAATGAATATGACAATCAGCGTATAGATGATCCAGGTATACTTTTCAAATCCATCTCCCATCCAGCTGATGAGCCTGGCATAATTGAACTCATGATTCTTTACAAAAGGAATAGTAGTGATCGGAAGCCTGGCGTCAACAAATCGTGCCGACACCTTTTCTATCTGGGAAGTATCCGTTGAAATCATTGGCGCTTCAACAGCAGTATTCACCAACTCACGACGGATGACGACCTCCTTGTTAAAATAAAGTATCAGTCCAACAATAATTCCCAAAACAACCTGTCCTACAATTTTGAAGCGACCGGCCAGCCCGCGTTTATCCTTTTTGAACACTTTGATGTAATCATCGAGAAAACCAATAAAGCCCAGCCATACGGTGGAAATCAACATCGTAATCACATATACATTTTCAATACGGGCAAAAAGCAAGGTTGGAATAATAATGGCGGCAAGAATGATCAGTCCGCCCATGGTAGGCGTGCCTTGCTTTTGCAACTGGCCTTCCAGGCCAAGGTCGCGAATTGTTTCTCCTACCTGTTGGCGCTGCAGGAAGTTCACCAGTGATTTTCCAAATACCAGCGATATCAGCAGGGAAACGATGATGGCCATTCCTGCACGGAACGATATGTAATCAAAAAGCCCCGCTCCGATGAAATCGCAACATGTTTCCAGGTATTTGAAAAGATAATAGAGCATGGATGTTACTTAATTTGAGATGAATGGCCAATACAAACCGCTGTTCCGACCCGGAATGCCGGGTTGCAACGGCAGATTAAAGAATTCTGACTGTTGTGCATTTCTATTTTTCCATTTGTTTGAACACTTCGAGCAATACTTCTTTGTCGTCGAAAGGGTACTTCACTCCTTTTATCTCCTGAAACTTTTCATGTCCTTTTCCTGCAATCAAAATGATATCTCCCCTTTCTGCTATGGAAACAGCCGTGCGGATGGCTTCTTTCCTGTCATGAATGGTAAGCACCCTGCCTGCTTTTAATGGTGGAATTCCCTGTTTCATTTGTTCATGAATCGCGTGCGGTTCCTCACTCCGCGGATTATCGGATGTAAGAATGATGCGGTCGCTCAGTTCACAGGCCACCCTGGCCATCAGGGGCCTTTTCGTAACGTCCCGGTCGCCACCACAGCCTACCACTGTAATGAGTTGCTCATTTCCGGTTCTGATTTTTCGTATGGTCAGCAATACTTTTTCCAGTGCATCCGGTGTATGCGCATAATCCACAATACCCATGATCCGCTGCTGCATACTCATCACATAGTCAAATCGCCCTTCAGCCGGTTTGAGTTTACTCAGGGCAGTGAGTACCTGTAGTTTTTGTTCGCCCAGCAACAGGGCCGTTCCATAAATAGCCAGCAGGTTATAGGCATTGAAGTTGCCCACCAGCATCGTATACAATTCTTCGCCATCGATAATCAGCAGCATACCCTGGAATGATGTTTCTGCAATACGAAGCCTGAAATCACCCATGCCGGTAATAGCGTAGGTATGCTTTGCCGCCCTGGTATTCTGCACCATGACCGCGCCGTGTTTATCATCAGCATTTACCAGCGCAAAGGCATCGGCAGGGAGTTGATCGAAGAGTTGCTTTTTTGCCGCGATGTACTGTTTAAATGTTTTGTGATAGTCCAGGTGATCATGCGACAGGTTCGTAAACACGGCACCTGAAAATTTTATGGCCGCTATACGTTGCTGATGGATGGCATGCGAACTTGCTTCCATAAAACAATGGGAACAGCCACTCTTCCACATTTTGTGCATCAACCCGCTGATCTGAATGGCATCCGGTGTGGTATGGGAAGCCGGGACGGATTCGCCGGCAATCCTGTTTTCAATAGTGGAGAGCAGGCCACATTTGTATCCAAGAGATGTAAATAAGTTATACAGCAAGGTGGCTACCGTTGTTTTTCCATTGGTGCCTGTGATGGCAACAACTTTTAATTTTTCTGAAGGATTATCATAAAAATTCTCTGCCATGATGGCGAGTGCCAGGGCGCTGTCCCCTACACTTATGTAGGTTACCTCCTGTTTCTTGAGTTCCGTGAGGTTTTCAAAAACGACGGCAACCGCCCCGCGTTCTATAGCGGCATTGATGTACTGATGGCCATCGGTTACCGTGCCGCTGACTGCCACAAACAGGCTACCTGTTTTCGCCTGCCTTGAGTCGAAACAGATGCTGCTGATCGTGATATCCGTAGTGCCGGATAGTTCAATCAGGTTCACCTTATACAGTATGTCAGACAGTTTTTTCACAAGCTCAGTATTATTGAAATGCTCGTTCCCTTTTCGATTAGTGTTCCGGGATCGATACTTTGAGACAACACGGCTCCGGCACCGGCCACGCTAACCTGCAATCCGGAACTTTCCAGCAGGTAAATGGCATCCCGCAATCCCATTCCCCGTACATCCGGTACGGTGCCTGTAGCTTCCACCACATTCTTATCCAACAGTTGCAGTCCGTTTCCGCTTTCCTGTGCTACCCAGGGTTGGTTACTTAATGATTGAAAAGGAATTCCAAGCTCCGCAGCGGCATACACTAATTCATGCCTTAAACCTGCCTTGGTTTCCGGTATCGCCGGTTGATTGCCTGCCAGTTGTATTTCAGCAGGATGGATATCCAGGTCTGTCGCATATACCTTATCGGCTATTTCCTTAAAAACCGGACCGGCTACGGCTGATCCGTAGTACACCCCCTTACTTGGAGCATTCACCACTACAATGCATGAATACAGGGGGTTGTCGGCCGGAAAATAACCTGCAAAGGAGGACTGATACACACGCGTAGCATAGCCATGCTTTTTGTCTGCAATCTGTGCCGTTCCTGTCTTCCCGGCTACACTGTAATTTGGATTGCGAAGGTTCTTCGCTGTGCCGCTATCCACTACTTCCTTCAAAATAATTTTCATGGCTTCCAGCGTTTTATCGGAACAGATTTTCTTATTCAGGACAACCGGATCAAAACCCTGTACCGGTAAACCATACTCCTGAACCTGCTGCACGAGGTATGGTTTCATCATAACTCCATTGTTGGCAACCGCGTTATACAGCGTGAGCATCTGCAAAGGCGAAACCTGAATTTCATATCCCACCGACATCCAGGGCAGCGAATAGCGGGTAAATCTCTTATCCGAAGTGTTCTTAATATACGGTTGCTGTTCTCCCGGTATTTCAATGTTTAATTTCTTATCCAGTCCAAGTTTCCTCAGGAAGGAGAGGTATTTTTCCGGATCCTTATTGTAGTGTTGTTCCACCAGTTTGGAGATGCCTACATTTGAAGAATGCGCGAAAGCTGAGCGCACGGTGATACGGGTGAGGTTATGCCGCTCGGCATCCCGCATTGTTTGATTCCAGTATTGGTGAATTCCCAATTCAACATCCACCGTGTCATCAATGTCAACGAAACCGTCTTCCACCAGCGCCATAACAGAGGCCAGCTTAAAAGTAGAACCGGGTTCATGTGATTCGCCTACGGCGTAATTGTATTTCTCCCAATAAACGCCCTCTTCATTACGTCCCAAATTGGCAATTGCCCTTATCGCGCCGGTCTTGACTTCCATCACCACCACGCAACCATGGTCTGCTTCATTGGCTATAAGTGTTTTCAGCAATGCATGCTCTGCCACATCCTGCAGGTTGATATCGATGGTGGTAATCAGGTCCTTTCCATTGCGGGGATCCAGTTCATTTTTATCATTGATAGGAATAAACTCGCCTCCGGAAACTTTCTGCATCAACCTTTTTCCGGGGAGACCGGTCAGGTGACTGTTGAAAGCACCTTCGAGGCCAACCGGCTGTACGGTGGCATCCCTCATGTAGCCAATCGTCCGGTTGGCCAATTCTTTATATGGATAGGTGCGTTTATTGGACTGTATAACAATCAGGCCGCCTTTATACTGCCCATAACGGAAAACGGGAAATGTTTTTAACTGCAGCAGTTGCGGATACGTTATATTTTTTTTGACCAGGAAGTAACGGTCTCCGCGTTTCAGAGCTGCAGTGAGCTGCTTTTTGTAATCTAAAGAGGAGCGGTCGCGGAACAGGCCGGACATACAGGCTGCCAGTGAATCAATGCCCTGCTGAAAAATTTCATTAGTCAGGCCATCGGCCCTCATGTCCATGCGCACTTCGAAATTTGGAAGTGAGGTAGCCAGCAACCGGCCATCATGCGAATAGATATTTCCACGGTCGGCAAGCACCGGCATATAGCGCGTTGTAATACTGTCGGCCATAGAACGGTATCGCGGGCCTTCTACACTCTGGATGTAAAACACCTTCCAGGCAACCGCCACCCCCAGCAGAATCATAAACAGATATGCCAGGCCGATCCGCCAAAAAATATCTTTCTTAACGCTCATCCTTTTTGACAACTATTTTTTTAGGTGGTTCCCGTAATTCTTTCAGGCCTGATGGCGCAACAAGTTTTGCCACCTCTGACTGTTTGCTTAAATGTTCCAGTTCTGATTTCGTGGTCATGTATTCCCACCGCATTTCATTCATCTTTTTTTCAAGCTGATTCAGCTCTCTCACATTCTTCTCGGCATAATGCGCGTTGGCGATATATAAAATGGCAATGGCTGCCATGAAGAATACAAAAGGAAGGTTGCGAATAATGGTCTGGTAGTGCACCCAGCGGCTGAGATCAAGCGACTCATAAAGCCAATTGCGCTTGCGCGGAGCGGATTTCACCGGTTGCTGTTCCGGTGTATCTACCCTTTCCTGTGGTGTCTTTTTTAAGTTAACCGCTGTTGCCATACTGCTGCCTGGTGTAAAATGATCCTCTGTTTGCAATGGACTATGATGTTCTTTCCGCAACGCGCAACCGGGCACTGTGTGCCCTTGGATTTCGCTTTATCTCTTCCATCGTTGGTTCAACCGGCTTTTTACTCACCGCATGAAAATGTTTCTCTTCCCTGCCAAAAAAGTCCTTCAGCGGTTCTCCGCTGGTATTACCATATCGTATGAAATTCTTGACCATCCTGTCTTCAATGGAGTGATAGGAGATCACCGCCAATCTTCCCCCTGTTTTCAATACCTGTTTGGATTGCTCCAGCAAATCAGCGAGCACGGCCAGCTCATCATTCACTTCCATCCGCAATGCCTGAAATACCTGCGAGAGATACCTGTTGCGGTTTCCTTTTATAACCGGCGCTATTACTTCAATCAACCTGGCCACACTGTCAATTCTTGCGGTAACCCTTGCATCGGCAATAACTTGTGCCAGCGTGCGCGCATTTCTGACCTCGCCATACATTCCGAAAATCCGTTGCAACTGAATAGGAGCATAATCATTCAGAATAGCCTCGGCTGTCAGTGATCCGCTTTTGTCCATGCGCATATCCAGGGGCCCTTCCAACCGGTGAGCAAAACCACGATCCGCCGTATCCACCTGGTAGGAAGAGATACCCAGGTCGGCCAGTATGCCATCCACTTCCGTTATGCCATGTACTCTTAACATTCTTTTCAGGTGCTTAAAATTCTGGTTGATAAAAATTAAGCGATGGTCATCCAACCTGTTTGCCGCCGCATCGATGTCCTGGTCAAATGCAATCAGGCGGCCTCCCTGTAACTTCTCCAAGATGGCCTGGCTGTGGCCTCCACCTCCGAATGTCACGTCCACATAAGTCCCTTCCGGTTGAATATTCAATCCGGCAATACTTTCCTCCAACAGAACCGGCACGTGATACGCTGGCATTCATTCCTGTTTTGTCAATCGTTCCTGTTATCCGGTTCACCCTTCGCCGCATTCGTTCAAATTACCTTCGGTCATCCTTCATGCATTTGCTTTACCACTTTGCAGCCTGCCCATTACCTCCTCGGCCAACTTCACAAAATCACGGGGCTCATCATCCATCTGTTTGCGATACAACTTTTCACTCCACACTTCAATCCGGTTTGCATAGCCAAAAAGCACGATGTCTTTCTTAATTTCAGCAGAGTCGCATAATGACTTTGGCAGCAACAACCGGTTTGTACCATCGAGTACCAATGGAGTAGCACCTCTGAAAAAATAACGGGCGAAATCACGATTGTCCTTTATGTATAAATTCAACCGGTTCACCTCAGCACTGATTTCCTCCCAATCATGTTTTGCATAAATCACCAAACACTTTTCAAAGCCACGGTGAATAACGAACTGATTTTTTGCTTTCAACGGCACCTGCTTCTTTAATGCAGCAGGAAAAAGCAATCGCCCTTTTGCATCAAGCGTACACGGAAATTCGCCCAGGAAGCGGGTTTGCGCCATTGTGTCGTTTTAGAACGAATCAAAAATATAAACTATTTGCCACTTTTTACCACTTTTTACCACATTGTGGATAAAATATTTATTTGCCTGTTCAGACAATAATGCGCGGGCTGTTCAACACCTCCTGTTTTTTTATTCCAGCGGCGCTTGCGGAGAAAAAATCAGCGATAAACTTTTTGGGGTTCCCTAATGCGGAAGCGGTTAACGGGAAGCAGCATGTTTCCCTGCACCAGATCGCCTGCAGAAATTTTGCATGCCGGCAGCAACAGGCATAGAAGAAGTCAGTAAGCAGGATAGATAGGTTATCGGCTGAGGTACTGCCGGACTCAGTTCACCTTGAATCATATACACCGAAAATAAATAATTTGCAAATAGATCATCGCAGAATGCGTGTACAATCATGGGCCTCGCTGCCAAGATATGGGAATGAAGCAGGACCATTGTCTCCGCTACAGCGCAGGACAACCATACTAAACAGAAAAATGCAAGCGAAGTACTTCTGCGAGCTTTCTTCCACTCAAAGAAGCAGCCGGCACAATAAAACGCGCAGCCGAATAATAGGTCATTCGTTCACGCAGCAGTTGTTGAATAAACCCATACAGCTCTTCTGAAGACTTTCCCTGTAACAACGGGCGTTTCTCCTTTTCCTTCTCCAGCCGGTCAGCCAGTAACTTTACCGGAGCTTCCAGGTATACCGTTATCCCATGCGTATTCATCCAGTCCATGTTATTATGATAACAGGGGCAGCCTCCGCCGGTGGCTACAACCAGGTTTTCATACGCGGCAAGCAACCTGAGGTGCCTGGCCTCCACCTGGCGAAAATGTGATTCACCCTGCAAGGCAAAGAGCTGCGAAACAGTTAACTCCTCCTGCTGTTCAATCAATTGATCAAGGTCAACAAACTCATATTGAAGCTGTGCAGCCAGTTGCCGGCCTACCGTGCTTTTACCGCTTCCCATAAAACCAATAAGAAATATTTTAGCCATCCTGAGTCATATGGGTGTTTCCCTGGCAATCATATCCACCGAAATGATGCAGCTGATATTATCCGCCCGTGCTAATCGAAATATTTATCCCTGATCTCAACATAGGCAGGTATATCATTGTAATGCCATTGTGCGAGTACCTTAGATCCCTTCATTAAAACCAATCCGGGATTAGACCGGATGATTGTTTTAAGTACGGTACCATCTGCATAATAAAATGGAAAGGGGGCATTCAGTTCATGCCTGATGGGATCGAGTTGTTCATAAGAAGTAGACGTGATGCCAACAAACTGTATCCTGTTTCTCTCACAGTCACTAGCCAGCTGATTTATATTTTCAAAAGCTTTTCTGTTGGTCTTTGACATATCCTGTGCAATCAGCCAGAAGTGATAACCTGGTTCATCAAGTACCAATGAAGTTGCATCCTGATTGTCCTGATCCCATACTTTAAAATCGGTGATCTTCGGCTGTGCTCCTTTGACCACGATCTCACTCGTGCTTTTTACAAACTCATTATTGCTCATCCACACCGAATCCTGCCAGGGCAGGGAACGCAGGTTTCTTTCGCTGAACCATGGCGCCTGAGTTTCATTGTTGTTGGTCATCACATAATCACCTACTTCACCGGTGGCTTTATTTTTATAGGTAAGAATGGTAACGTACTGGTCTGGCACTTTACCTTCCGGCAAAGTCATTTGTTCCCTGATATCATTACCAACCTTGTACGCCCTGAAATCAATGATCGGCAGGTGCTGGTAACAATAAATGGTAAGATAAGAAGAGGCTGCCGTAAAAACAGCAAGCAATATTTCTGATGCGTACCGGCCATCAAAGACCGGTTTGATCTTCTGCCGGAAGGCAAAGATCAACAGGATAAATACCAGCAATACGATATCCTTATTAAAGGATTGCCAGGGCGTCAGTTTCAAAGCATCACCAAAACAACCACAATCCGTCACTTTTCCGGTAACAGCAGAATATCCCGTTAGCCAGGTAAAAAACACAATGATTAAAAGCAATAACCAGGCGGTTAGCTCCATGCGAATGCCAAATACCAGCATAAATCCAAGCACCATCTCCAGCACACAAAAGAACATCGACAGGTAGATGGATATATTGGTAAGCCAGAGAAAAAAAGCGGAAACCAATCCAACGCTTTCAGTGTCTGCTGCAAATACTTCGAAATATTCATCCAGCTTAATGGAGAAACCGACCGGATCAACCGCTTTAACAAATCCGGAAACGATAAACAATACCCCTACCAGAATACAAATGATTCGAAGAAATTTCCTCATCGCTGTTCACTGATTTTTATGAGCGCAAAAATAGCGTAATTGATAATATCGTAAAGATTGGCATCAATTCCCTCTGATGCAATGGTCTTACCCTCATGCTCTTCGATCTGCCTGATGCGCATTATACGCATCAGAATCAAATCGGTAAACGAACTAATCAGCATATCCCGCCAGGCTTCTCCGTAATCATGGTTTTTTGCCATCATCAGTGTTTTGGCGGTCTGTATTTTAGCTGCATAATGTTGCATCAGCTCATCATGGGCAATACCCTCCTCGATGTTCCGGCCCAGTTCGAGCCGGATGAGCGCGATGACCGCATAATTAACAATGCCAATAAATTCACTGTCCATTTCTTCAGCCACCTTCTTTACTTCCAGCCTGTCAATCGTACGTATACGTTGCGCCTTAATGAAAATCTGATCAGCCAGCGACGACATCCGTAAAACACTCCAGGATGTACCATAGTCTCTGGCCTTTTTTGAAAAAAGTGATTGGCAGGCAATGGCCTGCTCATCAAACTGCTGACTGGTTTTGCTTTCCAAGTTTTAGGGATATTTTTACATACAATGGCTGCGAAAAATACAATCTTTTCTACAAAGACTACCGTGAACTGCCGGGGCCGCATACTTGATCTTGCTGTTCCGGTGGTTATGGGGATAATCAATGCTACACCGGACTCATTTTATGATGGTGGCAAATGGCACCACGAAAAAGAACTTTTGCAGCATGCTGAAAAGATGCTCCGGGAAGGCGCGTTGATACTGGACATTGGTGGCATGTCCAGCAGGCCAGGCGCTTCGGATGTAACGGAAGAAGAAGAATTAAATAGAGTAGTTCCGGTAATTTCTTCACTGCATAAAAATTTCCCGCACACAATCCTGTCTGTAGATACCTGGCGCAGCAGGGTGCTGAAAGAAGCCGTTGAAGCTGGTGCGGGCATGGTTAATGACATTACAGGCGGCGCAAAAGATGCGGCATTGTGGAAAACCATAGCGCAGTTAAAGCTTCCGTATGTTCTCATGCATATGCAGGGTGACCCTGCCACGATGCAGTTAAATCCTGTATACCACCATGCAGTGCGCGAGATTTTTGATTGGTTCAAAGAAAGAATTCTGCAATTGAATGCGCTTGGCATTTTTGATATCATACTCGATCCGGGATTTGGGTTTGGCAAGACCATCAGGCATAACTTTCAGCTCCTGGATCAGTTGTCCATTTTCCAATTATTCGGATTGCCTATATTAGCGGGTGTTTCCCGGAAATCCATGATCTGCAAACCTTTAAACCTGAAACCGGGGCAGGCGTTAAACGGCACTACCGTCTTAAATACCATTGCTCTCCTGAATGGCGCTTCCATTTTAAGAGTGCATGATGTGAAAGAAGCACAGGAAGCGATAAACCTGATAAAAGAACTGCATGCCGCTGTTGATTAAAATTTTTTCGAATGAATATTCCCTAATCGATATCATCGATATGGTCCTGGTAACCTTGCTTATAATTGAGTTATACAGGCTGGTACGTGGCACACTGGGTATCAATATCTTTTTTGGAATGCTGCTTATCTATCTCAGCTACCTGCTGGTCAGGTTTTTGAATTTGCACCTGTTGACTGAAATTATAGGGCAGTTTGTAAATGCAGGTATCATTGTATTGCTCATCGTTTTTCAACCCGAGATACGCCGCTTTTTGCTAAAACTTGGAAAAGCCGGGCTCGGCGATCGGGAAAACTTATGGGACTTTATTCGTGGCAGCAAAAAACAACGCACCAAACAGCATGAACAGGCTGCAACCGAAATCATTAAGGCGCTGGAATATTTTTCAAGTACCAAAACCGGTGCACTGATGGTTTTCTTTTCTACTTTCAAACTAAATGATTTCAACAGCCCGGGCGTCAAGATTAATGGAGTGATATCTGCGAAATTACTGGAAAGCATTTTCGAAAAATCGAGCCCCTTGCATGATGGTGCGGTCATTGTTTCACAAAGCAGAATTGTTTTTGCAGGAACTGTGCTGCCTGTATCGGAAAGCCCGACAGTTCCGGAACGGGCAGGCCTTCGCCACCGTGCAGCCATCGGCATTACAGAAGAAACCGATGCATTATCCGTTATTGTCTCAGAAGAAACAGGAATAATTTCCTATGCCCGCAACGGCAAAATAAAGCCCATTGCCTCCATCAATGAACTGCAGCAGGTACTGCATAAAGCGCTGGTTGGCTAACTCCTCCCCTATTAAAATTGGTACTGTCTGGATTTATTTTGGAATAAAATGTATTAATTGCACCTCGCACAATAACACCTGATAAATATGAAACAACTACCATTCTTAGCATTGATCCTTTGCTTTTGCCTGGCCGCCATTGCCCAGGAAAAAAAACCAATTACCCACGAGGACCTCTGGCTTATGAAACGGGTGGGTGCACCCGCAGTGAGCCCGGACGGAAGCCGGGTAGTGTTTAATGTGGTAGAACCGTCGTACGACGAAAAGGAACAGGTTAATGATATCTGGATAGTGGAAACAAACGGCGAAACGCCAGCGCGTAAACTCACTGCAGGCAAAGCCGGAGAAAGTGGTTATGTATGGAGTCCGGACGGAAAGTTTGTGGCCTTTGTAGCAAAAAGGGATGGCGATGAGGCGGCACAGATCTATACCATCAATGTAAAAGAGGGTGGCGAAGCACAACGGCTCACCAGTTTATGTACCGGTGCTTCTTCGCCAAAATGGAGCCCTGATGGCAAATCAATTCTTTTTAACAGTACGGTTTACCCCATGTGTTATACGGATTCATCCAACAAAAAAATGATCGAAGAGAAGAAAAAAATAAAGTACAAAGCGAGAGTGTACACCTCGTTCCCGATACGCGACTTCGACCGTTGGCTCGATGAAATGCAGGATCATGCCTTTGTGCAATCTATGGAACCCGGCAGTGTCGCCATAGATATCTTTACGGATGTGGCAATCAGCAAGCTCGCCGGTTTCAGCTATCAAAATGCGACCTGGAGTCCGGACAGCCGTGAAGTAATTTTTGCCGCAAGCGTCAATGCAAATACAGCAGCTTACCAGGAACCAACTGCGCAATTATATAAAGTGCTGATTAGTGGTGGAGATGCTATCAAACTTACAGATGATTCCAACGACTATGGAAATCCCGTTATTTCGCCCGATGGCAGGAACCTGCTGGTATTCAGTACTGCTGCCAACAATAATGAAATATATAACCTCAACCGGCTCGTACGCTATGACTGGCCCACTATGCAAAACAGGACCGTACTCAGTCAAAAAACAGACCGGGGGATCAACAATTTCGTTGTTGCCGGTAACCAGGTTTACCTTAGCATTGAAGACCAGGGTCATGACAAGATTTATTCAATGGCATTATCAGGCGATGCATCAAAGCAGTTAAGCACTTCAACAACCGGGTGCTATACAAATATCAGTTCATCACAGACTAATAGTGTCATCATAGCAAATTATGAATCTGCTTCCGGCCCACCCGAAATTGTAAAGCTAAATACAGATGGAACGCATACCGCGCTGACCCGGTTCAATAAAGAAAAACTGGATCAACTGGATTTACAACCTGCAGAAACGATATGGTTTACCAGTAAAAAGGGCAAGAAAATAAGAAGCCTGCTGGTTAAGCCGGCAGGTTTTGATGCTGCAAAAAAGTATCCGCTGTTTGTTGTAATTCATGGAGGACCGGCAGGCTCCTGGAAAGATAACTGGGGTTACCGCTGGAATTATCATTTACTGGCAAAGCCTGGTTATGTTGTCTTGCTAACTGATTATACAGGCTCTACCGGCTATGGAGAAAAATTCGGCCAGGATATTCAGTATGATCCGTTTAAAGGCCCGGGTGAAGAAATAAATGAAGCAGCGGCGGATGCCATTAAACGATTTACATTCATTGATGCTTCCCGTCAGGCAGCCGGTGGCGCAAGCTATGGCGGCCACCTCGCAAACTGGTTGCAGGCGACTACTACACATTACAAATGTCTTGTAAGCCATGCCGGCCTTGTTAACAGCATTTCTCAATGGGGCACGAGCGACGTAATCTTTGGCAGGGAAGTAATGAATGGCGGCGCGCCCTGGACCAAAGCCAGGACCTGGGAAGAACAAAATCCGTATAAATATGCAGCCAATTTCAAAACGCCGATGCTGATAACGATTGGTGAATTGGATTACCGGGTTCCTCTGAATAACTCTATTGAAAACTGGCATATTCTGCAGCGTCAACAAATACCGAGTAAACTGATTGTTTTTCCGGAAGAGAACCATTGGATACTTAAAGCCGAGAACAGCCGTTTTTTTTATCAGGAACTGCATGCATGGCTTGCAGAATATTTAAAATAGTTAAGACCCTGCTGCTATTCATAGTAGCGGGCAACGGATGGGCTGATGTAAGTAGCAATGAGAATAGCGATTGTTTAATTATGAATGCCTGCATTTTATTAAATGCTACCGGATTGGCAATTCAAAATAATCCGGTATCGGGTGATTTAACTGCTCATCATGGATTTAGTTTAATTTTGAATTTCAGTAAACAGGTGCTCCTCTAAAAGGTAAACCAGGTGGCCTGTATGCATTAAACAAAGCAATGAAATCATTTACGTTATTTATTATCCTGTCATTGCTGGCTTTTCAACGGACTGCCCTATCTCAATCACTCAACCTCACACAGGATTCAAGCTGGATTAGTATTGGCGATCTCGATATACCGGGCAACCAGATTACCGTGGAAGCATTGGTCTACAGAGAAGGTTCCAATGTTTCCAACATCGTGAGCAAGCATTCCTTTCCGGATGACGTCAATTATCTTTTAAGAGCACAGACGTTTGAACTTACCACCTATATTGCCGGCAACAGCGGGCCTACCCAGTTTCTTCAAATGGCTAATCCGTATACCCTTGACCTCAAAACCTGGTACCATATCGCAGGCACATACAATGGTCAGTTTGTGCGCTACTATGTAAACGGTTGCCTGGTAATTGAAAAACCTTTTAGCGGCAACTTGTTTCAGAATGATTTTACGGTTGCTATCGGGAACCAAAGCACCAATGAGAGTGAACAATTTTATGGAAAGCTGGATGAAGTAAGGATCTGGAACATATGCCGCACGCAGGAGCAAATCACTTCCAACATGCTGGATTTACCCAATCCTTCATCTCAGGCAGGCTTGCTGGCATATTATAAGTTTGACAATGACTATGAAAATGAACAGGGAAACATATTGTTGCACGGTACCCCTGTTGGCTTAACCCAATTCGCCGTTACACAAATCGACCTGCCGTCATTCGAAATCACTTCCATTCAAACTACGAATTCTGCCTGCAACTCCCTGCACAATGGCAGTATTACCATTTCATCAAACCGGCCCAACTCCTCCTATTCCATAGACGGAATAAACTACCAGGTCAGCAATTTTTTTCCTGACCTTCCGGGAGGCACCTATACGGTTTATGTGAAATCTCCCGAAGGTTGCATTATTGACAGTGTCGCCATTGTTATCGACGAAGGAATAAATTACCCGGTAGGCATCACCACCTCCATTTGTGAAGGAACAAATTACCTCGGCTATACCTCCTCCGGACTTTATATCGATACCATAAAAGTCAGTGGAAGCTGCGATACGATCCGCACACTCAACCTTACCGTTTATCCGACTTATGAATTTTATGAAGACGTAACACTCTGTCCGGGCGAAACCTATTTCTTCCAGGGCAACACCTACACCGAAAGCGGAACCTATGTTGCACCCTATACCACGGCTGATGGATGCGACTCGTTGTATACGCTTGTCCTGGAAGTGCTTCCGGGCACCTTCCTGGGTAACGATACCCTCATTTGTACAGGTAATGAACTGGAGCTTGTAAGCCCTTCGCCGGCTACGGTTTGGTTCGACAATACCACTTCACAAACAAAAACAGTAACCGAAACAGGCTGGTATTGGGCAACCCTGCAAGATGCTAGCGGATGCGATGTGGTGGACTCGATATTTGTACAGTTCAACCTGAAGTATTATGTACCCAACGCTTTTACTCCGGATAACAATGGCCTGAACGATGTATTCATTCCGGTCTTTTCAGATCCAAACCTCACCGGTTATAACCTCAGGGTATTCGACCGTTGGGGGCGAATGATTTTTTCTGCAGACAATCCGGCAAACAGCTGGGATGGAACTTTTGACGGAAAAGTATGCGATATAGGTACCTACATCTATTTCATGACAGTGGCCACAGGTATTTGCGAAAAGACTACCATCAGTGGAAACATAAGCCTTATCAAATAAGGTAACTTATACGCCGCGATCCGTTACTCCCTTTCCCTACTCAAATCGCTGAATCCTCTTTCGCAAGTATTTCCTTCAGTATTTCATCAGGCGTCTTGCCGAGGTTCTGAAGTTCCATTTGAACATCACTGGTCATTTTCGGATCCACATCAGCATATTTTTCCAGGTATAGTTCATACTTTTCTTTTGCTTTCTCAAAATTGCTGAGCTCATTGGCATACAAGAATCCCTGGAGAAAAACGGCATTACGGCTATTCGGTGAAGCAGGATACTGTGTATAAACCCTGTCAAACATATCGATTGCCTCCGTGAAATTTCGTTGTTTCTGGTACAACATGCCCAACTGAAATAAATAACCGGCCGAAAGAGAATCTCCCGGATATTTTGCAACAAATGCTTTCAGCTCATTCTCCGCTTTCCTGACTGCAGCAGTATCAAGCTTGTTATTATTAAATCCCTGATCCACCTGGTCAAGTGTCGCTTTTATTTCAAGCACTTCTTTTTCCTTTTTTGATGTGCAGGAAAACAGGATGGGTATCAGCAGATATAACATCAGGTAACGCATAATTCTTTTTTTTGCAAACCTACTCGAATTCAACTCAAAAGACAAAGTTTGATTAATTTGCCAGTTGTTGACGTTTTCAACTTAAGCAAGAAAAAAGACTTCGATGTTTTCAATAATAAGACCGGGAGACCGGAGGCCGCAATTTATAACAGCGCCCATTCAGCACTTTGTATTCTTCCTTTTTATGTTCTTGTTTTTGTATTCAGGATTAGCTGCTCAAAAATCGACTGCCCGGTTCGCCACAAGAGCCGATGCCTCAATAGATACCGCTGCTAAAAAATTTAACACTAAATCTTGCTCTGCTTACCAGGCCTACCTGTACGATTCGTTGTATCCTGCCTTTACACCCATGCGGCTGGTAAAAATAAACTTCCATATTATCCAGGATGGTGCAGGGAAAAACAATTTTCCGGAATCATCTTCAACAGCTTTTTTCAAACAATTGGTTGCAGATGCAAATCAGCGTTTAAGCAAGAATGAAAAAATGAACCTTCCCAAGGGAAATACCACGGCACTGGTACCCATCCCCTTCCGCTATGTACTTACCGGTGATCCTTCGGTTCCAGGCGATGACGGCATTTATTATCACCGGAATGATAGCCTGTTCGCCATGAACAAAAAATCAAAGAAAAAAGATAACGTATTTGACCGGCGCCAATTTGAAATGTATGGAATACAAAAAGAACAGGTAATTAATGTATTTTTTATTGAGCATTACCCTGACAGCGTTGCCAGCCCCACCTATAAAGCATCAAGCGATGGTGTAGGCACGGGATCCTGGGCTAAACTTGTTGGTTCTTACCACCTTTGGAAAAATCCGGTGGTTATGGAGAATGGCGATACGTTGAAATTTACTACCTGGACGCTATCGGCGTTAATGAATCATGAACTTGGCCATTGCCTGGGTCTTTCCCATTCCTGGAATATGGATGACGGTTGTGAAGATACCCCCAAGCATCCCGGTTGCTGGAATTTCGGTGCACCACCCTGCGAAGTATGTTCAAACAATGTAATGGACTACAATGCCTACCAAATGGCATACACCCCTTGTCAGATCGCAAAAATCTGTTTGGGGTTTTATAATGATAAAACAACCCGTAGATATCTGGTGAATGACTGGTGTAACTACCAGCCTGAAAAATCAATCACAATTGCTTCCGGTGACCAGGTGGAGTGGTCAGGATCGATGGATGTTTTTGGAGACCTGATCATAGAAAACAATGCCACGCTAACCATTCGCTGCACGGTATCAATGCCGCCCGGTTCAAAGATCGTCTTAATGCCCAAGGCTACACTTATCCTCGATGGTTGTACCATCACAACCCGCTGTAACAATGGAAACTGGGAAGGCATAGAAATTCTTTCCGGAAAAAAATTCAACCCTTCCATCATCACCCGCAATAAGGTTTTGGTGGAGAAAGCCAACAATGCCTGGTAGTAGCTGAAAGGTTAACACCGGAAACAAACTCATTAATTACCGGTTTGTTTCTTTCATAGGCAACCAGCAGTTTTGTGCATACTGCAATTGCTGTATGCGAAGGCTAAATTAATTTAAAGCGCGCTGCATGTAAATGTTGTACTTTGACCACCTTGGAAGGCAAGCATCCTTTTACAATAGCTTAATCGCGAAATGTTTCTGTTGCAATGATTTTTTCCAACCGGCATGTAAAGGAATCGTACCGGTAAGAGAGTTCGTCATTTCTTGTTTACCAACATAGGAGATTTTGTTATAGCAATTTTTCTGCTGATCTTAACCCGCAAATTCAAACGCATTTATGTCGAAGAAAATGGTTGTCGGTATTGATATAGGTGGCACGAATACTAAGTTTGGCCTCGTAGATGAAAACGGAAATGTACTGATTCAGGATAGAGTAAATACGGCTACTTTTAAAAAAGCTGAAGATTTTACGCATGTTTTAACTTCCTCTATTCTGCAATTGGCGTCATCACAGGAGGGCTTTGAATTAGCTGGTGTAGGTATTGGCAGCCCTAATGGTAATTATTATACAGGCACCGTAGAGTATGCTCCCAACCTGCCCTGGAAAGGAATTGTTCATTTAACAAAGCTTTTCAAGGAGTCGTTTAAACTTCCCGTTGCGCTTACCAATGACGCGAAGGCAGCAGCCATGGGAGAAATGCGGTTTGGTGGCGCAAAAAATATGAGGGATTTTCTTTTCATTACCCTTGGAACAGGTTTGGGCAGCGGCATCGTTTCGAATGGAGCACTGGTATATGGCCACGATGGCTTTGCCGGTGAAATGGGTCATACCATTATAAAAGAAGGCAGTAACCGCCTTTGCGGCTGCGGCCGTTATGGCTGCCTGGAAACCTATACCTCGGCTACCGGAATCCGTAAGTCTTATATGAAATTCCTGGCTGAAAAAGATAAACGTGCTGCTATTGATCCAAAAAAAATTGACTCTGCCTACATATTTCAGCTTGCACGGGAAGGAGACGAAGAAGCGCTGCAGGCTTTCAAATACACTGGAAATATCTTAGGACTGGCGCTGGCGAATGCGGTCACCTATTTTAGTCCTGAAGCTATTTTTCTCTTCGGCGGACTGGCACAGTCCGGTGAACTGATTTTTAAACCCACCCGTGAGAGTTTTGAGAAGAACTTACTGAAGGTTTACCAGGGAAAAGTGAAAATACTGCATTCCTCATTGCATGATGGCGATGCGGCCATTCTCGGCGCAGCTTCCCTGATCTGGAATGAATTGAGCCTTGCTTCATAAGATGTTTCCTTCGGCGCTTCCTGTTTTATTGCTGCTCATCAGTTTGTCAGGCGTTGTACAGGCACAACGGTTGCATGGAATAATTCCACAACCTGTAACGGTATCCATGAATGAAGGTCAGTTTGCACTAACCAAAGCTACACTGGTCCAATGGAATCATCCGGGCGATTCCGCTACCGGAAACATGCTCACGAAACAACTGTTGAACAAAAGCAACGTCAGCAATGCTCCATCCGTTGCTTCTGCAAAAACATTACATGCTATCTACCTGGAACGAACATCAGATGATGATATTCCGGCAGAGGGCTATAAACTAACCACTTCAGAAAACAAAGTGATTATTAAAGCCGCTGATGGCGCCGGAATATTTTATGGCATGCAATCACTCCTTCAGTTAATAACAACTGATACCGCCTCTCAGGAAGTCAATATTCCCGCCGTATCAATCACTGATTACCCACGGTACCGGTGGCGCGGCATGCACCTCGATGTAGCCCGGCATTTTTTTTCTACGGCTGAAGTGAAACAATATATCGATTACCTCGCCAGGTATAAGTTCAATACTTTTCACTGGCACCTGACCGATGATCAGGGATGGCGAATAGAAATAAAAAAGTATCCGTTACTCACATTGAAAGGAGCCTGGCGGAACGGAACTTTAATCGGACATTACTCTAACGAACCCGAGTTTGATACGATCCGGTACGGCGGCTATTACACACAGGAAGAAATCAGGGAAATCGTAGCTTATGCTGCGAAACGATTTGTAACGATTGTTCCGGAAATTGAAATGCCGGGGCATGTTCAGGCTTTACTGGCAGCCTATCCGCACCTGGCCTGCCAGGATGATACCTTTGAAGTCGGAAGAAACTGGGGGGTATACAACAATGTACTTTGCCCAACTGCCGAATCCATCGACTTCATGAAAAATGTGCTGTCGGAAGTGATGGATCTCTTTCCATCACCTTACATTCATATCGGTGGCGATGAATGCCCGAAAGAGCAGTGGCAAAAGAGTGACTATTGCCAACGGCTTATGGAAAAACTGGGGCTTAAAGATGAAATTGCCCTTCAAAGTTATTTTACCGGAGAAATCGAGCATTTTGTAAATCGCCAGGGCAAAAGTATTATTGGTTGGGATGAAATTCTGGAAGGAGGACTTTCCGCCAACGCGGCTGTGATGAGCTGGCGCGGCATGGAAGGGGGCATGGCTGCTGCAGCAAAAGGCCATAACGTGGTAATGGCCCCTACTGAATTTTGTTATTTCGATTACTACCAGTCAGCAAATTCTGCTGAGCCGCTGGCCATTGGCGGATTTATTCCGCTGGAGAAAGTTTATGCCTTTGAACCAACGCCTGCTGCATTGCCGGAAGAAAATCAGGTATACATTTTAGGCGGGCAGGCAAATGTATGGACGGAATACATACCAACCTTTTCAAAGTTGCAATACATGATCTTTCCGAGAATGTGTGCTATGAGTGAAGTGCTCTGGACTAAAAAAGAAAATCGTGATTATTCCAGCTTTACCAACCGGCTCAACTATGCCCATTTTCCGGAGTTTGACAGGCTTGGAATAAGCTATTCAAAAGCGTTGTTTGAGGTAAAAATGGAAGTGAGGAGGAATAACAAGAAAAGCGGGATCATCGTAAGGCTAACTACCGGAGATCCTACGGCTTTAATCAACTATAACCTGAGCACCTATGAGAATGACATTCTTGAAGCCACCAACAATACGCAATTTGAACACGGGCCGATAGATGTGGCCATCAGCAAATCTGTAACGATTAATGCAATAGCCCGGAATACAACAGGAATTCAAAGCCCGGAAACAGTGAAATCATTTAACCTGAATCTCGCTACCGGCCGCGCCATTTCATTGAGTAACCAGCCGGATCAACGGTACAACTCCGGAGGTTCATTCACACTCGTCAATGGAATTTCCGGCCGGTTACCCTGGAATGGCAACGATTGGCTGGGCTTTAGCGGAACAAACCTCGAGGCAACAATTGATCTTGGCAAACAGGAAACGATTTCCAATGTTACACTCGGCCTCCTGAGTGATGAAGGCAGTTGGATTTATCTTCCCAAAGAAGTTACCGTTCAAATTTCTCTTGATGATCAAACCTACAGGATGGCCGGAAAAAAGAATCTGGAAACGATTGAGAAAAATGGTGGCAGAACCGCTGCTTTTACGTTCGAAAAAACAGAGGCGCAATTCATTAAGATTACTGCCGTTAACTACGGTACCATTCCTGAGGGAAAAAGTGGTGCCGGACACCCTGCATGGCTATTTGCTGATGAAATAAGCGTGCAATAACGAAGCATCCATTAAGTCTCTACTTCGAAATCAGGTTAACAAATAAACGGTAAGCACCCGGAACACCTGCCGGCAACTCTCTGAAAAAGGAGAGCCCTGTATACACATACCTTCCTTTACCATAATTGCAGACCACCAGCGATCCATCCAGCGGCTGCTCTCCTTTGTCATTCATGGCCAACAGCTTTTGATAGTTACTGTCAATATCTGTAAGAAAATACAAACCCCGCTCCTGCACCCATCCGTCAAAATCATGCTCGGTTATCTTATTTGGCGTTTGTAAAATCGGTGCATTGGGCTGCAAAATAGTAACCGGCGCCTGTTCATCCGTTACCCGGTCCCTGGAGATCTTGAACGGATAAGGTCCAAAATTATTCATGACCAGGTCGCTTCCGGAAGTATTGTACTGCACCAGTAAAACGCCGCCCTCCCGTACATACTTTAATAAATTCTCATTTAGAAATTTCAACCGGTCATTGGTATTATAGGCACGCACGCCGGTAATAATGGCATCATAGGCCGCCAGATTTCCATTGGCAATTTCTTCATCGCTGAGTATCGTAACCGTATATCCGATCTGTTGCAGCATTTCCGGAATTAAATCTCCGGCACCTTGCAGGTATCCGATGTTACGTCCTTTAATGACCAATGGCACACTGACGATTTTTGCACGTGCAGGCGGATAGATGGTGATCGAAGGAATATGATCATAGCTGATATGGAGCAGTCCGCGATCTAACTTCACTCCATTTATCTCTATTATGGCTGCAATTGTATCTACAGCAGATTTTATTGCTCCCGTTGCGGGAGAAACGGAGAAAATCACGGAGCGTTCATCACCCCTGTTTTTTAAATTAAAAGAATTTCCTGTAGGTGTTACCATCCAGCCTTTGGGTACTTTCAGCGAAACAGTTCCGGCAGCATTATCAATACCTGATTTAAGATTTACTTTTACTTCCCTGGTTTGAGCGGTACTGAATAGATACGTAGCTTCATCAATTGTTGCGGTCACAGCAGGTGAGATCTCCAATGGACGATAAACTTCGCCCCTGACGGGATCAACCGACTTGTAAACCAGTGGCCTTCTGAACTTAAATTCCATACCCGCAATCTCCAGATTGAATTCGGCATACACTGCCGCATCATTTTCAGGTTTCAAAACCATGGACCGCTCTGGAATTTTGTATTCGCCGGATGTGTAAGGCTGTTGTAACCAATAGGGTTGCGTTACCGGCGTTGTAAGTTCTAGTAATTGCTTTCGCTGTATCGTGAGCAGTTCATTGTTTCGTAATGTAAAATTTATCAGGCTGTCAAACTCCTGTATGTGAATTGATTTCAACACAACAGGCACTGTTCCCCTGTTGATTGCCTGCAATTTCCATTCAAGCTGCACACCCGGTGAAAGGGTTGTTTTGGTTGAATACGCTTCCATCCATAATCCGGAACAGGTACAAATGAGCTGTTCCGTTTCCTTTAATTTTTGATTTTTCCAATAGCTTTCCGGTAACAATTGTAAGGCACCGTGCAATCTGACTAAACCTGCAACAGAAGCAGAAGGGTTTTCCATCTGATAGGTGCGGATCAACTCATCTACCATTGCCTGAATGGAGGAAGCCCCCTCCACCCTGCCCCAGCCAGCCGTCACGCCCTGCAAAAGATCATTTACCGGCTCCTCTCCTGCTATGGTTTTAAAATATTCCCACTGCGTTCCCCTGTTTTTACCCGCACCAAAGCCCTGGCTCTTATGCATGGAACGGCTGTCAGCGGCGATCTCTGAATACCCTCTTCCCAATAATTTATTGTATACGCCTACATCAATCTTAAACTGATCTTCTGAAGTAGTGTTGGCACTGCCGAAACTGAATGTATTCCACAAGAGTCTTTTCGCCTGCCATACAGAAACCTGCTTCAGTTGCTCCGGAAATTTTTTTGCATCAGCTGCCGCTACAAATGCTTCCCGTGCAAGGATCGCTGAGGCGGTGTGTTGCCCATGGCCTCCTTCTCCTGTTGAAGGAAATCTGCAAATAATGACATCCGGTTGAAAGGATCGAATGACAAATACCATATCCGCAAGAATCGAATCCCTGTTCCAGAAAGTGAATGTCTCTTCAGGGCTCTTGGTGTAACCAAAATCATTCGCTCTTGTAAAAAACTGTTCACCGCCATCTATCCGCCTTGCAGCCAGCAATTCCTGTGTTCTGATTAAGCCAAGCAAAGGCCCAAGTTCATTGCCGATAAGATTCTGGCCACCGTCGCCTCGCGTAAGTGAAAGATAACCGGTGCGGTATAATTTCTCTTTGGCCAGATAAGAAATCAACCTGGTATTTTCATCATCAGGGTGTGCAGCAACATAGAGTACGCTGCCCAGCACATTGAGTTTATTTAACTGTAACTTAATTTCTGCGGCATTTGCTGCCGGCGAAACCTGCGCAACGAGACCAGGCGGGAACAGCCACGTGAATACTATAGCCGGAATGAAAAGTAAGCGATGCATGATGTGAATTAAATTGGTCATATATAAAAAATTAGCAAATCAACTGGATCGGAAGGTTTTTAAAGTTTGAATTTAATTGATCTTATGCAACCTGTTTATATCTGATCTGCCACTGCAAAGATGATTTGAACCCGCTTAACACTTGATATGCAGCAATCCGTTAAATCCTGCATATGCAAAGGCTGTTTTATTTGCTCCAGTGCAGATGCCGTGAGTTACGCAGGCGCCAGCCAACTGCCGGCATCCAGGGCAAGCCGGCTGCAGGTTACCTGACCTGCGGCAAACACACATAAAAAAAGCAGGACAGAACGTCCTGCTTCTTTCAACTGTTTCCGGCAGCAAATTACTTACTAACAATAATTTTCGAAACCACAGGTGAACCATTTCCTGCTTTTAAAGAAACCATATACGCACCTGGTGCAACATTACTTAAATCAACCTTACGAACATAAGATCCACCGGCGTCATTTCCTTTATACAGGTTGGTTACAAACCTTCCTGCAACATCATACAGGTCAATGGTAACATCTTCAGCTGTGTGTAAACCATAAAGAATCTGGGTCTGATCTACTGCAGGATTTGGGTAGATGGTAGTCAGATTCAGGTTATCAAAATTATCCGCAATCCCTGTCAATTCTGTATTAATAGTTATTTTGAACCAGTCAATCCAATTCTGAGCCGCAAAATATCCCACAGGGTTGCCGGAGCCGTCAATATATACTATATCAACACACTGGTATACCGAAGTAATGAAGGGCGGATAACGCATATATGAAGTTGCATACGTACTTGGTGAAATAGAACCACCCTGGCCATCATCCAGACAACCACCCACAACTGCGAAGGTGTCCAGTTTACTTGGATTTCTGTAGATAAAATTGAATGCCGCTTTTTGACCCGGTTCAAGCGTATAGCCTGGTCCGAAAGCAAGCACAAATGCGTCGCCGCCTAACCATTCATTGCTTCCTGATATTCCGTAATCAACCGAATCTTTATAAGACCACAACACGCTGGCACCACTTTGCGATGGGGCTCCGCTACCTAAAGTTTTAACAAGTTGCGCTTCAATCTTATTGAATTCACCTGAATTGTTTTCGTGTGAAGCAATCATGTAGATACTGTCAATGGTGATCTGCACATCGCTGGGAAATGAATCTGATAAGCCAAAAACACTCCAGTCTACCAACGAATTCGCCGGGTCAGCAGGATCCGTGTAGCCAACCAGGTTATTCAATACCACTGCGGAATAATTCAATGCGGTGTCAACACCCGTATAATCGGAACTGAATTGAAAAAGGTATGCGACATCGTCATAATTCACATAACTGTAGTCAACATACATTTCATAAATATCCCGCGTATTACTGCTAAGTGCAGGTGAACGGCTGGCCTTCAAATGGTTGATCTCTGCTCCGGACAACTGGCCGGGCTTCAAATTCTTATAAGGCACCTGGGCAGAGGCACTAAGCGCTGTAAACAACAAAAGAATGGCTACGTAATGTTTTTTCATTTTCGAAAGTTTTAAGAGTGCAATTTATGTTTTTTGAATTAAAGTAAAAAAATTTTCTCCGGGGTAATACAGATAACACTTCCATGACAATCAGCTGACATATGATCTGACCTTGGCTGAACCGGAAAATGATCAGTTAACCAGCAAAGGAAAAGACTGCTTTTCGTTACCCGATGCAATCTGTAATAGATAGTAACCTGCGCTCAGCGACTGCAAGTCTATTGATGTGGTATAACGGCCCGGCTGTTGGCTGCCTATGGCTAGTTCTTGCACCCGGCAACCCTGCGCGTTAAGAATCGTGAAACGGAGCGAACAGGCTTTTGTCAACTGATAACTGACAGAAGCACTTCCGCTGGCCGGATTAGGAAAGATAACAGCTTTCTGCCATGGGAAAAAGACTTCATCCGCTCCAACATTAAATGGCAAATCCAATATCGGGAAAATGGCGAGATCGATATCGGCAATCCACGAATCCTCTAATGTGTGCCAGGTGCCATTTGACCATTGCTCCCACGACCATCCGTTGATGCCGCTGCAGTCCTTGACACTTGATAACAATGCCAATGTGTCGCCTGCTGCAGTGGGTAACACCACGCTTACAAAAAATGAATCACCCAATGTAATAGTCGCAGGGAAATAAAAGGTAGTCCCTACCCCGGTTGTATCTATATCATTAATCGACACCGAATTTGAAACCGCCAGGATATTACCCGGCCTGAATCCGCCGGTATCCACATCATAAAGCTGAACGACTACCTGGCTGGTACCGGACAATGCCGTCTTTACAGCAGCAAAAACCTGTATACCCAGCACGATACCCGGCGCAGTATAACCCAGCTGAGGCAGGCTGAAAAACTGAGCTTTCTGAAGATCACCATAATTATTGTTACCCGTTACATAGCCTGTGTCAGGCGTGGTATAAACACCGGTCGGGCAGCCCATACCTCCTTCATTCTGCGGAACAAAACTTGGTGCCATTACGGTATCAATATAGTCGCGGGTTGCAGAAGCCGGCTGTACGAAATCATTAAGCATGATAAATTCACCAATAGGCCGCTGACAAAAAGCCGGCAACGAAAAAAGCAAAAAAAGCGCAACTACGGATACCCGGTTCATGTATCAAATTTCTGCGAAAATAAGGCAATTCCGGCTACACTGCAGATGCTACAGTCCTGGATATGCATGCAGATGAACCTGGCAGCGGCTTAGGATCAGGCCTATGCACTCTGCATTGCCTTTCTACACCAGGCACCACAACTAATAAAAAGCAGCCTTACCTTGCAATCATACAATTGATAACTAATGACAATCCTTGCATGAACCTGCTGTTTCGTTTGAAATCATTCTTCACTTACTTTATAAATGCAAAGGGCATAGGCAATATACATTCGCCATTTGTTTATGAATTTATACTGCGGGTATTAAACGACCGGAGAACATTTTATGCTTACGACGAAATTGAAAGTATCCGTAATAAACTTATTCATTCAAAGCAGGATATAGCTTATACCGAACTTGGTGCAGGCAGCACTTTTCCTATGCGGCATAAAAAGAAGATTGGTAGTATCATAAAAAAATCATCCAAGCCACCCTGTCAATCGCAATTGCTTTTCCGCATGGCCAACTATTATCAATGTTCAAGAATTATTGAATTAGGTACAAACATGGGTATTTCAGCTATGTACCTTGCATCTGGCGGAACTCATTCAAGAGTGATATCCATTGAAGGCGTAAAAGAATTTGCAGCCATTGCCCGAAATAATGCGGATGCCCTGGAATTAAATAACCTGGAAATTATTGAAGACGATTTTGAAAACGCTTTACCGTTGGCTCTCGCAAAATTTGGCCTGACTGATTTGGTTTATTTTGATGGAAATCACCGCAAATCGGCTACACTGGATTACTTCAACCTGGTATTACCGTATCTTCATGAGAAGTCTATCCTGATATTCGATGATATATACTGGTCTTCTGAAATGTATGAAGCCTGGCAGGAGATCAAAGCCAACCCCACCGTAACCGTTACCATTGACCTCTATTATTTTGGTATTGTATTCTTCAGAAAAGAGCTTTCAAAACAAAATTTCATGTTGCGCTGGTGAGTATACATCATACTTGACTCGCACACGGGCCTGAAAACCGGCATGGTGACCTGGCGAAAAAAGACGAGTTGTACGCCAACTGATTTTCTGATTCACAGAATAAACAGGAACGGCTGCTGCAGCCTACTGTCCGCAAAAAGATAACGTATCAATCTTTAATGAATAACCTTCTCAACTCACCGGCATCTTCTACTTTCATTTTTCCACCAAGTATCAACCGCACTTGCCGGCGGCGGATAGCACCATCATAGAGACGTTGTTCTTCCTCCGATTCCGGGTGAATTTCCATAACGGGAATAGGAGTACCCTGTTCATCCAATGCTACAAAAGTGTAATACGCTTCGTTACACTTGATCTTGGTGTTCTTTGGAATATTTTCTGCCCAAACCTCAATAAACACTTCCATGGAGGTTCGGAAAGTACGGGTTACAGTCGCTTTGATAGTTACAAAACTTCCCAGTTCAATCCGGTTCCTGAAAGAAACGCCATCAACAGAAACTGTTACCACAATAGCCCTGCTGTGTTTGGTTGCACTGATGGCTGAACATTCATCCATCCAGTACATCAGCCTTCCTCCATGCAGGTTACCTAGCGGGTTGGTATCATTAGGCTGTACCACCTGTGTCATGATGGTCTCTGTTTGAGAGGGGCGATGAAGATTGCTCATTTTACGAATGGAATTTTCTTACTGGTTGAAAACAATGGGAAGTTTTAAATCAACCTTTCATGATATATTCACAAAAAGAATGATGAACCTGTTCTCTTGTCTGGTTACATGGCAACCGCACTATTGATCAGGATTTGTTTACTGATCCTTCTTACCATGCCGCTGATGACGTGTGGCGGGCCGCAGTCTACAAACTCACTTGCTCCATCCATCAGCATATTCTGAATCGTTGTGGTCCAGCGCAGCGACTTGATTTGCTGCAAGGTCAGATTCTCCCTGATCTCATCAGTATTGATTGTGGCTACTCCGGTCACATTCGGATAGATGGGACATTTGGGTTCATTAAATTTTATGGTTGCCAGTTTCTTTTCCAGGTAATCCACCACCGGTTGCATCAAAGGAGAATGTACCGCCCCACCAACCTGTAACGGCACAAAACGCCTTGCTCCTTCTTTGGTCAGCGCCCTGCATGCTTCCTCTACACCGGAACGGGTGCCGGCAATAACCAGCTGACCGGGGCAATTGTAATTGGCAGGCACAACAATATCTTCAATGGAATCACATACCTTCTCTACCACCTTGTCCTCCAGTCCAAGTACAGCCACCATAGCTGCAGGCACTTTCCGGAATGCATTTTCCATTTCAACCGCTCTTTCATTCATCAGCATTAATCCATCCTCAAAAGACAAACAACCATTGGCCACCAGGGCGGTAGTTTCTCCAAGACTATGGCCGGCTACCATGGAAGGCCTGTAATCATTTCCCTCTTTCAAGGCACTGATCAGGGAAACAAGAAATATGGCATTCTGCACAACCTGTGTTTCAAATAATTTCTCATCGGGGCCATTAAACATGATATCTGTAATCCGGTAACCCAGCAAGTCATTTGCGGCCTCAAAATAATCGCGTGCCAATGGTGAACTGTCATAAATGGTTTTCCCCATCCCTACATATTGAAATCCTTGTCCGGGGAATAAATAGGCTCTGTTCATTGCTCTTGTTCTACTTTTTAACTCTTACTCAAATAGCCTTTGTATTGTTACAGTCATCGTGCACTCATCTGCTATATTGCAGCTACTGCCGCTTCCTTATGTATCTTCTTTACCAGGCCCTGTAATACATTACCCGGCCCGCATTCGATAAACGATGTGGCACCATCCGTAACCATTGACTGGACCGATTGCGACCAGCGTACCGGTGCGGTTAACTGCGCAATCAGGTTTTCCCTGATAGCTGCAGGTTCCATAACGGCAGCAGCGGTAACATTTTGATATACGGGGCAAATCGGGTTGGAGAATTCAGTGTTTAGCAAAGCCGCTGCCAGCTCCTGCCTGGCCGGTTCCATCAACGGTGAGTGAAACGCACCCCCAACCGGTAATACCAGGGCGCGCTTTGCCCCTGCCGCCTTCAGCTTCTCACAGGCAATATTAATGCCTTCAATGGATCCACTTATCACCAACTGCCCCGGACAATTATAGTTTGCCGGTACTACCACGGCATCAATACCAGCACAAATTTCTTCTACCAACGCATCTGATAATCCCAGTATAGCCGCCATGGTAGAAGGCTGCAATTCACAGGCCTTTTGCATGGCAAGCGCCCTCTTATACACCAGTTTCAATCCATCAGTATACGTCAGCGCTTTGTTGGCAACCAGTGCAGAAAATTCGCCTAAAGAATGCCCTGCCACCATATCCGGCTGAAAGGCCTCTCCGGCTACTTTTGATTTAATAACAGAATGAATGAAGATAGCAGGCTGGGTCACCTTGGTCTGTTTCAATTCTTCTTCCGTGCCATTAAACATAACGTCCGTTATCCTGTAGCCCAGGATTTCATTTGCTTCCTCAAAATAAGCCTTGGCAATTGGATTGGATTCATATAAATCTTTGCCCATACCCGGAAACTGGGAGCCCTGACCCGGAAAAATGTATGCTTTCATAAATGCGTATTGGTTTCAAGGAATAATAAATCGGGCGCAAAGATAATAAGAAATGGTGCGCAGGAAAGTGCGAATCAGATCAAGGGTGCGGTAGTGCCTGTGAACCTGTCATCAAATGAAGGCCATCGGGGCAAACCAAAAGCAGGAACCGGTTATCGGCTGGTAAAATTTTGAATAATGTTCCTGGTGCCTTTTCAGAATTTTCGGGGCGATTAATAAGTAAATTGTATTTCCAAACACTGGTTTATGGCCAATAGAAGCGCGATCAATACCGTCACACTAATGCATAAGGTCGGCTGAGATAAGCCGGATAAATTCCGAACGGGTTTTTTCATGACTGAATTCACCGGTAAAAGCAGAGGTGGTTGCCACTGAATTTTGCTTTTGAACGCCTCGCATCATCATACAAAGATGCTTGGCTTCTATTACCACTGCAACACCTAATGGGTTAAGAGTATCCTGTATGCAATCCAGTATCTGGTGTGTCAGCCTTTCCTGCACCTGCATGCGGCGGCTGAACGCGTCAACAATTCGGCCCAGTTTACTCAGGCCCACAATGTATCCGTTTGGTATATAAGCGATATGCGCACGTCCGAAAAAAGGCAGCAGATGATGTTCGCACATCGAATACATTTCTATATCCTTCACAATTACCATTTCAGAGTATTGTTCCTTAAACTTTGCCGATTTCAGAATGGCCACCGGATCCATCTGGTAACCCTGATTTAAAAACTGCATGGATTTGGCAGCGCGCATCGGTGTTTTCTCCAACCCTTCGCGTGACGGATCCTCACCAAGTGTTTCAATGATTTCACGATAGTGTTTCGTGAGAGCATGGGTTGTATCTTCTCTGTAGATCTCCAATTTAGAATAGCTTTTTTGATGTATGCCTTTCTGCTTCTTTTTTACCTGAACTTTAGTAATGGTTGCCATGAATGCGGTGAAGTTGGTTATCCGGAATCAATAATCTGATAACCGTATCCGGCATTATTTGTTCACTCACCGTAATATTCGGCAAAAATATTCTCAGTTTCAAATAAACGTACACAATGTAATGTGCATCCGGTAATGTGTGGTACCAGTTCTTTCCAGATAGCCCTCGCAACATTTTCCGTGCTGGGCATAATGTTTTTTAAAAAGTCAACTTCAAGGTTCAGGTTCTTGTGATCTAATTTATCCACTACCACTTTCCGGATAATCGCACTCAAATCCTTTGCATTCACAATCAATCCGGTATCAGGATCCGGTTCTCCCTTTACGGTAACAAAGAGATTATAATTGTGGCCATGAAAGTACTTATTGGCGCATTTGCCGAATAGCGCATCATTTTTCGCTTCGCTCCATCGCGGATTGAACAGCCGGTGCGCTGCATTGAAATGCTCTTTCCTGGTAAGATATAACATTAATTTTTTAATAATTTATGCAAAGATACGCCTTCATGAAGGTAATTTAAAACTGTCGCAAAACAGCCCGTATATCCTCCTTTTAAAACGATCTTGCTGTCCGGTAAATCCAGGAACACGTGTTTTCACTTATTTTGTATCCTGATTTTACACAGAAAATTTCCTGTATCACATACACGCCGAACTAATGAAAGTACTCATCGTTGCTGCTACAAGAACGGAAGTTCAACCCCTGGAAGCCTACTTAACCCACCTCGATGACCATCATAAGATAAAACACCATGCAATAGAACTCGTGATTACAGGAGCTGCTGGTGTGAATACGGCCTACCATCTTGGGAAGATGCTGCAGCAGGATAACTGGGATCTTGCTTTAAACCTGGGTATCTGCGGAAGTTTCAAGGAATCCATTCCGGTCGGTACTACCGTGAACGTGGTTGCCGATACTTTTGCTGACATTGGAGCAGAAGATGGAGATTCCTTCCTGGATGCGTTCGAACTGCAATTATTGCATGCCGACACTTATCCCTTCGAAAATGGCTGGATACTTAACAAAACAGAATCAAAACTGGCTGTCATTAAAGCATTGCCTTCAGTGAAGGCCATTACCGTCAATACCGTATCCGGAAACAAAAAAACGATTGAACGGCTATCACGAAAATACGATGCTGCGGTAGAAAGCATGGAAGGCGCAGCTTTTATGTGGTGCTGTTGTAAAGAGCAGATACCGATGCTGCAGCTGCGCGCTGTATCCAATTATGTGGTGCTTCGCGATAAAAGCAGTTGGGATATACCTGCTGCAATCCGTAATCTGAATGCGACGGCAATCAGCGTGCTTGACGAGTTTCTTTTGAATACTGTACACTAATTGCTTATTGCCACATCAGGTAATAGAAATAAACCATCGTTAGCATACCCAGTAACATCACCAGTTTTACAGTGCCGCTCACCATGCTAAAATGTTTCTGAGCATCTGCTTTGTATAGCAGATACATCGCTATACCAAGCGGTAATTCAAGCATGGTGAATAAATTCAACACGGAAATAAAATCTCCGCCGGCTGCCTGCCTGCTTTGTATGAACACCAGGAAACCAATAATGAGGGCAGCGATGGAATACACAATCCATTTGGTGCGCTTCACTCCCAATACAATGGGCAAGGTCTTGCAGCCATATCGCTCATCACCTTCCACATCTTCCATGTCTTTTACCAACTCGCGAATCAGCGATATCAGGAAAGCAAAGAGGAAGTAGAAGAAAACCAAAACGAAAATTGTATAGGCTGCGGCATTCTCCGCTTGATTCTCCGGATGAAAAAGGCGGCGCTCATACAAGGCAACCAGCAAAACCACCAGGGCAGTCAGGAAGGCTACAATCACGTTGCCTACCAGCATCTGCCTTTTATAGCCGGTAGAATAAAACCAAAGTAACCCTGCCACAATCGGGTGTATGAAACCAAGTTTAAAGTTATCTGAATACCAGGCTACATAAAATCCCAAAAGCATGCCCGCAGCCGACAGTAACTGATGCAACAGCATGGCAGACTGTCTTTTAATGATTCGGTCAACAATAACACGCTTTGGTTTGTTAACGGCATCTATCTTCACATCAAAATAATCGTTGATTACATAGCCGCCGGCAGCAATAAAAATGGTAGAAAGCACCAGCAAAAAAAAATGAAGATTGCCGAGCGTCGGGTAAGTACCTGCCTGCCCGAGTATGGGCGCAATAATGGTATACTGAACAAGGTATTGCGCCAGAGCGATATAGGCCAGGTTAACGATCCGGATAAGACGCAGGAAGTAGATGACACCCTTCATTTAATACGTTGTAGTCTTTGCAGTGAGTAACCGATGCATGCAGGCAGGTTAACACGATGTAAGTTCCCTCCTCCCGGCTCTGAAACCCCGAGCAGCTATTGCCATTTCCCCTGCAGTTTCAAAATTTTCTCAATTATATCCCGTACACATCCCTTACCACCAACCAACGGAGAACAATACCTTGCAATGGCTTTCACTTCCGTTGCGGCATCGGCAGGGCAACACGGAATGCCACATAACTGCATCACTTCCAAATCCGGAAGATCATCTCCCATATAGACCGTAGTAGCGAGATTCATCTTCAATGCAGAGGCAAGTTGCCGGAGCGCAGCCGGCTTGTCTTCTACACCCATCAACACATACGCTACACCCAGGCGGTTCAGCCTGTGAATGACACCCTTGGAATGGCCTCCGGAAATTACGGCTACCGTAAGGCCTCTTTTCACAGCAAGTTGCAGGGCATACCCGTCACGGATATTCATAATTCTGAGCTCATCTCCGTGATCTGTTACCAATAGGGATCCATCCGTAAGCACACCATCCACATCTAATACAATAGCAGTGGTCTCTTTTAGCTGTTCCAGAATATGAAGTGGAGCGGATTTTGATTTAGCCATGCTTGCAGTGCTATTCTATTTATTAAAAAAGTGAGATGCAACATAAAAAGACTATGGGATGATGTAAAAAATCCCAATAGTTGCCTTTGGCAGATGTGGCAATTGTCAAGGTTGATTATCTCTCCACTCATACACCCAGGCTGACTGTATCATTTCCAGGTGACTCTCATTGCACTCTTCCCTTTTGCCGGAAAAACCGGGAATTTGCAGTACCCATTCCATCAACTCTGTGAAGCGAATCCGGTAAATCTTTGACTCACTGAAATCATCTCCAAACTTCTCATAAAGTTTTTGGGCAATATCTTCATGATCATTCCAATGAATGGGTGGTTCGTGCATTTTTCTGTATATTATCAGTTGTCAATTAATCGTGCTTAGCAACAAGACAGGCATCGCGGTTTCGTTATTCTCCAAGTATTCCCGATTGATCCGGAATCGTAACAAAAAGCTCACCGGTACCTTCATTCAGGAGACATTGGCAGGCCAGCCTGGAGCTTAGGCGCGGATTTCGCGCTCTGTCGATGAAGTCCTCTTCCTTCTCCGTCATCTCATCAACAAATTCTTCACCCTGCTCCAGATAAATCTGGCAGGTGCTGCAGGCACACACTCCGCCACAATTATGATGCAGGTGGATGTCATTTTTCAAAGCCACCTCCAGCAGCGTATCGCCATCCGGCGACATAACGGTAACCGGCTGAATTTCTTTCTCTTCAAATGTAAAATGGATGGTGTACATTCTTTCTTTATGCTGCTTAAAATCGCGCAAAGATATAACCTATGATGGTTTATTAGGTTCATTAACCATTAAATCTGTTTACAACTTTAACTCCCGCATTAGAAGAAGTTCGTAACAGGTAATCTTACTCCGGCTTCCAACGTTGAATATCTTCCGTGAGCACTTTGTAAATCTCAGCGAACCGTCCATCCTTTTTCAGATATTCCAGGTGTTTTTCTATGGTCTGATTATCGCGTCGTACAGCCGGACCCGTTTGCACATTCAATGGGTCATGGTTCTGAATCTTGCGGACTGTTTCATTGATGAGCGGCTTAAAAATTTCAAACGATAATCCGCTTTGCTCCAAAATCATCTGTGAAATGGAAAAGAGGTGGTTGGTAAAGTTATTGGCAAATACTGCAGCCACATGAATTGCAAACCGTTGCTCATCATTAACTTCTATAATCTTTCCGGTGAGGGTACTTCCCAGTTCCCGCAAAATACCAAGCGTAACGGTATTGGATGCATCCACACAAATGGGGATGGTCGAAAAGTCTACGGAAACATTTCTGGATAGGGTTTGCAACGGATAGAAAATGCCATAATTGCTGCTGACATTCGCCAGTACACTGCCGGGAACACTACCCGATGTGTGGGCAATAACCTGTCCGTTTAGTTTCAGTTGCTCCGCTACCTCACTGATTGCGTCATCTTTGACGGTAACAAGATAGATATCCGCATCCTGCGAAATTTCTGCATACGTGTCTGTACATGGAATATCCATCAGGTTCCCGATCCATTTTGCAGAAGGAAGATGCCTGCTGAAAACCTGTATGATCTGGTGTCCGGCATTATGAAGATGCCAGGCCATCTGATACCCTACATTACCCGAACCGATTATTACAATCTTGTAAATTTTCATGATATGAAGACTTTAGCCAGCGCAAAATTATCAATAAAACACTGCGGATCAATTTATATACATTGAGAGGGTGCAGGATAATTCATTCAACTTGTCAGGCAATGGTTGGTGGGTTAGATTACTAAATGGATACATGGTTAAATGGTTAAATTGCTGCGGCGAAGCCGATCAGTTGCTATTCTTTATTTACTACGCTACATTAATTGTCCCAATAATCTATTTACAATTTGTCGTACACCCATCGAGCGGGTTTTCGATCGGCCTGGCGCCTGGCGAATAACCGGATTTCGAAGTACTAAACGGTCAATTCCAGCACAAATGTCGATAGGATGCAAAATGCTCAGTTAACCAATGAACCCGCTTTTTTTAGCCAAACGCCTGTTGTGCAGTCGTCTTATTCCAGTTTAATCTTTCTTTTTTTATCTGTTTGTAATTCTGTAAGTATATCTAATTTCTGAATTTTTGAATTGTCAAGTTTGTAAACTAAAACGAATTTCATTTCTGTCAGGTCAATAAATGTAGAATAAAGCGTACCACCGACTTTGCCGGTCGGGTCTGCCTGCGGTAGTTGCACTGCCTTACCAATTACATTGCCAACGGCTTTTAGGTCAATAGTATCATTGCTATCCTTCGCATCCAATTCATCTAATCCCTTTTGAATTATGGGATATCTCCAACAAGTCATTCCGGTTTGGCTTGTGTCTGAAAGATTAAAATTTGTTGCAACAAGTCGATTATTTTTGATTATCACAAGTTGTTTAACTCCATTTATCCATTCTACAATTACTGCTTTACCATTTTTGTCACCCAATATAATGTGGGCATTTTTTAACGCTACTTTTTTTTCTTCCAAATACTGAACAGCTTCATCTACTGTATTGCATTTCGCCAGTATTTCGTCCGTAATATTGCCACCGGGAGAGGGATTATAACCAATAGGGATTTTTTGTTCCGGTGTAACCGCACCATCAATGACTAATCCTTTCTCATTCACTCCCCCCTGTCCAAAGTTGTTCCAACCATACCAAATCCTTCCTAATCCATTCTTTGAGCTCGGGATTATCTGGATGTAGGGTTCTACATCATACCAGTAATCTTCATTGTTCACAAAATATATTTTACCTGTTTTGCTGTCTATGTAGTAAACTATACTACAAGCAAATGTTCTTACAGAAAAAACTGTGGTTACAAAAAAAAGAGTTGATATCTTAAGGATTTTCATTCTTTAGTCTTTCCCTTTGAGTTGTGTTCTAAAGATGCCGCATAACCTGTTTAATATGCCCCATTTAACAAGCAGCCTGAATATGCCGGTATCGGGTAATGTTATTCTCTTGAATTTTGTTTAGGCGCACACGCTGCTTGCCGGTCAAGCAGGCTGATCGCTTAATGCATGCTGTTCCACCGTATAGCACATTCCCTTTAGGGCCATTGTAAGAAAATTTACATGGTGGGATACCGAAAAAAGGTTGTCCTGTTCTTTAATTAAGGAACAACCGGCCTCGTGGAACGCTTCTTTTGCAGGTTCCGGATCAGGCTTATTACAAATCCAAGGATGGTAACAACAATTCCCAGCCAAAGGACATTGATAAATGGAAAGACAATGGCCGTCATCACAATAAAATCCGGTTGTGCTTCCACTTCAGCAATCTGCAGGTCAATCTTATTCTCTTCCGGAATGATTTTATTCAGCCGGAAAGTAAGCCCGAGTTCCGGCAATTCATCATCCACTAACGTTGCACGGTCGCCCCGGATAAAAAATAGCGGCTGTGCGGCATAACTTTGCCCATCCAGTTTTTTTACCAGCAGATTGGCTGCAACAGCCAGGTCGCCTTCCTCAATGGTAATCTTTTTTGAATTCACCACTCGCTCAATGCTCTCCAGGATGACAAAACTGGTAGTGGTAAATATAGTGTCACCACGCTGCACCAAATTTGATTTAAACTCCTTTTCCTTTTCCTCCGGTGCTTTTGTCTTATCAGGAACGGAAGTTACGTGCGTGTACAGATCTTTGGAAAGATAATGACGCGTATCAGGATTGGCAATTAAACCCATCTTAGGATTGATCTGTGCATTCGGGTACAAGGTAAATCGTTCCTTAACCGTGCCGGTTGCTGAGTCAAATACTTCATAGTTGACCTTATAATAATAATTCGGTTCAGCTACAGAATCCCCCACATAGGTCACCATATACTGTTTCATTTTTACGGGCACATTCTTATACAATAACATATTCGATCGCTGGGCCGCGTCATCAAACTCCTTTCCGAAATTAACACCCATCGAATTAAAAGAAATGGTTTCTTTTTTTGCGGATGAAAACAAGATGCCGGCCAGTGTAAGTGCAAAGCCCAAATGCGCTACGGCTGCTCCGGATAATTTCCATTTTCCTGATAAAACAATGATGAGATAATAGAGATTGGCGAAAACTCCAAATAGTGCCGCAAACAACAAAATGATGTGAGAAACCAAATCAAACGCTCCCAGGTAAGCGATAATGGCTGTTGCCGGAACCGTGAATCCAAGCAGCATGGCCATTCTTTTATAGAATTGCTTAACATCGGCTTGCTTAAACTTCAGATACAATGAACTGGCCGAAAGCAATGCAATAATAACCGCAGCCCATATCTGCACTTTATTGTAAAAGGCAACCGCATCTGCAGGAACGGCCAGGTTGGTACCAAACAATTTATTCCAGACAGGAAGCGAGGTGTTAAAGGAAATATGCAAGGAAGATAAAAGGAATACCAGTGAGCCAATAAAAATCCAGAACTCTCTCGAAAGAACATGTTCATCCTTCTTGATGGAGGGTATCCGGTTCCAGTAAACCGCCAGCAGCACGATGGCCGGAATGGAAAGGCCTGCCATGTAAATCAGCAGTTGCCCACTCATACCGAGGTCGGTAAAAGCATGAACGGAAGTATCGCCGAGAATTCCGCTCCGTGTAAGAAAGGTAGAATACAGGATCAAAATAAATGTGAGAATAAAAAATATATATGTAGTGCGAAGCGACCGGCCTGTTTTATTATAAACCAGCGCTGTATGCAGGCCTGCAATCAATGTGAGCCAGGGAACAAGGGATGCATTCTCCACAGGATCCCATGCCCAGTAACCGCCAAAGGTGAGTGACTCATATGCCCACGCGCCTCCCATCATGATTCCGGTACCCAATACGGCTGCAGAAAACAACGCCCAGGGCATTACCGGCTTCGTCCAGGAGTCAAACTTCCTGCTCATAAGGCCAGACATCGCGAAAGAAAATGGAATAAGCGTAGCTGCGAATCCTAAAAACAATACCGGCGGGTGTATTACCATCCAATAGTTTTGCAGCAGTGGGTTTAACCCGTTGCCGTCCTGGATAAAACTCAGGTAGTCGGCCCTTTGAAAGATAGGGGCATTCTGCATCTCATCACGCAGCAGTGCAAACGGTGTACTGCCGATTTTATGGCCAAAAACATACAACCCAAGCAACATCGATCCGAGGAAACCCTGCACTATGGCAAAAACGCCCAATACCCTGCTTTCAGCTTCTTTCAAAGTATAAATCAGCACGATGCCAAGCACCATATTCCAAAACATCCACAACAGAAAACTGCCCTCTTGTCCTTCCCAAAAACAGGACAACAGGTAATTCATGGGCAAAGCTTTACTGGAATGCGACCAAGCATAGTAATACTCAAAGTAATGTTGCTGAATAATATAATACAGGTTGGCAATAATGCTCAATACAGCCACACTATGAATCAGAAATGCAATTCTTCCCGTCCGTTTCCAGGCTACACTTTTTTCAGCATGCTTTGAATAGGCTGCAATGAAATAGGCGGTTGCAGCAACAAGGGCAAAAATGAAAGCGGAATAAACAGAAATCTGACCAAGCTGACCTGGCAGCAGGTGCTCCCCCTCAAATTTTTCAACCATCAGGTATTTGATTTGAACTCTGTTACTTCCATCTCATCCACTTTATATTTGGATGGACACTTCATCAATATATGCGAAGCATGAAACTCTGCTCCATCCATTTTTCCCGTTAATACAATTTGTTCTGAACGTTCAAAATCCTGTGGCTTGGTTCCTTTAAAAACCACTTTGCATTGATCACCGTTATTATCCTGCAAATAGAAACTGAAATAATTCGGGTCCTTAACCGGATCATAGTATTGCTCCTTGTCTTTCACAAGCGTTCCTACAATATGGAAGTCTTTTTTAGTTTCTCCCTGCGCCGATGAGAAAGTTTCGTACTGGCTGTAATCGCTGGCCATGGTAACGATAAAGCCAATGGCAACAGCAATCAGTATGAGTCCGGCAATGTGAATTTTTTTCATGGATTTTTAACTTCGGCATACAAAATTACAACATTCCAAAAGAATTTATGCAGGAGCATCTTTCACTTTTTGTTCCAGGCGCTATATATTCCTACTTTTGAAGTCAACAACCGTATCGGCTCCATTGCATTGGTAAGCCCGGTATAAAAAAAGCAACCCGCTTATGAATAAAAAAGATAAAATTGAACTGTTCAACCCAAATGGAATAGCCACGGGCAACCAACTTTTCGGGCTGCCTTTTAGTGAAGAAGAATCTGATATTGTGATATTGCCCGTTCCATGGGAAGTTACCGTTTCCTACCAAAGCGGAACCGCCAAGGCGCCACGCGCCATCCTGAATGCCTCAAAACAGGTTGATCTCTATGACCCTGATCTTCAGGATGCCTGGAAGCAAGGCATCTTTCTCCGTAAGGTTAATAAGCAGATGATGAAATGGGGCAAAGAACTGCGCGCCAAAGCAAACAATTACCTGTCGTACCTGGAAGCAGGGCTGGAAGCAACAGAGGAAAAATCACTTAACAAAATCCGTGACCAGATTAACCTTGGCTGCATCGGTTTAAACGACTGGGTTCGCGAAGAAATGCGGACTGTTTTGTTAAAACATAAAATGCCGGGCTTGCTAGGTGGTGATCACAGTACACCGCTTGGCTTAATGGAAGCTCTTGCAGAAGTTTATCCCGAATATGGCATCCTGCAGATTGATGCGCATTGCGACTTACGCAAAGCCTATGAAGGATTCGTATATTCGCATGCTTCGATCATGTTTAATGCGCTTCAGATTACACAGGTAACCAAACTGGTGCAGGTAGGCATTCGTGATTATTGCCAGGAGGAAGCAGAGGTGATTCATGCTTCCCATGGGCGTATCAAAACCTTCTTTGATGCAGACCTGAAACGTGCCATGTATGAAGGAGCTACCTGGCAGACCCTCTGCGACAGGATCGTAAATCAACTTCCCCCGCTTGTATATGTAAGTTTTGATATTGACGGACTTGATCCAAAACTTTGCCCGTCTACCGGAACACCGGTTGCAGGTGGTTTGGAATTTGAACAGGCCGTTTATCTTATCCTGAGTGTGGTTCGCTCAGGAAGAAAGATTATCGGATTTGACCTGAATGAAGTAGCCCCGGGAATCACAGAGTGGGATGCCAATGTTGGCGCAAGAATGTTGTATAAATTATGTAACCTGATGGGGCTTAGTAAAAAAATGTACCGCGATAATTTTAACTACCAGCTCAGTGAAGCATCAAACAATGATGAAGAGGTAGTTAGCAGAAGGCATAGGGAGGAAGAAGAGGATTTGGAAGCCGCTGATTAGCATACCTGCCCGGCATCATTGATTGTAAATGAAGCGTTACCTGCAGGTCTTGAATTTGCTTGATTTTAAATCCGGTTCTATAATAAAACTTCCTTTGCAGCCAATATCCGGTTGTTTAACTTACCTGAAGCAGGAAACAATAATATCCGCCTGCCAAGAATGAAGCGATTAACTTTGCCCCTATAAACAGCTATGTCAAAACCAAAACGTGTTCCAAACCTGGTTTATTCCAATGGCAACGGCATTATCCGTGATGATGCCAACCTGCAGATGTCGGGCAGATCAGGCTTTGATGCCGTTGCACTCGAACCGGATGATTTTATTGAGCTACCGGATGGCAGCGACCTGTTTGAATTGCCCGGACGCAAGCCAATAGGTTTTGATAAAAAAACAGGCGCACTCACCATTTGCGAAAAAGGTATTGCGGTAGCTGCACAAATGGCACCTGCACATACACAGCTTTATCTTTCATCCTATGTAAAAGAAAACAGCGATACTCCTACTCTTCCATTGTTTGCCTATACAGCAGTAGGCTGGCTGGACGGAAAATATTATGTGCCGGCAGTGCGCATAGATGCAGACATCAGGCAGGAGCCCAAAAATTTTGATCAGGAAAAAGTAAAAGAAGGCGTTAAAAATCTTATTGACAAATTCCCGGGCAACCGGTTATTACAGCATATCGGATACAATTGTGCACTGACGTATTACTGTCCCGCAGCGAGAAATTTTTTCCTGAACAGGTATGAAGCACCCATACCCACTTCTCCGGCATGCAATGCAAACTGTATTGGTTGCATTTCATTTCAACCGGAGCAGGAAAGTATACAAAGCACGCAGGACCGGTTAACGTTTAAACCAACAGCGGCTGAAATTGCCGAGTACACTGTTGATCATTTGAAAAGCGCACCTCGACCGATCATAAGTTTTGGGCAGGGCTGCGAAGGCGAACCCTTGCTGATGTGGGAAACCATCCGCGATTCGATACGTGAAATTCGAAAACAAACACAGCTCGGCAGCATCAACATCAATACTAATGGCAGTATGCCGGAAGCCGTAGAGAAACTTTGCAAAGCCGGCCTTAACAGCATCCGGGTAAGCACCAACAGTGTTCGAAAGCATATCTATGAAGCGTATTACCTTCCCAATAATTATTCTTTTGAAGCGCTGGCTGAGTCGGTTAAGGTAGTGCGCAAATTTAATGGTTGGGCATCACTCAACTATTTTGTCTTTCCGGGTATGACAGATGACAGCGATGAATATGAAGCGCTCCGGAAATTCATCCGCGATACAGATCTATCGATGATTCAATGGCGCAATTTTAATATTGACCCGGACTGGTATCTGGAACGAATCGGGGTAACCGATACCGGAAATATTCTTGGTGTGAAAAAGGTAATGGAACTGATAAAAGAAGAATTTACCGGTATCACTTATGGATATTTTAATCCGCCAATAGAAGTGATTAAGGAGCAGTTGAAGCTGGTGGGCGTGGATGATAAATTATGAGTATTGCTGATAAGCGTCACCCCAGGGCCACTCAAGGTAGATTACAGCTTAGCCTTTGTGTCGCTAATTTTGAAGTTAATTGTTTGAATTGACCGAAGTTGAACCACTTTCTGATATTTACTGAAAGTTCATCGGAAGTGACATGGCAGTTATACAACAATACATTTGTATCGCTTAATTAAAGGTTATCAAATAATATAGAATTGTTTCACTTTATATTATCTGCTAAACCCTTTCCACGAAGTAACAGAAAGGCACAGGAGAAAGGCGCCCCTTGAGAGGCCCCGGGGTGATATGCAGTCTCTTAAATAATTATAAAATGGATGTTATGCCATCTAACTTTCATTATAACAAAAACTTAAAATCCTTTGCACGTAATCTTCGAAAGGAAATTAAAGTCATGACTTGTTCAAGTCACCCCATGGCCCCTCAAGGGGCGCTTCACACCTTAACCTTTCTGTCGCTAATCTTAACTTATTCGTTCTCATTGGATTGGATACAGTTAAGTTGAATTGAGATGAGATGAATTGAGACGAGTTGAGATGAATTGAATAAAGCTTTGCCAAGTTCGGCTGAGTTGAGTTGACATAACTTAATTTGAAGAACATCACCTGTTAAGCGAAAACCTTCCCACGAAGGAATAAAAAGGTACAGGAGACAGGCGCCCCTTGAGGAGCCCCGGGGTGATGAGCAATATCTTAAATTCATTCATCCCTCATTTGCCTCACCGCCTCCTCCACTTTCTTCGCTGGCAACCTACAGGTTTTATTAACACAGACATAAATCAAAGTTTCCCCTTTCACGAGTTTATTTTCCAACAAAGGCAATTCGCTTGAACCGGTACTTGCCAGTAACAATTTGCCCGGTATATAATATGCGCTTAACGCCAGTGCCAACTGATTGGCATCAGGACCGGCTATGGCTACTTCATAAAAAGGCGTTGTATAATTCAGCAACAGCATGCACCAGTTTGAATAACTGCTCCCCCATTTCACGACCTGCTTTTGCATGGTATGCATCATTTGTGATGCGATATTCAGATATCTTTCATCCTCAAAATAATTACCCAGTAAAAAAAGATTGTTTGCCATCACCGAATTGGATGCCGGAATCACATTGTCCTGCACTTCCATCTTCCGGGCAATAAGTGCGGCATCCATGTCTGATGTAAAATAAAACATGCCACTGCTATTCGAATCATCATAAAAATGTTTGATGGTATAGTCAGTTAGTTGTTTACCCCGTTGAAGCCAGGTTTCGTCGAAAGTAGCCTGGTACAATGCAATACAGGCCTCAATTACAAAGGCATAATCTTCGAGGAAGCCATTAATGGATGAAACGCCGTTCTTATAGCTGTGGTTCAGGCCACCATCGGGCCGGAGCTGTTTCCCGAATATGAACTTTGCATTCTTAAGGGCTGCCTCCAGAAATCGCTGTTCACCGAAAGATGTATAGGCATCAGCATATCCACGAATCATCATCGCATTCCACGAGGTGAGCGTCTTATCATCAAGGCCGGGATGAATGCGCAGTTCACGGACAGCCAGCACTTTGCTTTTCAAAATCCTGATCTTCTTTTGGATCGCTTCCTCATTCATTTTAAACTGAGCAGCAATATCCGCATCAGATTTTTTCCTGAGCAATATATATTGTGCGTCTTCCCAATAGCCAATCTCATTTACATTAAAATATGCAGCAAAAAGTGCAAAATCATCCTGCAGTATGCTCTGCAATTCTTCTATCGACCACACATAATATTTCCCTTCTGCTCCTTCCGAATCAGCATCCAGTGCTGAATAGAAAGCACCTTCTTCGCCGGTCATTTCGCGCTGTATCCATTCCAGTGTTTCATAAACGACCTGTTTGTAGAGCGGATTTTTACTTTCCCGGTAGGCTTCACTATAAAGTGAAACCAATTGCGCATTATCGTAAAGCATCTTTTCGAAATGCGGTACCTTCCAAAGAGAATCTACCGAATAACGGGCAAATCCGCCACCAAGCTGATCGTATATGCCACCAAAGGCCATTTTTTCTAAAGTAAGTTTCACCTGTTTGGCGATCTCTTCGTCTTTAGCGGCCACTGCATAGCGAAGCAGGAAACGGTAGTTATTTGGAATGGGAAATTTAGGAGCATGGCTGGGTCCTCCTTCTTTATAATCAAAATACTTTTTCCAGTTGGCAATTGCTTCATGTAGTATGCTTATTTCAAAGGCAGGCTGGCCCGGCTCCGGCTTCACCAGGTCGTTTTGCTGAATGCCCGCAGTAAGTTTTTCCGCATACTCAACAGCTTTTTCCGGATTGTTCTTATACAAATCTGCAAGATTCATTAAAACATTCTGCCATTGCTTCTTTGGGAAATAAGTTCCGCCATAGATTGGCCTGCCATCAGGTAATGCAAAACAATTAAGCGGCCAGCCACCGCTGCCTGTCATCAGCTGTACCGCATTCATATATACCTGGTCAATATCCGGCCGTTCTTCGCGGTCAACTTTGATGCAGATGAAATGATCATTCATGATTTTCGCGGTAGCTGAATCCTCAAATGATTCATGCTCCATCACATGGCACCAATGGCAGGCCGAATAGCCGATGCTGATGATCAGTAGTTTATCTTCCTGTTTTGCTTTTTCCAGGGCTTCCTCTCCCCAGGGATACCAGTTCACGGGGTTGTGCGCATGCTGCAAAAGGTAGGGGCTGGTTTCGTGGATGAGGTGGTTGGTGTAGGGATGGAATGTATCTTTTGTAGTTGACATTTGCTGGGAAGGGGATTGACAGGACGTGACGATAAGGAACAGGATAAAACTAAAGCAGATTCGCATGATAGTGGAGAAAAATCAAGCTCCTTTCAGCAAAGATAAATTACCCTTTTACAAATACAGCTTTGCCATTCAATTATTGGGACTACTTGTACATTCTACGAGTTGTTTAGCGTAAGAATTGAAAAAGCTAGAGTTATTGACGGGATATTTTTCATGACGAATTGTTTATAGCATAGAACATATAGATTTGAGGCTACTGGTTTGCCTGCAAATAGAATGAAAAACAGATACATGAACATTTTCTCATGCTGATATACGAACCATCTGTCAGTTACCTGCAAATTGCCTGTTCATTCGAATGACAAAGCCAACGACGATAAAACCATTTTAACTTTCTCTGATTTCAAATATAAAGTATTCTTTACACCAATCAACCAATTAAGGAAGCAGATCCGACTCATTACCACGAGGCGTCATCAATGGTGCCCAATAGTTTATACGGCAAACTGGATATAGATTATTGGGACAATTAAGTAAATGATTAAAGTTGAGTACTGAATACAGAATAGCAAGTGATCGGTTTCGCTGCAGCAATTTAACCATTTAGCAATTTGACCATTTAACCCACCAACCATTGCTTTACAAGATGAACGAATTGTCGTACACCCCATTGCCATAACTTAATC
>CAZGBP010000009.1:0-2447 GCA_964524035.1 uncultured Bifidobacteriaceae bacterium
TTGCATTTCTCAGCGATAAAATAATACAAGCGCGAAGACGCCAAAAAAACGTAGCATATTGATCCTTTGTGATTTTCTTCGCGACTTCGCGTTCTGGCGCTAAAAAATACAGGTGTTAAGGTAAACGCTACAGCATTAAGTGCAATTTGTCGTTCACCACTTACCCGCACTCCAACAGGAGGCGTGAAATAGAAATTAATCGTAAGCAATTGCGTTCAATCAACCCAATTGAAGAAACAGAAAAAAAATGGGGCAGTGAATAGTGCTGCCCCGGGGGTTGCTACTTTCCGTTTACCCAGGCTTCGTTCTTATATTCTCCCAATATAGTTACTTCCTTGTTTTTGGAATACTCACGGGCTGAATGCTCCATCGCTTCTCTTGTTTCAGTCCTGATCTTTACTCCTTTGATTTTAGAGCCTTTATTGGCTACTTCAATATAAAAACCATCCATCATTTTAGCCGGTCTGGTGGCCGGACGTCCAAAGTTTCCCATTACGATTTTGTTTAATTAGAAAAAGAATAGCGCAAGGTACTAAATTTAGCCTAAAATGCAGAAAGGTTTTTATAACCTGTTGATTTTATGGTGTTTACATGCATTGCGCCTGCATTTTCCTAAAAGGTCATGAAAATACATTTCCTCCTCTGACTAGCGGCACTCTTTGCAATGACGTCTAACCAACATCTTCCGATGGTGTACCTGAACTGGTGCATAACCTCATCATAAAACAATTACCTTGCACCCCTGTTAATACAGCCGCTGTCCTTCAGAGACGGGCTTTCGCGTAAATCCTTTCCTGATTGCTTCTCTTGAGTTTCATTCAGCTCAATCAGCTTTCATTTAGTTAACCAGATACGTAAGCAGGTTTGCATTGCGCATAGCTTACACCAGTAACAATAAAATCACCTAACCTGACTATGTCGATACCCAAAGTCACCTTTAAGAACAACCCCAGTCCCTTTTTCAAGACCTTAAAAGAAAAAGTGGATGCCTATTTCGACAGTAATCAGCTACGGCCAACCGGAAATAGCAGGGTATACCTGAAAGGTATTTTGCAGGCTCTTGTTACATTGGCTTTGTATGTGATCCTGGTATTTTTTACACCGGGTATTTTGATCTCTTTGCTTTTATGCATGTTACTAGGTCTCAGCATGGCACTTGTCGGATTCAATATTATGCATGAAGGCGGCCACCACAGTTTTTCCAGTCATAAATGGGTAAATAACTTATCAGTGCATTCTTTGAATTTTTTCGGAGGCAGTTCTTACTTCTGGAAGCTGAAGCACAACATTTCACACCATACCTACACGAATATGGAAGGCCTTGATTCAGATATTGAAGTGGGTCCCCTTATGCGGCTGCATGATAATCAGCCTTTGTATTGGATTCACCGTTTTCAGCATTTCTATTGGTTTGTCCTATACGGTGCTACTTATATCTCCTGGGTTTTTTACCAGGACTTCAACAAATATTTTACAGGAAGAATTACAGATGGCATGACAAAAAACAATTTATCACTGAAAGAACATATCATCTTCTGGGGATCTAAACTGTTTTATGTTTCCTTATTCCTGATCCTTCCGGTACTCACGGCAGGCTGGGTCAAGATGCTGGTTGGTTTTTTAATTATACATTTTGTCTGTGGCTTGTTTATGGCCATCGTTTTTCAACTGGCACATATTGTAAGTGAAACGGAGTTTCCGAATGCGGATCCTGCAACCCAAAAAGTAGATCAGGAATGGGCATTGCACCAGGTTGCTACTACTGCCAATTTTGCTACCAGGAGTAAACTGGTTTCGTGGTTGCTGGGCGGATTGAATTTCCAGGTAGAACATCATCTCTTTCCAAAAATCAGCCATATCCATTATCCGAAGATCAGCGAAATGGTAAAAGAAACCTGTACACAGTTCAATGTGAAGTATATTGAATATCCGACGATGCTGAAGGCTTTGCAGGCTCATATTATTCACCTGCAGCGTTTGGGGAAGCCGCAGTTAACTTCCTGAGCGCCGGATAGGCTGGTTAGAAAAAGAGCACTTCTTATCTAAAAAATTTCGCGCAGATTCAAGTTAATATCCATTACTCGTAGATGCTCACGATCTGTATACACTTTATGATCTGCTCAACACATGATTTACAGTAATCATTTCCTGATCTCAAGTCATTATCATCCGGCAAATAAATTGAGCTTTTATGCTGATGTCCAATAGTTGTGCCTATCCTATACTCCTGCGATTATGCCCGGGGATTTAGCCCATCTTTGTTGAACAACAGCCATCTCAACTGCCTGGTATATTAACGGAGTGCATACCAAATAGTAGCTGCTCATGATGTGATATCAATAATGGAATTTTAAAACTGGCACACAAAGGACGCAAGGTTCGCAGAGCTCTGCATGGAGCAGTTTTTCTTTGCGCACTTGGCGACCTTTGCGAGAAGAATAATCCAA
>CAZGBP010000009.1:2547-57537 GCA_964524035.1 uncultured Bifidobacteriaceae bacterium
GCAGAGCTTTGCATGGAGCAGTTTTTCTTTGCGCGCTTGGCGACCTTTGCGAGAAGAATAATCCAATGGAAACATTATCTCTTTGTGAGGAACAGTTCCATACCACCAAATATTTCAACAATACTCGCGCGTTAATCTGATAGGTAACCCATATCATCCGGCATATAAAAAAGCCGCATCGAAAAATCAATGCGGCTTTGCCAGATTCATCTAAGTGAAATAGTTTATGGCCAGATACCAAGTGTAGTATAAGAAGAGGCCACTTTATCTATTGCCAGTACAAAAGCGGCTGTGCGCATATCTTTAATTTTCGAATGTTTCTTCCATACCTGCCTCACCTGCTGATAGGCATTGATCATCGTGTCTTCCAATCCGCTGTTGACGAGATCTTCTTCATCAGCGCCCTGTTCAAGCAATACTTTTGCGCCTGATTCAAGCGTCTGACCGGTTACGCGCTCAATCTGATCCACAAATATCTTATTGGTATTCTCGGTAAACCTTTTGTCCATGCGGCCAAAACGAACATGCGACAGGTTCTTCAGCCATTCAAAGTAAGATACCGTAACACCACCGGCATTCAGAAACATATCAGGAACGATGAGCACATTCTTCTTCAACAAAATATCTTCTCCACCCGGCGTGCAGGGGCCATTAGCGCCCTCCGCAATAATCTTAGCTTTTATCCTTGGTGCATTTTCTTCGGTAATAACACTTTCCAACGCTGCAGGAATCAGGATATCGCAATCTACCTCAAGGCCGGCACCAGGGTTCTTCACCACCTTGGCCTTGGGATAGGTAAGCAGGCTCCCCTTTTCACTCTTCCACTTCATAATATCCTCGAGATCCATTCCTTTTGGATTCATCAACGCACAATCGATTTCCGAAACGCCAACGAGGATTGCGCCGGCTTCCACAAAAAACTTGGCGGAATAGTAGCCCACATTGCCCAATCCCTGTACTGAAATGCGCTTTCCTTCTATGCCTGTTGTCAGTCCCAGTTTCTTCATATCTTCCGCTATGTTGCAGGCTTCCCGGATACCGAAATAGACGCCACGTCCGGTAGCTTCCCTCCTCCCGCGCACGCCGCCATTGGGAATTGATTTTCCGGTTACACAACCATACGCATTTATTTCTCCCGGGTGAAAGGCAACATAGGTATCCACTATCCACGACATTTCCCTTTCGCCGGTACCATAATCCGGGGCCGGTACATCAATACCAGGGCCGATAAAATTTTTCTTGATCAGTTCCGTAGTATAACGACGGGTAATGCGTTCGAGGGTATCGTCGCTGTATTTTTTCTTATCGATCCGTATTCCGCCTTTCGCTCCACCGAACGGAACATCTACAATGGCGCACTTATATGTCATGAGTGCTGCAAGCGCCATCACTTCATCCTGGTTTACATCGGGACTGAAACGAATGCCTCCTTTGCAAGGCACCTTGTGTTGCGAATGCTGCACCCGGTAGGCTTCAATCACTTCCACACTTTTATTGCCCGTCTTTTTATCTTCAACCAAAACCGGGAAACGCATCTGGTAAACGCTGTTGCAAGCTTTAATCTGGGCCAGTAATCCCGGATCATAACTGAGGTAATTGGTTGCTTTATCGAAGTAACGTTCTACATTCTGAAAAAAGCTGTGGCCGTTCTGAGATTCCTTCTTCATGGTTTTTCGTTGTCTTTAAGTTTTTTTTCGAGTTTAGAGATTTTACGTTCCTGGAATATTAAAAAAATAACGATGCCGGCAAATATAGTAACGAGTATGGTAATCACTACATATAATTTTCCCGATTGCCTCAGGAAATTCGCTGCCTCCTGATCCAGGCTGTTACCCTGTGCCTGCAGCAGCAGCGTATTCACAAAAAACAGTATGGCAGTCAGCAAATAGTATTTCATGGTTTTGTTTGTATCAGGAAACTGTTGAATCAACAACCGTCTTAGGTTGAGGTGACGACACCAGTATATTGTTGCCTGCAGCAAGTTTAAGCTCGATCACCTTTAGCCTGGCATCCAGCGTCATAATCCAGGCGCCCAGCAGGGTCCAGGCAAGAACGGCAGGATAAAAGACCCAGCGCATGGCACCATCCAGGTCGTAGGTTGAAAAGCCGGGGTTGCCGCCATTGCCGGGATGTAGCGAATCGGTTAAGCGGGGAACAATAAATATGGTTGGAATGAAGATAGCGTATGCCATGATGTTGAAAACGGCAGAGACTCTGGCACGCCTGTCTATATCGTCAATAGAATTCCGGAGTACGAAATAGGCCAGGTAGATCAGCATACCCACTGCAGCACCCATCAGTTTCGGATCATTCACCCACCAGGCGCCCCAGGTGGTGCGTGCCCATTGCATGCCGGTCAAGATACCCAGCACCCCCATAAGTAAGGCAATGCGTGCTGCGGAAACGGCATAAATATCGGAACGGAGGCTGCTGTTCGACAGGTACTTTATGCTGTAAATCATGGAAATAAACAGCAGTATCGTCATGCCAAACCACATCGGAACATGGAAATAAAGATTGCGGATAGACTCATGCAAGATCGGCAATGCCGGTGAAGGCACCAGGAAACCTGCAATGATGGTATAAATTACCAGCAAAATGCAAAGCCCTTTCCACCAGTTTCGTTTAAGACTCATTTAGCGATGGCAAATTTATTTACCAGAAGTGTTGCCAGGTTAAGATGAATGGCAACTTTAAGGTTTTTTGGCACCTTTGATTTCATTCGCGCCAAAGATAAGGAAATAATAAAACCGCCATTACCACCATGATAACATCGAGCGAAAACAACAATACAAAATCCTGCAATGGAAAAAACTCCACATGATTGAGCAATGCTGTTTGAGTGAGTTTAATCAGCAGCAATAAAACCGGAATAATAAATGGCAAACTGAGAATAGCCATCAGCGCCACACTCTGATTGGCTTTGGAAGCAATGGCCGACATCATAGTAAAGGCCAAACCAAAACTTACGCTGCCCAGCAAAACCACCAATACAAAATAAGATATCTGCGAGACAGGACTCTTGTTTACCATCGTATAAAGCAACATTCCAATTGTAGCCAGCAGCAACATCATGCCACTGTTATAGATCAGCTTGGCAAGAACTACAGCCCGCGGATGTGCAATTGAATAGTAATAAAGCTGCCGGCCACTGCTTTCCTGCATAAAGCTTTTAGCCACTGCATTTACCGCCGTAAAAAGCAGGATGATCCAGAACAGGGTGACCCATACTACCGGTTCCATTTCAATAAAGCTGATGTACACCAGGAAGATGGTAACGGCCAGGTAGAGCATTATTCCGCTGAAAGCATAACGTTGCCGCCATTCCAGTGTAATATCTTTTAAGATGAGAGCCCGCACTTCCTGCCACATAAGGCGAAAGTAGTGAAGAAGATTGTAAATCGGGTTAAGGTGATGGTGGTTGCCCGGAAAATGAATATTGGATATTGATTATTGATTATTGAATATTATATATTTGAATATTGAATATTCAACACACAATAATCAATATTCAATTTGGTCTATACCGTTGTCAAAATGCATTAAATCGGAACAAAAGTAGTCGCTAAATTTTCTGTAGAACTTCTTTCGGTAGTTCTTCCCACTTTTATGACCTACGTCCCCGCCAATTTTGTGGCCGGAGTTGAGAAACCTGCTCCTGTGAGCAGCCGGATTACTAAACAGGTAAAATTGTCATCCATTTTCAATTTTTCATTCACTATTTTTCAGCCATGAAGAAAATCCTGATTGCCAACAGGGGCGAGATAACCCTTCGGATCATGCGCTCTGCAAAGGAAATGGGTATTAAAACCGTTGCAGTTTATTCAGAAGCCGACCGCAATGCCTTACATGTCCGGTATGCCGATGAAGCAGTGTGCATTGGGCCACCACCTTCCAGTCAGTCGTACCTGCGTGGCGACAAAATCCTGGAGGTCTGCAAACAATTAAAGGTCGATGCCATACATCCCGGCTATGGCTTCCTGAGTGAAAATGCAGCCTTTGCCAGGCAGGTGAGAGATGCGGGAATCATTTTTATCGGGCCTTCCCCGGAAGCCATGGAACTGATGGGCAGCAAACTCGCTGCCAAGGAAACAGCAAAGAAGCACCATGTTCCGTTGGTACCCGGAACCGAACAACCGATTGCCGGGATCATTGAAGCAAAAAAGATTGCCGCTGAAATCGGTTATCCGGTGCTGATCAAAGCCTCGGCCGGTGGTGGTGGCAAAGGCATGCGCACCGTAGAAAATGAAAAGGAGTTTGAAGAACAACTGAACCGCGCCATCAGCGAAGCGCAGGCAGCTTTCGGAGATGGCTCTGTATTTATAGAGAAATATGTGACGGCTCCCCGCCATATTGAGATTCAGATACTGGGCGATCAGCATGGTAATGTGGTGTACCTTTTTGAAAGGGAATGTTCCATTCAAAGAAGGCATCAAAAGCTCATTGAAGAAGCGCCTTCTTCCATACTGACAGAAGAAATGCGGCAAAGGATGGGTAACAGTGCGGTTGCACTTGCCAAAGCCTGCGGCTATTACAATGCTGGCACGGTGGAATTCCTGGTTGATGATAAACTCAACTATTATTTCCTGGAAATGAACACCCGGTTGCAGGTAGAGCATCCGGTAACGGAATTCATCACCGGCCTCGACCTGGTAAAAGAACAGATTAAGATTGCACGTGGCGGAAAGCTGAGCTTTACGCAGGATGATTTAAAAATACACGGGCATGCCATGGAACTGCGTGTTTGTGCAGAAGACCCGATGAATAATTTTTTACCGGATATCGGCAAGCTGAAAACCTACCGCAGGCCACAAGGTCCGGGTGTGCGGGTAGATGATGGATTTGAAGAAGGCATGGACATCCCCATCTACTACGACCCGATGCTGGCTAAACTGATCGCACATGGCAAAGACCGCGGTGAAGCCATTGAGCGTTTGAAACGTGCCATTGATGAGTATGAGATTACCGGTGTGCAAACGACACTCACTTTTGGCAAGTGGGTGTTGGAACATCCGGATTTCCTGAGCGGACATTTTGATACCGGTTTCATTCCTAAATATTTTAACACCGACAGCATTCAATTGCAGCCGGAAGATGCGGGAGAGAAAGAGATTGTTGCTTTACTGGGTGCCTCTCTTGCCGGCGCCGGCGAAGTAACAGGCGAACCATTGGCTGGGAAAAAAGCGCTGGCTAAGTCGCATACGAAATGGAGGAAGAACAGGTTGTTGTAGTATGATAAATGAAAATTGGGTGTTGGATATTGAAAATTGAAAATTGAAAATTTCAACACTCAATATTCAATATCCAATTTTCAATAATCATTGATTGATAACCACTACCCTTCCTATGCACAGCATCCATTAATTGCAATCGCAGATAACAACCGGACTGGTTACTTCATTGCTTCGGTGACCGGCGCGGTCATCAATAAATATAGTATAGTAGAACGTATCGATCAGTTTTCCAGGGTTACAGCTAAAGGGCGTAAAAACATAACTGATCGTTCCGGAGATGTCTTTTACGTTTCCTTCCGGTGTTACATTTGGGAATTGAAATGCATTGATAAATCCGGTACGGCTGTCTTTAAAAAACAAGTTAGGCAGGGTATCGGAACTGGAGGCACCGAGGTCGCCATCGCCATCGGTGAAGGAGATTACAAACGTAATAGAATCAGATGAAGGAAGCCCTTTTACATACGTTTTTGAAATAGAGTCAAATACGATTATCGGTTCAACCGGATATTCCGGAGGATTCAGGCAGGCAGTAAAAAGGGACGTTAAGGCTGCTGTGATGAATAAAAGGTACTTCATGATTCTTCGAAATTATAAAATCTTTTCTTTGCGGCTTCAAAGTCGGGCTTTAACGCATGGAAACGGGTAATGTTATGCTGAATCGCGCTGCCTTACTGGATCAATTGTTTGTTGTGTCCCCGGAAGCATTCAACGAACTATGCCTGGAGATCTTCCATTACCAATACCAAAACAACTCGGTATACCGGGAGTACTGTAACCTGATGCATTTTGATCCGTCAGTTGTGTTACATTATTCACAAATACCTTTCCTTCCGGTTGAACTGTATAAAAGCCATAAAGTAGTTACAGGCGACAGTGCAATACAAAGAATATTCAGCAGCAGCGGTACTACGGGGTCACAAACCAGCCGTCACTATATCACTGATCTTTCGATATATGAAAACAGCTTCACGAAATGCTTTCACCAATTTTTTGGCGATCCGGCAGATTACTGTTTGCTCGCATTGCTGCCATCTTACCTGGAAAGGCAGGATTCCTCCCTCGTATTCATGGCCACCCAACTTGCCTTGCAATCGAACCATCCGCTGAATGGCTTTTTTCTAAACGAATATGCAACGTTGTTCAACACGCTGGTTTTGCTGGAAAAATCACAACAAAAAACTTTGCTGACCGGAGTCAGTTTTGCACTGTTAGATTTCGCAAATAAATATCCAATCCCTTTAAAACATACCCGCGTAATGGAAACCGGCGGTATGAAGGGCCGTGGAGCGGAACTGACCCGGAAGGCGCTGCATGATGTTTTGAAACAGGCCTTTGGTGTGCAAACCATTTACAGTGAGTACGGGATGACTGAATTATTATCACAGGCTTATATGATGGAAGATGGCCGATTTCATACACCGCCGTGGATGAAGATTCTGATTCGTGATGTGAATGATCCGTTGCAACTTCTTGGAACAAACATGGTTGGCGCCATCAACATAATTGATTTGGCCAACCTCGATTCCTGCGCATTTATTGCCACCTCAGACCTGGGGAAGACCTTTGAAGATGGCACGTTCGAAACGCTTGGCAGAACGGATCACAGTGATATCAGAGGATGTAATCTGCTTTGGGATAACCAGGTTTAGATTTCTGAATGAAGTTTGATTGTAATACTTTTTTTAATGTGGAAACGCTTGAGTAACCATAGAGAAAGGTAACCACGGAGAGCACAGAGAAATGAATGCACAGAGAACACAGAGAAAGGTAACCATAGAGGGCACAGAGAAATGAAATCATGGAGAGCACAGTGAAAGGAAAGCACGGAGAACAAAGAGAAATAAAACCAAGGAGAACACAGAGAAAGGTAATCATAGTGAGCACAGAGAAAGGAAACTATGGAGAGCACAGAGTATTGAAAACACGGAGAACACAGAGAAATAAAACCAAAGAGCACAGAGAAGAATGTTCACAGATAACATAAAGTCATTCTAACTCCGTGTACTCTGTGGTTTCAAAAAAGACAACCACAAAGAACAAAAGAAAATACTGCTACAAATCCTGTCTGATGCGACTCCCCCTCTGTGTACTCCGTGGTTTCAAAAATGGTAACCACAAAGAACAAAAGAAAATACAGCTACAAATCCTGTCTGATACGACTCCTCCTCCGTGTACTCTGTGGTTTCAAAAATGTCAACCACAAAGAACAAAAGAAAATACTGCTGCAAATCCTGTCTGATGGGACTGCCCCTCAGTGCCCTGTGGTTTCAAAAATGGCTACCACAAAGAACAGAAAGAAAAATACCTATAGATCCTGTCTGACGCGACTCCCCCTCCGTATACTCCGTGGTTTCAAAAAAGGCAACCATAATAAACTCATAAAAAATACAAATTGATCCCGCAATGTTTTGATCACCTAATTTAAATATGTTTTTTTATGTATTTTAGGGCAAAATTTAACTAACCATGAAAAAACTAACAACCATCCTGCTCCTGATTACTGCATTGATCATTACCAACTCAAGCTACGCGCAAAATGCTGAAATGGATGCAGCCATGAAAGCCTGGACAAACTATATGACTCCGGGTAAAGAACATCAGCAAATGGGAACTACGGTCGGAAACTGGAAAGCTGCCACCAAAATGTGGATGGACGCAACTCAGCCTCCTATGGAAATGGAAGCCAGGGTACAAAGCGAGATGATACTTGGCGGACGCTACCTTGTGAGCCGTTTTAACGGTATGATGATGGATATGCCGTTTGAAGGCACTTCAACCCTTGGATATGACAATGCAACCAAAAAATACGTGAGCAGCTGGATAGATAACATGGGTACCGGCATGATGTATATGGAAGGGCAATGGCAGGATAAGGTAAAAGGGGTGGAATACAAAGGAATGGGTGTTGATCCTGTTTCGGGAAAAGAAGTTCCCATGCGTGAGGTCTACATCATTAAAGATGAAAATACACATGTGATGGAAATGTATGAAACGAAGAATGGCAAAGAAAGGAAAACGATGGAAATGGTGATGACGAGAATAAAGTAATACATAACCGTACAACAAAAAAGCAGGCATGCCGGGAACTGACCGGGTGCCTGTTTTTTTGTTGAAAAGGCATTAGCAGTATTGGTAGCTATATGGGTACCTAGTGCTGATTATCGGGTCGTATGACAAATAGCGCTTAATGCTGTAGCGTTTACCTTAACGCCTTGCTTTTTTAGCGCCAAGACGCGAAGTCGCGAAGAAAATCACAAAGGCTCAATATGCTGCGTTTTTTTGCGTCTTGGCGTCTTCGCGCTTATATTATTTTATCGCTGAGAAATACAATTTGTCATACACTCGTTTATTGGCACATCAGGATGGTTCGATGAAATGTTTTAATTTTGCGCCGCTGATTATTTTAAGTGATTTGATGAATAGTACAGGGCAACCTTCCAATTTCTGTATTTGATCTCTTTACATTAAAGTAATCATGATACGAAAGCATACCAGCACCAATGACTGCAAAGGAATTAATTGAATCGGGAATAGTGGAACTGTATTGCCTGGGTATTGCCAGCGATGACGAACGGCTGTTGGTAGAATCAATGGCTAACGACAGCCAGGAGTTGAGGGAAGAAATTACGGCGGTACACGATGCTTTGGCTAAGTATGCCATAGCTTACACCGCTGCGAACCCGAAGGAAAATCTCAAAAAAAGGATATTCGATTCGATTGAGGTTGAAGAGGCGCCCGAAGCTCAGGACAGCTTTCCGCCAAAGTTGGATGAACACTCCAGCAGCAGCGACTGGCTGAACTATCTCCATCAACACCAGATTACCCCACCGGCAGCCGCAGCAGGTTTAATGATGGTTGAACTTCCGGGTAATGAAGATTATTATACCTATGTAGTATTCGGCAATCCGGGAGACGTTGTGGAAGAAGAACTGCATACCGGCCATCTTGAATATTTACTGGTTTGTTCGGGAACCTGCGAAATGCACATCGATGGAAAATCAACTCAGCACCGGGCCGGTGATTTGATTTCGATTACACCCGGCATTCGCCATTCAGGCAGAGTGACCGGAACACAACAGATGATTGTAATTGGTCAGCGAAGGGCTGCCTGATTTTCTTGCAGCAAATACAGGGAAAGGATTTCTTTTGACTTTCACCATTCGGACGGCACCGTTTCTATACATCACCATTCAGTTCATCTTCTACCCTGGCGATTTCACGCCCCAGCAACTCAAGCAGTTCAAACTTAAGGGCATTCAACAACAGCAGGTTGCCTTTGATCTCGTTAATTAACTCATTGGCCTTCTCCGGTTGATGCTTCATCATTACCGGCAATTCCTTATCGAGGTAATTAAAATGCCTGATGATCTCTCCACTCCTTTTCTCACCTTCCTTATTTAGGGCCACAGAACCGAGCATGCGTTGCCAGAATCCGATACGGATCAAAGGTTTAAGATCGCCGTCGAACAGCAATCTCTTTTTGAAGTGTTCCTCCCCTTTCGCTGTTTTGAATGCCATTTGAATATAGTGGCTGAACAGGATCTTAGCTTTTGGCTTTTTATAGAACGGATAGAGAAAAATCATTTCATGCAACTTAGGATCACGCTTTTTCAGGTTTCTTCCCGCGATTACATAAGCGAAAGCCAGGGTGACATTTCCCTGCACCGGATGCTGATCGTAGTTGATCAGTTGCACTTCCTGCCTGGTGATCAGGTCCATTAACGTAAACTTCATAAAATCACGCAGGCGCGATTCAAATGGCCTAAGGAGCAGCAACGTTTCAGCCGGCGAGAGCTTTGACAATAGTTCCATTTGATAACTAATAAACGGTGAGCATTTTTATCAGCATGATCAGATCTCCATGCTGTTTGCCTGGAGCAGATTGTGAAATCAAAATTAATTCATTCAATAAAAAACCGGGAAGGGATTCCTTTTCGTAGGTGCTTTTAAATTTTTCCGAAACCTAAAAACAAAAACCTATGAAACAGAAATCCTCACTCCCCGGTAACCGAAAGGTAACACATTTCTCCTGTGTAACGAAAACAGCATTGAGAAAATTATCCATTGTATTGTTGATTGGTTTATACATGCTGAGTGGCTTTCAAAGCAAAGCACAATTGACATACGCGCTTTCCGGAAATAACCTGATTTCGTTTGACGCCACTGCACCCACGACCTTGTTAAGTACGGTGCCTGTAACCGGCATTACATCGGGACAGAATATTGAAGGCATGGATTTTCGTCCGCTAACCGGGCAACTTTACGCCTTTGGTTACAACAAAACGACCATGCATTACCAATTGTACACCCTTAACCTGTCAACCGGAGTTGCGACTGCGGTTAATAGCCCGGGACTGCTTAACCTGGGGCTGGCTGCTGAAGATAAAAAACTGCAGATAGGTTTTGATTTCAATCCGACTGTTGACAGAATCAGGGTGGTGAGCACCAAGGATTTCAACTACCGTTTGAATCCAATCGACGGTTCTATCAGCTTTACCGATCTTAAACTGAACTATGCAGCCGGCGATGTGGCTGCAGGAACCAACCCCAGCATTGCTACTGTCGGCTACACAAACAGCTATGCAGGAGCTACTTCCACAACGCTGTATGATGTGGATTACCGGATGTCAACGCTTTCAACCCAAAACCCTCCGAATAACGGAACATTGGTTACCGTGGGAAGTCTTGGCATTGAAATCAGCAAAGGCGATCCTACATTGGATATGGACGTATATTTTGATCCGTCTACACTGACTAACAAAGCCTATTTAAGTGCCAATGTGAAAATGGACAAAAAGGATATGTTGTTTTCGTTGAATCTTACTACCGGTGCTGTTACCGCTTTGGGTTATATCGGGGGAGGAATTCCTGTTTCTGACCTGGCTGTGTTTATCGACCGGACGCTTACCCCGGTAACGGGAAATCTTATTTATGCGATAACCGCAAACAACCATCTTATTTCATTTGACTCAGACAACCCAACCTATGTGAGAACGCAGGTAGCTATTACCGGCATCACCACAGGCCAGTCAATAGCAGGTGCAGATTTCCGTCCGGCAACAGGCGAATTATTTGTATTGGGATATAACACCGCCAATGGAGAATCACAGCTGTACAAAGTAAATACCACCTCAGGGGTAACGACTATCGTGAATACCACACCAACTATTCTATCATTGGGTGGTACCCTGGTGGGACTTGACTTCAACCCCACGGTAGATAAGATCAGGGTGGTGAGCGCTAACAATATGAACTACAGGCTCGACCCGATAACTGGTGCAATTTCCTTTACCGACCTGAACCTGAACTATGGTGCCGGAGATATCAATTTTGGCGCTGATCCCAATGTGAATGCCGTTGCCTACACCAACAGCTTTGCCGGTTCAGTTACTACCACGCTTTACGACTATGATTATATTCTGAATTTCTTAAGCACGCAAAATCCACCGAACAATGGTACACTGCTTTCAATTGGTGCATCCGGAATTATGGTGAATACCGTTGACCCGAGTATTGATATGGATATTTATTCAGAGATGGCAAGTAATACCAATATTGCTTACCTGGCGGCCAACACCGGAAGCAGCGTAAATGACCTGCTGTACAGCGTAGATGTGGCAACCGGAACGGTAACTTCATTGGGTATGATTGGATATGGAGTTGCCGTTAAAAACATTGCCGTTGCATTAGGAAACAGCATGAAGACGGCAGGTAATACCATTCCTGCTTCAATTAAAGTGTATCCAAACCCGGTTAATGACGTACTTCATATTCAACTGGAAGTCTCAGGAGCGCTCACCATTGAAGTGAAAGACATTAATGGAAAAAGTACCGGAATTATTTTGAATGAAAATGCAGATGGCATGTTTCAACAGGATTTGAATCTCGCCTCCTTATCGCCCGGTATTTACTTTGTAAGCGTGGTGGCTGAGGGGAAGGTGATGACGCAGAAAATTGTTAAGCGTTGAGATAGCCGGAAGTAGATAGTCGGAAGTCGGAAGTAGTTAGTCGGAAGTTGAAGATTGTTTGAATGGCGGAGGGAAGATTTTTCCTTCGCCATTTTTTTTGATTAAGAAAATTCAGAGATGCTTCCTGTTTTGAAACCAGGGGATCAGGGAGGATACGTTGCGCTGATAGTTGCTGTAGGCTGGGCGCCTTTCAAGCAGATGTTTTTCCATCATAGGGATACTGATAAACAAAAACATGATGGTCATGCCGATCGGGCCGATGATTGTCCACCAGAACACTTGATTCGCACTTAAAATGAACAAGTATATTCCCCACCAGAAAAGCACTTCACCGAAATAATTAGGATGACGTGAAAACTTCCATAAACCTGATTGACAAAACTCCTTTTCTTCCTTCCTGTTAAGCCTGAAAGCTCTTTGCTGTTCATCTGCATAGTATTCAATTAATGTCGCAGTGATGCATAAGCATAATGCCATAAGATCGAGGTAACTGATTTCCTTTTCAGCATGCATAATGGAATAGTATGCAGGCAACATTCCAAGAAAAACTATTACTGTAGGGAAGAAATGGATGCCGGAGAAATTTACCAGGGGATACCATTTCCCGGTTTGCTTTCTTAATGCTCCGTACCTCCAGTCTTCATGTTGCAAACCCTTCCAGCCTTTAACCCAATTGGAAGTAAGTCTTACTCCCCAGACAAAAAATGATGTAAGCAAAAAAGTATTTCTCCAAAAATATTCTGAGTCACTACTACCAACCCAAAAGAGACAGATTACAAAGGGAGCTACACTCCAGAAGGGATCATAGAAGCTGGCATTCCTGAAAAATAATGAGAAAAGGAAAATGATGGCTGCGGCGATTACATCAGCATAAAATGTTTGCAGAAGTAATGATTGCCCTGATTGAACATAACGGATAAAAATAAATGCAGCGAAAAAGGCAGCGAGGTATGCCGTGATGATCCAGCAATAGGCTTTAAACATTGGTGCTTGGTAGTTTGACAGGAAAACAAAATACAACTATTCTCCCGGCTCAGGTTGCTGATACTGAAAAGGGGTGTACGGCCATTCGTGCATTCTGAAAAGGTTAATAATCAGCGTCAAGAAGCAAACCCGCCAAGACTACTTTGTAGCGGGTTTGCGATTAACAACCTTATTACCAGGAAGCACATTTTATGGTACACCCCTCAAAAGAAAAATGTTTCACAATGTTCAATTGACCAGTCATATTATGTGGAACTCCCTGATCACATCCTGACAATCCTTAATGCTGCACCATAAATTTCTCTATCCATCTCTTTGCGCCTTGCTGCAGTTCAATTACATACATTCCATCGGCAAAAGTGCTGACTGAAAATGACTCTTGAATGAAATTGCTTTCAGCAGAAACCTGGTCACGCAGTAACAGTGTGCGGCCTGCCATATCCCGTATCATCAAGGTGTAAGGTTCAGCAGATTTCAATTTCATTTCCAGCGTCAAAAGATCAGCGGCAGGATTTGGAAAAATATTTAACTCCAGAAGATCAAGCATTGCGTTTTCCAAAAGCTCCTGCGCTTCTTTTAATGCAGATTCATCACATTCTCCGATTCGTGCAGCAAAAACCGCATTGGACTGTGCTTCAAATCCGGGATTCAGAATAATTTCATGGGCTGCATGTAATTCGCCGGATGAGTTGGACAGGAACTTAAAATCATGGGTATTTTCCAGCGAATAACTATCAAGAAATACCTTGAAGACTCCGCTACCATAACTTGAATTCACAGCAGGCAGATTCGTATTGCAAGCTGAAGAGCAGTCGAAGGCAAAATAATCACCGCCACTCACCATTTTATTTCCGCTGATACCACAAAAAACAGGCACGAGGTTCCTTGCCCAATCGTTGTCGATCCATCCACCACCTTCATCGAACAATAAGATATTGGTATCAATAGGTACAGCCACTTCAAAATGCACATGGTCGCCGGTTGAACAACCTACCGAGCCTTCCTTACCGATTACCGTTCCCCTGGTTACCCAATTACCCTCTGAAAGCCCGAGGTCGTCTACACTATTCTGCCGTACGTGGGTGTACTTGGTCCATTCACCATTAGGATGTTCGATCCACACATAGTTGTTATCGCAGTTATCACCGCCCTGGCACGTACATTCTTCCGAATCCTCATCATTGATGGCACGAATCCATCCATCGGCCGATGCCACAACGTTGTACGAACTTTGACCTGATGCACCACTCATATCCAATGCTCCCCTCGGGCAATGTTTAAAATGATCGTTGGTGCAGTGTACCAGCGTACCATCAGGATACGGCAGGCGGTAAACGCCTTTGGAGAAATCGTAAGGCCCACAAAAATTGTAATTACAGTTGTCCGGGTTCTGATCCTCCGGCACGGTGATACAGGATTGCGCGTTCACATTTTGAATCATCAGCAGAAGCAATACTATCGTGATTAAATTTTTCATATCAGATTTCTTTTAAGAATGCTATTTCTAATTTTATTGTAATGGTTAAAGCCACGAAGGCACATAGGCACTAAGGATTGTATTATACCTGCCTTATCTTTTATGTTTCTGTACCTGCGTGGCTGTTAATATCCATGTTGCTTAACCATTTCAGGTTAATGCTGCACTACCAGTTTCTTCACCTCACGAATTGCACCTGCATCCATTTTGCAGAGGTAGGTGCCGGAAGGTAATTTACTCACATCCAGTTGCACCTGGTGGGTGCCCTGTTCGAACGTGCTGTTTATGAAAGTGAGCAGGTTTCTGCCCGACAAATCATACAGCATTCCACGCAACAGGGCCGTTTCTGGCAATGTAAAGGAGATCGTGGTTTCATTGCTTGCAGGATCAGGGAAGACGTTCATCAATAAAGTTGCATCCATTCCATTTACAAAAGATTCATCAACAGTTTCTCCAATTTTGCTGGCATTGCAACCTGCAATCTTACCCACGAACTGCGAACCGGATTCCACTTCAAATCCTACGTCAAGGTACAATTCATCTCCCGCACTCCAGACCCCTTGCGCTCCATTACTGATTTCGTAGCTGCTTGCATTGTGAATACTACTTGATGCAGTAATGCTTCCATAAATGGTACCTGAAATAAATTCCGGAAACAGAAATGTTTTGTTAGTGACGATTGGTTCGAAATCTTTGAAATCAACCTCATTCTCATCCAGCGCACGCTCATTGTGAGCTTCGTCTGCATCACCCAGTGCTTTGCCGGTTCCGTTGTAATCAATATCCGGATTTGAAAAATACTCAATGCGATCGCAGTCGTATCCATTGTCCTCACATTCCGTGTTGTAAGCCATTACGGTTCTCACTTGCTCACTGTGTATGATGTAACCATGGTTGTAATCGCCTGATCCATCAACATACACATCATGCCGTGCACCCATGAGGTGGCCAATTTCATGGGTAAATGATAGGTTGTCAATAGCCGCACCGTCTTCCACTACGCAGAAAGCGGAGCTATAACTGGCACCAATAGTTGCGGCAAGCCCAACGTAATCGCCGTCGAAATTCTCAGTGATGAGTATGCAAAAGTCCGCATCATACTGCTCCCGGTCACTGAATACATTGTCGAAACCATTATCAAGATCAAATTGCCACTGTGCCAGTGCATCATCAATATCCTCGGATGCAGCATCGGGGTAAATATCGGCATAGGCAAGTTCTGCTTCGAAGTTGACCTCACTTTGCGCATAGATGTCGTTGGAAAGCACAATACATTCCAGTGCAAAACCGATTGGATCGGCCAGGCTGGGGCCTGCTACATTGTCAAATCCCACAAGGATGCGGATGTAACAATCATTGCCTGTCAGCTTCATGGCTTCGTCCTCCTGTTCATTCCTTTTTGAAGCATGCATCTCTTCAGAAGGAACCCAGGTACGATCTGACATCATCTTATAATGCTCATTGGATTCTTCTCTTATGCCGGCTGCCGGGTTTACACGGTACACCATATGCCTGTTTGCTGATAGTGGCTGTATCCGGTAGGTAAGTCTCGGATTAACAGAAACCCTGCCTGTAATCATCCCGTTATTGTATACCAGCGTTGCCCTGCCCAATCCGTCTTTGGTTTTTCCTCTCCAGGAATAAATGCCGACACCATGTACTTTTGCGATGTTATTATCCCAGGTTGCAGAGGAACCGTCTGGAAAATTCAATACGAGCTCGGCTTCCTCCGGATTAAAATAAACTTCAGCAAACCAATGGTCTCCGACAAATCCATCCTCCATTGTATTGTTGGCAAATCTTAATTCATCGTTTGAAAGCATGCTTTCAGGCACGATGGATCTTATTGCATTGCGATCCTGTGATACTGCGGTATTATAAAGGAGTACCAGGAGGAATAGTAGCTTTTTCATGTTTATTTATTTTTATAATCCTGAAAGAAAAATGATGAATGATGAAAAGGTATTACTACTTGTTCTCCAGTGCAATCACCTTTGATTCAAGCTGATTATTCTTCTTTTCCAGGTCAATTACATAAAGTGTGAGTTCTTCAATTTTCTGCATCAGCAACTTTTGCATGTCGCCCACATTGATTCCTTCTTCATGAATTTCTTTTGCTGAAGGGATGCCCGGCAGGTGCTTATTTTGTTGTATGGAGTTTTCCACTTCTTTTAATGAAGGAAGTTTGTAATCATCAGCAAATACATAGTCGGGCCAGTTCTGGCTGAGTTTTACTTTAAGTTCTTCACATACGATACTGCCATCCACACCCAGTTTATAACCTTTGGTATCGCTGGTTCCGATTCCCACCGTTCCGTCAGAATCAAGAAACACCTGGTCACCACCGCCGGCAGTACCCAGAATAAGTCTTCCGGTATTATTTCCGGTTGATATTCCGATCTTCAGATCGTTACCGGTGCTCCAGATAAATGATTTTGCAGTGGCTCCATTATAGAATTGAATAAAAGGAGCAGTGCCTTCTATGCGCATTACTTCATCAGTGCCTTTCAGGTGGAACAAAGCCGATGGCGAGATGGTACCTAAACCAAATCTTCCATTCACATCCATTCCATTTTTATCTATTCCGTTAAAACGAAATACCAGTTTACCTGCACTGTTGCCTGAAAGGGTGCCCAGGCGTAAATCATTACCACTTGCCTGTACAAAACCACTTTGATTGGCCCCGTCTTTAAGCCGTATGTAAGGAGTTGTTCCTTCTATTAACACCGTTTCATTCGAGCCGCTTACATTCAACTGCGCGGTTGCAGTAGTTGTATTAACAGATAATTTATCATCAATGTATGCATCCGCGCCGCCGGTTACAGCAAACTCATACGCGGAGGGGCGACCTGCTGTTCCAACAACCATTGCTTTGGCTACATGCATTGAATCTGCAACATCGATCCAATCGTTTACCTCAAGCTTTTCCGTAACATAAACATCGCCTGCAAAATAGCCGGCGTAAACAGAGCCCGTTGTACCCGATGCAGTACCATACACACCATACGTATTTACGGAAGCACTGGTAGCCACCGCATTTCCATATACCCCAAAATTTGCAACAGCGCCGGATGCCTCTCCATAAGTTCCATAGTTCAATCCGAATGCACCACCATCACCTACTGCTTTTGAAAAGGAGCCATATTTCAATGCTCCCGTTCCGTTGCATATGCCATATAAACCATAGGAAGTACCGGCAGTGCTGGAGTTTAGACCCACCACCGCTGAACCATCTGAACTTGCATTGCTGGTGATGAAACCCAATACGCCTGCATGATCGAGGCTGGAGCTGAATGGAGGAAAAAATTCCTGATCTACCAACTCATTCAAGTCTTTTGCAGCAAGAAATCCTTTCGAAAGAATGCTGCCACCAACACTTGTAGTTCCGACACCCTGAACTGCTGAAACACCATCATCCACAATTAAACCTCCGTTACGGTAGATCGTTACTTTTCCCTTTTTACTGTAGTTGCCATTGGTGATGCTGGTTAAGGTGTCTTTTAAATTACCCGTTACTAAAGCGGTTCCGTCCCACTTTGGAATAAAATGCGTAGAGATAGTACCAACCTGTGGATCAGTTTCCGCGCCACCTCCGGTTCCGGTAACCCAGCTTAATACACCGGCACCATTGGTGGAAAGCACTTGCCCGTTGGTGCCATCGGCAGCGGGTAATGTCCATATCTTGTTTGCCAGAATGCTGGTAGGTGCTTTGAAGCCTACGTAGTTAAATCCGTTTGCCGTAGTTTCCATCAGCTGCATTTCGCTTGTAGAAGCCCCGGCTGAAGCAGGATTAAGGCGCAGAGCGGAAGTGGAAGACGGTGTTATTTCCAGCATGGCCGTTTGATTTGAATAAGAACCTACACTCAACCCACCGATAAAATAGCCATTGCCATCGAAGTTTGCATTTCCTCCGAAATTTGCATCTTTCCAGGAAACAGCAGAAGAACCAATACTCACTGTATTATCTGTGGCAGGAAGCAAATCAATATCCACTTTGGTTGGAGCGGTTAGGTTTCCCAGCGTCTTAGTCGCCCCTTTAGGAGCTACTGCTTCCCATGAATCACCATCATAATAATAGAATCCAGGTGTGCTGTTGGTCTGGTAGACCATCAGTCCTTCCACAGGAGCAACAATGGCATCCCGTTGTACCTTCGTCATACGGGGGATTAAGACGCCCTTGGTTGTGGACGTAATATCGAGCAACGACGCAGCATTGGGGGTTGATGTTCCAATACCTGCAGCACCTGTTGCCGGAAACGTATTCTGCGCAAGAGTAACATTACTGAATGTTGCCAGCGCAATAAGAGAGAAGAATATTTTTTTCATGTTAGTTTGTTTTTGTAGGTGTGAAAGTAAGTAAGCAAAGTACCTGCTTGAAAATCTGTTTATTATTCGTTAAGTATGAATTATTTTTCGTTACCTGATCGATACTTCCGCAAGAAAAAATGATCGGGTTTATTTTAAAGTGGAACGTAACGATGACACCTCTGCTTTGAGATCGACATTTTGCTTTTGCAGATCAATAACATATAAGGTGAGTTCTTCTATCTTCTGCATCATCAGCTTTTGCATTTCACCCACATTAATTCCTTCTTCATGAATTTCTTTAGCGGAAGGAATACCGGGCAAGTGCTTGTTAAGCTGAATGGACTTTTCTACCTCACTTAATAATGGAAGTTGATATTCATCAGCAAAAACAAAGTCGGGCCAGTTTTGGCTCAGCTTCACTTTCAATTCTTCGCATACGATGTTTCCATCTACACCCAGTTTGTATCCTTTGGTGTCGCTGGTACCGATTCCCACCGTTCCGTCAGAATCAAGAAACACCTGGTCGCCACCACCGGCGGTACCCAGAATAAGCCTTCCGGTATTGTTTCCGGTTGATATTCCAATTTTGAGATCGTTACCGGTACTCCAGATGAATGATTTTGCTGTAGTACTATTGTAGAACTGAATAAATGGAGAAGTTCCTTCAATGCGCATCACTTCATTGGTGCCTTTCAGGTGAAACAATGCAGACGGTGAGATGGTACCCAAGCCGAAATTTCCATTTACATCCATACCATTTCTGTCTGTGCCGTTAAAACGGAAAACAAGTTTACCTGCACTGTTGCCTGATAGTGTTCCCATCCGGAGATTATTGCCACTTGCCTGCACAAACACATCACTATTGGCAGCGTCTTTTAATTTAATAAGGGGAGCAGTACCTAAAATAGAAACTGTTTCCCCATCGCCGCCTTCGATATTAAGTTTTGCTGTTCCGGATGTACCACCGATAAACATTTGGCTGGAGGAATAGGTATCTCCGTTAACTGACAACTCCATATTCGCAGTTGGCGCAGCCGTATTTACGGCAACCTGGCCCGTTGCATTCACATAAAGCTTGGATGTTCCGTCTAACTGCACCCGCAAAGGATTTTCACCGGCAGCAGCATTCACATGCAAGGTTGAATTGGGCGCAGTTGTACCAATGGCTACCCTGCTTTTGAAGTACGCATCTTCATCCACCCCAAGATCGAAAGTACCATCAAGCGTCAGCGTGCTTGATCCAATAATTGATTGTCCTAAAACCCTTAATCCAAATTCAGGAGCAATTACGGATGTTCCTATAGACACTCCCGGAGATACTCCTGCACTTACACTAAGTGTAGGAAGTCCCAGATAAGAATCAACCGTAAGCGGAGTTTCAGTCGATGAGCCGGGAAATACATGCAATCGGGATTCAGGCAAAGAAGTGCCTATACCTATGTGTCCGTCATTATCAATTACGAAACGATCGGAAGTATTGATATCCAGCTCTACCGGATCAAGGTAGGTCTGGCTGATTCTGAATTTGTTTGCAGTTTCAAGCGTGTTAGATGTTTTAGTAATGATCTCCCAGTTTCTGCTAACTCCGGCTACTGAGGTAAACCTCAAGCGGGTATCATCATTTCCACCGGATTCATGTATCCACAGGTTTGGTGTTGTACTGGAAGCATCGGAACTGATATACACTTTTGCAAGCGGTGAAGAAGAGCCAATACCAATATTGGTGCCGTTATCATAAATTGTTCCGGTGCTTAAAGCCGCTCCATCCCAACGGGGAACAAAACTCGTGGTTACCGTCCCTACCTGCGGATCTGTCTCCGCGCCACCTCCGGTTCCGGTAACCCAGCTTAATACACCGGCACCATTGGTGGAAAGCACTTGCCCGTTGGTGCCATCGGCAGCGGGTAATGTCCATATCTTGTTTGCCAGAATGCTGGTAGGTGCTTTGAAGCCTACGTAGTTAAATCCGTTTGCCGTAGTTTCCATCAGCTGCATTTCGCTTGTAGAAGCCCCGGCTGAAGCAGGATTAAGGCGCAGAGCGGAAGTGGAAGACGGTGTTATTTCCAGCATGGCCGTTTGATTTGAATAAGAACCTACACTCAACCCACCGATAAAATAGCCATTGCCATCGAAGTTTGCATTTCCTCCGAAATTTGCATCTTTCCAGGAAACAGCAGAAGAACCAATACTCACTGTATTATCTGTGGCAGGAAGCAAATCAATATCCACTTTGGTTGGAGCGGTTAGGTTTCCCAGCGTCTTAGTCGCCCCTTTAGGAGCTACTGCTTCCCATGAATCACCATCATAATAATAGAATCCAGGTGTGCTGTTGGTCTGGTAGACCATCAGTCCTTCCACAGGAGCAACAATGGCATCCCGTTGTACCTTCGTCATACGGGGGATTAAGACGCCCTTGGTTGTGGACGTAATATCGAGCAACGACGCAGCATTGGGGGTTGATGTTCCAATACCTGCAGCACCTGTTGCCGGAAAGGTATTCTGCGCAAGAGTAACATTACTGAATGTTGCCAGCGCCATAAGCAAAACGAAAAGTTTATTCATGTTGGATTGTTTTTAGATGACACAAACATAGGTACGTAAAACACCGGTAGCAAATCCGATTATTATGCGGGAACGATGGATGATTATTCGTTAAATGGCAGCAAAAACACCCCGTCAAAAAATGTCAGCAATCAAAATATCAGCCTGATAGGTTGCCATAAACCAAAAAGCGTCTGATTCATATGAAAAAAACAACGGAATATTCATTCAGAACAATTTATTTTACAGCAGGTCAGTTTTCGTGTTCCAGTTTCAACTGCCGGCTTTCTTAGAATATGCCTGAATGCCATACAACCCATAACACCTCTTTTTACTTATGAAATTTTTCTTCCGTGCATCAGCATTTCTGTGTCTTTTCATATTCTGCTCCGGTTTGCTCTTTGCACAAAATAAGCTGATTGACAGCTTAAGGACTTCTTTGCAGCAACATCCTGAGGCAGATACTGTACGTGCCTATATAGTCATGCGGCTTTCGGAAGAATTGCTGAACCTGGATCGTGAAGAAAGCATTGCCATGGCAAAAGAAGGCGTCGCAATTGCCAATCGAACCAAACATGCTGCTTCGATATACAAAGGTTGCTTTGCCCTGGGAAAAGCTTATGCTGAAACTGCGTATGACGACTCCAGCCGCATCTACCTTGAGCGTGGAGCAGCAATGGCCCGCGATGCCGGAAATTTAATTTGGGAGGTTAAGTGCCTGGCACAAATCGGGGTGCATGAACTGATGAAAGGCAATTATGAAGAATCCTTACTGTTTTTTCAAAATGCCATTCCTGCTGCTGAAAAATCAGGATCAATCACCATACTGGCCGCTATCTACAGCAATATTGCCGGCATTTTCTTTCACCAGGAAGACTATAAAAAATCGCTGGAGTATGAGTTAAAAGGCTACAACCTTTTCAGGCAAAAAGAAAATGTGCGTGTGGTGCTTGCGCTGGCCAATACCGGCCAATCATATGGAGCATTGGGTATGCATGATAGTGCCGTTTACTTCATGAAAAAGGCAGTGGAGAAGGCGATATATTATAATGACTCAGCGGAAATGGCCTATGCACTTTCCTGTCTGGGAGATGAATTCAGCGAAATGAAACAAATTGACAGTTCATTGTACTATTACCGAACCGCACTGACCGTTTACGATAAATTAGGATTTGAAGGTTCGGAAGTTGGGGGTGTATATGGTGGCCTGGCAGAAGTGCAACTCATGAAAAAAGACTATGTTGCTGCACTGGAGAGTTACAAAAAATCGGAGCGTATACTGGAGGCGGCTGATTACCCCGATCAACTGGAGTACACGCTAAAAGGATTATCGGATTGTTACGCCGCAACAGGTGATTACCGCAATGCCTGGATTTACCTGCAGAAATACACTGCGCTGCATGATACTCTCAATGCCATTGCAAAAACCGAAGCAACCAAACAACTGGAACGCAAATTCAGCCTTACGCAGAAAGAAAAGGAAATTGAATTACTGAATAAGGAAAAACAACTGCAGGAAAAAGAAGTCGTGCAGCAACGGCTATTAAAGAATATTTTTATCGGCAGTGCTGCTTTGCTGCTATTGCTTGCCTTTTTATTTTTTAACCGGTATCAGTTTAAACAACGTACTTCAAAGCAACTGGAGTTGCAGAATAAAATCATACAGGAAGAAAAGCAACGGGCCGAAACGGCACAGCAACGGGCCGAAAAAAGTGAGCAATTCAAATCAGAGTTTCTTGCCAATATGAGCCATGAAATACGCACTCCATTGAATGCAATACATGGTTTTACCAACCTGCTGTTTGAGGAAGAGCGTGAAGACAAGCGCTTACAATACCTCTCAGCCATCAAAAAATCATCAGACAATTTACTGCTACTCATTAATGATATCCTGGACCTCAGCAAGATGGAAGCAGGAAAGATGCATCTGGAAAAATCGTTATTCAGGATCAGTGATACCGCCGGTTTTATCAGGGAAACCTTTCAGCTAAAAGCAGATGAGAAAAAAATTAACTGGGAGGTTTCGGTTGAAGATGTTCCTGCATTTGTGAAAGGAGATGAAGCCCGTATCACCCAGGTGTTGCTTAACCTGGTAAGCAATGCCATGAAGTTTACAGAAAAAGGGAGTGTAGCATTAACGATCAGCAACATAGCATCTGTGAGTGACGATACGGGCAGCGCGCATACTACTGCCACTTCCTGCGAACTGCAATTCACGGTTACGGACAGCGGCACGGGCATCCCGGCAGATCAATTGAGTAAAATTTTCGAGAGTTTCACGCAGGCTACAGGAAGTGCACACAGAAGGTACGGAGGAACAGGGTTGGGATTAACCATTGCAAAAAACCTGGTGGAACTAATGAATGGAAAAATGGATGTAAAAAGCGAAGAAGGAAAGGGCTCCCGGTTCTCTGTGACCATACCGTTCGATATCGCAACAGAACAAGAATGGCAGCAGCTTCAACAACAGGAATTGATTTATGAAGAAGATCTCGGAGAAGCATTGAGTGGAACAAGCATCCTGGTAGCGGAAGATAATGAATACAATCAGTTGCTGATTGCAGATACCTTAAAGAAATACATTCCGGACGTAAAGGTGGAGGTAGTGAACAATGGCCAGGAGGTGCTGGCCCGTTTACCTTCTGCCCGGTTCCAGTTAATACTGATGGATGTTCAAATGCCGGAAATGGATGGCTACCAGGCGACACACATTATCAGGAATGAACTGCATATCGACATTCCCATCATTGCGCTCACGGCATCAGTGGTTAAATCGGATATTGAAAAATGCCTGCAGGCAGGTATGAATGCCTATATTCCAAAACCATTTTCGGCAAGAGAATTGCTCACAGGTATTTCAACCTTGCTGAAAAGATATCCGGAAGTATCAGGTTTGGAGCGGCATCAAAAAGAATACGCAGCAGAACCGGTTACGCTGCCTCAGCAATACCAATGGATTAACCTGGAACATCTGCATGAATTGGTTGCGGGCGACCCGGTGCAACTCAGGAGATACCTGGCACTGTTTAATGAACTCATTCCTGCAAGGATGAGTATATTAAAAGCTGCACTGGACAGTGAAGACTACCTTACTGTACGGAAAACCGTACATGTAATGAAACCGCAAATGGCTTCAGTCGGATTACTTAAAGGCAAGAAACTTGCTGAAGCCATTGAGTCGAATTACCATCGTGAAAACCGGATTAAAGCGGATGCGGATGAGTTGATGCAACTTTGCGCAGGAGCATTGGAAGAGGTAAGGCAGGAATTAGTCACAAACTGATCAATGCATGAAAGAATTAACCGCGATAATTGTTGATGATGATCCTTTTACGACAGAACAGTTGCAACTCTTGCTCCATAAATACAATCCGGAGATACGGTTGCTGGCTGTAGCGAAAAATGGAACCGAAGGATTGCAGGCCATCAGCAATTTTCGACCGGAACTTGTATTCCTCGACATTGAAATGCCCGATATGAGTGGTTTTGAAATGCTTGCTCAACTTAACCCGGTTGATTTTGAAATCATCTTTATAACATCCTTTAATCAATATGCCATAAAAGCCATTCGTTTCAGCGCACTTGACTACCTGCTGAAGCCCCTGCAGATTGAAGAGCTGAGAAACGCTATTGACCGGTTCAAAACCAAAACTACCCGAAATGCAGAAAAGCTGATCAGTAACTTCCTGCACAATCATAAGATAAAGCAACCCGAATATTTCCGGCTGGCTATTAATACCACAGAAGGTACGCACCTGCTTAGTACCGACGACATCATCCGGTGCGAAGGAGAAGTAAACTATACCCGGTTTCATATGAAGGGCAAGTCTCCGGTGCTTGCCTCCAGGACGTTAAAGGAATATGACGAACTCTTAAGTGATCATCATTTCATCAGGATTCACCGCGCCCATCTGGTAAACAGGAAGTATGTAGTGTCTATCACCTCCGACCATAAAGTAAAAATGCAGGATGGAACTAAGGTCGATATCTCCAAACGCAAGTTTTCGGAAGTGAAAGAGTTGTTGCAGCTTTCCTAGTTTACGGTTGTACAACAAACGCTTCGCCCGTCAAAAACAGAAAGGTGTTTCACCGGCGATGAAATATCAATTGAATATTGAGTATTGAGAATTCATTTCAGATGGAAAAAGCTATCCAACCCGGGCTTTCTCCGCGTGGTAAATCCCTCTCCATATTGCACGCCAATCATTTTTCCGATTTCCTGTGCCCGGTAAATGAGACTATCAATAAATCCGGGTCTTGAAATATACGTCTCCGGTTCTTTTGATTGAGGATCATGAAATTGTGATTGAAAGGCGCGAATGGCTTCCAGTTTCCTTTCAGCGAAAGCAGAAATATCAATGATTACATCAGGTTCTATCCATTGATCCTGGATATAGTGATACACTACTCTTGGGCGCCATGGGTCCTGGCTATGACCCTCATCCGAAGTGCTGATCATTTTTAAGCCGGATAAGAAGACAGCATCTTCGATTAACTGCGCAGCACGGCCATGGTCAGGATGCCGGTCGTAAATTGCATTGGCTATCACAATTTCAGGCTGATACTTCCTGAGCATTCGAATAACCTGCAATTGATGCATTTCATCATTCACAAAAAAACCATCCCGCATACCAAGGTTTTCGCGAATGGCCACTCCCATAATCTGGGCCGCCGACTGCGCCTCCTGCTCACGGATGGCAGGTGTGCCGCGTGTGCCCAACTCACCCTTGGTAAGGTCAACAATACCGGCTTTCTTACCGGCTGAAATGTGTTTCATTAAAGTGCCGCTGCACGATAATTCCACATCGTCGGCATGCGCGCCAAAAGCCAGTAAGTCCAGTTTCATTGTTGGGATACTATTCAGGTATTGATGGAAAACAACCGAATTGTCAAATCGGAATTGAAATTTATCGCGTTGAAGATAAAACAAGTTCCATTGAATGCTGTTAAGTTTGCTTTCATATTCATGGTAATGAAACAAAAGAAAGCAGTAAATGATTTTGTTATTCTTGTAAATAATGCGGGAAAAAAAACCGGCATTGCCGGGAAAATGGAAGCACATGAGAAGGGATTACTTCACCGTGCTTTCAGCATTTTTATTTTTAATGACCAGGGGGAAATGCTGCTTCAGCAACGTGCGGCTAACAAATATCACTTTGGCGGATTATGGACCAATGCATGCTGCAGTCACCCCAGGCCAGGCGAAAAAGTGCTACAGGCTGCAAAAAGAAGATTGAAAGAAGAGTTGGGCGTCGTTACCAGACTGGTGTTGTACGATGCTGTTACGTACTCCTTTTATGACAAAGAAAACGGCCTTACGGAACATGAATTCGATTATGTTATCACCGGCAATTATACAGGAACTTTTAACCTGAATCCTGCTGAAGTAAGCAACATCAAGTGGATATCCATTAATGAACTGATGGTGCAATTAGCTCAGCATCCGGAAGATTATACCCCCTGGTTTAAACACATCCTCCAAAAACATTCTCTTTTTAAAGAGTTGGGCCTTTACCCAAAGCGTCCTAAATAATTGATAATTAGCAAATAATAAAGTCAGGCCGGCTCTAACCCACAGTTCCTAAACTGGCATCAAATTTTCTATGTTGTGGTGCATTTGGGCCGTTAAGAAAGCCGGGATGTCCCTATTTAAAACTTTCACATCTTACTGAAAGGGAGTGGTGTGTAATTTGGCACCCGTTATTGGTTCAGGCAGTCAATTAAATAAAGTGAGCGTAAGATTCCGGAAAATCAGTTTTGGAGCACCGATTAACCTGTTGTTGATTATTTTATGCAGCAGCATAAGCAATGCATTTGCGCAATGTGATATGAGCAAATGGAAAGCCTCTATAGATCCCGGCGCCGGCGGGGCTATTACTGAAGTGCTTCCTGCACAGGATGTATTCCAGGGAGGCGTATTGACGGCCTCGCCATCTGCCACTTTTCCAGATCCGTATTATGTAACCTTCATGTTAAATGACACTTTCTGCATTACAAACAACTTCTCAATAGAAATACGGCTTAAAAATGATCCGGCAACCGGTGGTGCTGTTTCGGGCGATACCTGGCTGTCGTTAAACGGCAGTGGAATCGCCGCGGGTTGCCTGCTTGAAGGTGATCCGTCAGCGCAACAATACACTGCCATATATGTAGGAAGTAGTTTTATGGGCAACCTGCCCGAACTGGTAATGGATTTGTCGTCCTGGCGCACAATAAGGCTCGACTTCATCAATAATATAGTGAACTGGTCGTACGATGGCTCCAACTTTTTTTCTATGAGTTATTCCGGAAGCATTTGTAATATCAATAACCTGTCAATAGGTTTTCGTGAAGCCGGCCAGGTGGATTATGTAAAACTATTTGATGCCTCCAATAGTGTTGTATATTATGAAGAATTCAATGATTGCAATAACCTGGCAGTAGTGCAGGATTGTATTGCCCCAAGTGTTACAGCCACATCGCCGAATACCAGTTATTGCCAGCCTGATTCCATAGTATTAAGCGGCACTGCCAATGTTTCTGTTCAGTTTAGCTGGACAGGGCCCGGCGGATTTACGTCTGCTCTTGCTGATCCGGTTATAACAGATGTTACGCCTTCCAACTCCGGTTGGTATGTACTTACCGGTTATGTAAATCCGTGTACTCCAATAAATAAAGATTCGGTTTACATTACCGTGCATCCGCAAAAGTATACCAACGTGTATCCATATATCTGCCCGGGCGATTCATACTTCGCCGGAGGAAATTATCAGACAATACCCGGCTTGTATTATGACACCTTGTATGCTGCAACCGGTTGCGACAGTATCATACTGACCTATCTTTCGCTACTCAACACATCAGCATCAAGCAAAATGGTTTCTATATGCAGCGGAGATTCAATACTGGCAGGAGGTCAATACCATCAGCTATCCGGCAGCTATTATGATACATTGGTTAATGCAGAAGGATGTGACAGTGTCGTAACCACCCTGTTAACCGTGATTGATCCTGTGTATACCACCGTAAGCCATTACATCTGTTCCGGCGATTCCTTTTTTGCAGGCGGCACCTTTCATTTAGCGCCGGGCATGTACTATGATACTATTGCAGCTGCAACAGGTTGTGACAGCATCATCATTACGAATCTGGCAGTGATACAACCGGTAACAACCCTTTTGGATGTTGCTATCTGCGAAGGAGATTCCTATATAGCAGGTGGCACACAACAAACACAAGCCGGGACTTATTTTGACACCATTGCCTCATCACTTGGTTGTGACAGTATTATTATAACGAATCTCGCAGTGATCATGCCGGTCTATGGATACAGAACCGTGTTTATCTGTGAAAATGATTCCTTTTTTGCAGGAGGCTCCTACCAGTCTATGGCAGGTTTGTATATCGATACGCTTGCAAGTGCTTTGGGTTGTGACAGCGTGCTTACCACCGACCTTCAGATTATTCTCCCGGTATACCAGAATCTGGATGCCTTTATTTGCCAGGGTGATTCATTGTTTGCAGGTGGTAATTTTCAACACCAGCCCGGCTTCTACTACGACACACTGCTCAGCAACTCAGGTTGCGACAGTATCGTGATTACGCACCTGCAGGAAATTCTCCCGGTCTATTCTACTACTGTAACACAATTGTGCCAGGGTGATTCACTTTGGGCAGGTGGCGGCTATCAGTATACCGAAGGCAATTACTACGATACGTTGCAAAGTGCATTGGGTTGCGACAGCATTGTTACTACGGTGATTGAAATAGTTCAACCTGTTGCGACATCATTTTCAGTGGTTATTTGTTATGGCAACAGTTATTTTGCGGGTGGCGCATTGCAGACTACGGCAGGAACATATGTTGACACGTTGCAGAGCAATATGGGTTGCGACAGCATTGTGACGACGGTGTTACAGGTATTGTTTCCGGTATATGGCACGCAGTCTGTTACCATATGCGATGGAGCAAGTTACTTCGCAGCGGGTTCCTCTCAAACCATGCCGGGCACTTATTACGATACATTAGCAGCCGCGAATGGTTGCGACAGTATTATGATTACACAACTTAGCGTGCAGCCTAACCCATTGGTTTACCTGGGGCAGGATACTGCAATCTGCGAAGGCACTTCTCTCCTCTTGTCGGCTGGTATGGGGTACTCCAATTATGTATGGCACGATGGCAGTAACACGGAATCTCTGGTTGCCAATGATGCCGGCGCTTTTTCAGTTACGGTAACTGACCAAAATGGTTGTACTGCGGCAGATACCCTGGTCATATATGATGTTTTTCCATTACCGGCCAATTTTCTTCCGGCTGACACCAGCGCATGCGGCGCATTCTCTATGGTGATACAAGTAGATGGCTACCTCGCTTACCAGTGGAGCCATGGATTCACAGGTACCACAGCAGAGATTACCGCGCCCGGTTCGTATACCCTTGAAGTGACGGATGTACATAGCTGCACAGGAATCGATGAAGTTGTAATTGAAGCAGCATGTGAGCAGGCAGTATTGATGCCGAATGCATTTACGCCAAATGGCGATGGTTTGAATGATGTGTTGAAACCGGTTCTGCTTGATGCTATTACCGACTATGAACTCACTGTTTTTAACCGTTGGGGAGAACTGATTTTCCGATCTGATGATCCTGATGATGGCTGGGATGGCCGCGAAGGAAAAATTGACAGTGTTATTGAACAATATGTTTGGACAATACGGTATAAAAATGATAATGGAGCAGAGCAGTTTGCGAAAGGCAGTGTGGCTTTGTTGAGATAATGTTATGAGACGATCATTAAAGCAGTTAAGATTTTTCGTAAGCCAAGGGATATTTGTATTGTATTACATTGATGCATTCCATCAAAAAAACCAGGTAATCAATTCTGTATGATACGGTAAATCAGGTGATGCAACTAATTGGCTCCTCCTGTTTTACTCGGTTTTTCAATATTTCAAAAAAAATCGCTGAACCCCTTACCCGGCTTGATTTCTGTTTTTATTATGGGTGACCCAGTGAAAAAACAAGAGTAAAGTCAAAGCTATTCGGGAAAACATTTTCATGCTGAATTGTTTAGGTAAGCGCAAAAGCGCGAAGCCGCCAAATATCAATTGGTACAATAGGCCAGGTATTACATTTCTTTGCGGCTTGGTGTCTTGGCGCTAAAAAAAGTCGCTGAAACACTTACAAGGATTGATGTCGATTTTTAATTTAGGTGACCCAGTGAGGAAAACAGGAAAAAACCCAGGTAATCAAGTTTGTATGATACGCTAGATCAGTTGATGCAACTAATTGGCTCCTCATTCAACAGATAATTTAAATACCAGAAATGCTAAACTATCTTTGGCCCCGGAGAGATGGTCCGAAGGACTCCTATGGAGCAGAGCGGTCTAATGCGGCGGTCTTGTCCCGCGAGGGATCCCTTCGGGAAAAACCGGTGTCCTTCACAGGACCAGGAGTTCGAATCCAAGGAATATTATTTATTTAGTGGTGTATAATTTCTCACGATGTATTTTACTTATATCCTGAAGAGTCTTAAAGACTTGAAGTACTATTATGGTCACACTGCTGATCTCGAAGCAAGGATTAAACAACACAATGCCGGAAAAGTCAGATCAACAAAAAGCAGAAGGCCTTTCGTATTACACTATTCAGAAGAGTATCACAATAAGACAGATGCATTCAGGCGCGAACTTTTCTTCAAATCAATTGATGGATATATCTCCGAATTCAACAGATAATTTGAATTACAGAAATGCTAAACTATCTTTGATCCCGGAGAGATGGCAGAGCGGTCTAATGCGGCGGTCTTGAAAACCGTTGTCCTTCACGGGACCAGGGGTTCGAATCCCTTTCTCTCCGCACCTATATTCTCTGCCGGTCTGCTTATCAGTTAGCAATATCATATCGCTGTAATTCGCTGATCTTATCCTGCTATCATTTCCGACGGAGTAACTCTTTTCATTGCGCAGGCCAGGCGTTTGAATGTAATTTTCTTAATGCTGGTTCACTTGTTGTGGAGTTCTCTTTTCCTGAAAGAAATGATTTCATCAGATAATTTTTACAATTTAGTTTGTATCTACGCAGTATGTCCAACGGTAACATCCTGATTATTGATGATGAAGACAAACTTCGCGGTTTGTTGGCACGTATTGTTTCTTTAGAAGGCTATACGGTAACCGAAGCGGCTTCCTATAAAGCCGGTTTGAAAAAACTGGAATCGGACGAATTTGCCGTTGTAATCTGTGATGTTAGATTGCCTGACGGCAATGGTATTGAACTGACTCAGAAGATAAAGTCCCTTTATCCCTTTACTGAAGTGCTCGTACTTACGGCACATGGGACGATTGCAGACGGCGTGCAGGCAATCAAGCAGGGAGCATTTGATTATATAACCAAAGGTGACGATAATGACCGCATAATCCCCTTACTGACAAGAGCGGCGGAGAAAGCGGAACTGCAGCAGCGCATTCATCTTCTGGAAAAGAAAATCGGTGCCCAGTATCGCTTCGAATCTATATTAGGTACTTCAAAGCAAATCAGTGATGCTGTTACCCTTGCAAAAAAAGTTGCGGAAACCGATGCTTCGGTTATGCTATTGGGCGAAACAGGAACGGGTAAAGAAATATTTGCCCAGGCTATCCATTACGGCAGTGCCAGGCGCAACAAAAGTTTTGTTGCAGTTAATTGTGCAGCCCTTGGAAAAGATATTCTGGAAAGCGAACTTTTCGGCCATAAAGCAGGCGCCTTTACTGGAGCTATAAGAGACACAAAGGGGTTGTTTGAGGAAGCCAATAAAGGAACCATCTTTCTTGACGAGATCAGTGAAATGAATGTGGAATTACAGGCTAAGCTACTTCGTGTGCTTGAAACAAATGAGTTCATGAAAGTAGGCGAATCTAAAGCTACCCGAATAAATGTGCGCGTGATCTCGGCAAGTAACCGTAACCTGGAAAAGGAAATGGAAGATGGGAAATTCCGGAGTGACCTGTATTTCCGGCTTGCGGTCTTTCAAATTCCCTTGCCTTCACTTCGCGAACGGGTAAAAGATATCGAACCGCTCGCCCACTACTTTCTGCAGCTTTTTGCCGGTAAAATGAATAAGCCTGCTCCTGAGATGAGTGTTCCTTTTTTAGAAAAGCTTCAGGCCTATACCTGGAAGGGTAACGTGCGTGAACTGAAGAACATTATGGAACGTGCAGTGATATTGTGCACCAATGACGAACTGACCGTCAATGATCTTCCTTACGAATTACAAAATGTTTCATCCAACCCTGCTGCTGCTTCACCATTTGACTGGGCGATGATGGAAAAGCTTCATATACAAAAAGTACTCGCTCACACAAAGGGAAACAAAACAGAAGCTGCGAGGCTGATGAATATCGGATTGACCACACTTTACAGAAAGATAGAAGAATATAGATTGTAACGACACGATGCGTCCCGTCGCCACATGAGATGCCTTGTATGCAGTATCTGATACAATACAGTACCGACGCGATGCATCGCGTCGCCATACCACATGCCTGGGCGGGGAATTGAAATCGCAGACATAAGCATTATGAATGATATTCTATCCTGTCAACAAATAACCAATCCAACTATGTAATAATTTGAATCATCATTAATCTTTACACTATCAATATCACCATAATTATCACTATCTGCTAAATCTTATGGCATGTCACACTACGAAAAATATCGCCGGCAAAAGGTTCGGTTAAAAGGCTACGACTATGGATCTGATGGTGCCTATTTCATAACTATCTGTAGTTACAATCGCCGTTGCATTTTTGGAACCATTAAGAATAAAATCATACCCCTGAGCGAGCTGGGAAAATCCATTAAAGAGGAATGGTTTAAAACTACTACCATACGGGAATATATCACTTTGGGAGAGTTTACTGTTATGCCGAATCATATTCATGGAATCATTTTTATTCATAAATACAGCAAAGAGCCACTTCAATTAGCCTCAGAAGTCATCTTCTCTAAAATTCGACTCACCGGTTTTAAAAACTCCTTTGGTCCGCAAAAAGAAAACCTCGGTTCCGTGATTCGTGGTTTTAAGTCAGCTGTAACAACCCAGGAACGCAAACGTGGAAATACCGCAAAGATATGGCAGCCAAAATTTCATGAGCACATTATCAGGAACCAGGAAGAACTACTGCGCATAGAAAATTACATCAGTATGAATGTTAAAAAATGGAATGAAGATAAATTTTCCAAATAGCCGCATCGTAACGACGCGATGCCTCACGTCGTCCATCTCCAGAAACAGTAACGACGCGATGCTTCGCGTCGACTATCATCAGAAACAGTAACGACGCGATGCCTCGCGTCGTCCATCACCAGAAACAGTAACGACGCGATGCTTCGCGTCGACTATCATCAGAAACGGTAACGACGCGATGCCTTGCGTCGCCTATCATCAGAAAAAGTAACGACGCGATGCCTCGCGTCGCCAGACCTCCATTACATCCCCGATGCGATGCACTTCATTATCTTATATCAGAAATACCTGACACAAAACACGGTGCTATTACCAAAATGAAATACCACCCTACCAAAAAGGAAGGGATTTCCATTGCCATAACGTATAAGCTGATACACAGCACGCATCCTATCTCATTGTAAATCAATTGAATCGGCAGTTCCTGCTGCATGCTTCCATTCCCGGAACGCTATTCGCCAACTCCTTGCACCGGCTGATCAAATGATACGGTAACATCTTGTAAAACACTGCCTCAAATGAAAGAATCGCGCAATAAATGGAAAGAAGTTTTGATCGGAACCCTGGTCGGATTGCTCGCAATCCTGATAACCATTTTCTCTTACTGGTTGCTCTTACACTACAGCTAATAAAAACATTCACTATGATAACAATCATTCTAATTATCGCTGCTTTTTTGTGCTTTGCAGTATTCTACAAATGCATTTACTTTTTTGAGAAGATCTGAATACACTTTAAATAATCAGTAACTGAAAGCCCATTTGATATGGAAACCATAATTGCTTTCTTACTGGCATTTGCCTTCCTAGCAGCTTTCAGCGTGTGCTATGTGTTTCTGGAAAAGGCAATGAATAATCAGAGGAAAAGAAAATGGAAGAAACTAATTACCCCAAATCAAATAAGCAACTGAGATATCAACCCAATAAAAAAAACGGAATCATGATCGCACTATTAGTCATTTCAATACTCATGTTTTGTTACATGGGATATGTATTGTTAAAACCTGAAAAATTCTAACTGATGAATACCGAAATCAATGGAATCATTTTAATGTTTGTTCTGACGGTGTTGCTGGCATATCCGCTTGGTAAATACATCGCCAGAATTTTTGAAGGCCAAAGAACAATCCTCGATCCTGTTTTTGGACCTGTTGAGAAATTCTTTTTTCGCATAAGCGGGATTGATGCTACCAGAGAAATGAATTGGAAAGAACACCTGGTTGCCTTGCTCACACTCAATGCTATCTGGTTTGTTCTGGGTATGGTCGTACTGATGAACCAGGGATGGCTACCGCTGAATCCTGACGGCAATCCATCTATGACTCCTGACCTCGCTTTCAACACCACAGTGAGTTTTGTATCAAATACCAATCTCCAGCACTATTCCGGTGAAACAGGAATGTCGTATTTAGGCCAGTTGATATTGCAGTTGTTTCAATTCATCAGCGCCGGTTGCGGAATAGCCGCCGCTGCCGTGGTTTTTGCTGCCATGAAAGAAAGAAGCACCGAACAACTTGGAAACTTCTATACGTATTTTCTGAAATCGTGCACCAGGCTGTTATTGCCGCTTTCCGTTATTGTTGCCGTTATACTCCTGTTTAACGGATCCCCGATGACCTTCCTCGGTAAAGACCAGGTGATTTCCCTGCAGGGTGATACCATGCATGTATCCCGCGGGCCCGCCGCCGCAATGGTAGCGATCAAACAAATCGGAACAAATGGCGGTGGTTTTTTTGGCGCAAATTCTTCCGTACCATTCGAGAACCCAAACTACCTGACGAATATCGTCGAGAATATGAGCATTAATCTTATCCCTATCGCATTGGTATTCGCTTTGGGCTTCTACCTCAGGAAAAAGAAACTAGCCTGGATGATTTACGGCGTAATGACTGTTGGTTACCTGTGTTTACTGATTCCCACGGTTTACCTGGAGATGAAGGGCAATCCAATGATTGCCGGCATGGGTGTAACACAGCAGCTCGGCAGCATGGAAGGAAAAGAAGTCCGTTTTGGCCCGGCAGCGTCCGCTTTCTGGGCCATCACCACGACGGTTACTTCCAACGGGTCAGTTAACTCCATGCATGATAGCCTGACGCCCTTAAGCGGCATGTTCGCGATGCTGGGAATGCAAATCAACGCCCTCTATGGTGGCGTTGGTGTGGGCTTTCTCAATTTTTTCATTTTTATCATTATCGCTGTCTTCATTGCCGGTTTGATGGTTGGCCGCACCCCGGAATTCCTCGGCAAAAAAGTGGAAGCTAAAGAGATGAAAATCGCGATGCTCATCTTCCTGCTGCATCCCTTCCTTATTCTGATTTTTACTGCAATGGCCTCCTATCTTATTTTTCTGAATCCTGATTTACCGTGGCTTAACAATCCAGGATACCATGGCTTCTCCGAAATGTTGTACGAATACACTTCCTCATCGGCAAACAATGGCAGTGGCTTTGAAGGGTTAGCGGATAACACCCCGTGGTGGAATATCAGTTGCGGCTTGGTGATGCTTCTTTCCCGCTTTCTTCCAATCATCGGTCCGGTCGCTATTGCAGGAATACTTGCCGGAAAAAAATACATACCTGAAAGCGCAGGTACCCTGAAAACAGACACCGCCACTTTCGGCATCATGGTATTTGCGGTGATTCTCATTTTAGCTGCACTCTCCTTCTTCATTGCCCTGGCATTGGGACCGATTGCAGAATATTTTAGCATGAGTTGAGCAAAGAATGAAAATATGACAAAGGACAAAAGATTTAAGATTTAAGATTTAAGACTTAAGACAAAAGACCTTTATTAATATGAAAAGACAAAGAAAAACCAAACTATTTCAAAAAAGCCTGGTGAATGAAGCATTCAGGCAATCATTCGTCAAGCTTAATCCGATCACGCTGTTTCGCAATCCGGTGATGTTCACGGTGGAAGTTGGAACGGTGGTGATGCTGGCTGTCTGCATCTGGATTGTAACAGGAGAAACCTCGCAAGGGTCGCTGGCATACAATTTTTCCATCTTCCTTATTTTACTGCTGACGGTCCTCTTTGCAAATTTTGCAGAAGCGTTTGCAGAAGCACGCGGCAAAGCACAGGCTGATTCACTCCGCAAAACAAGAGAAGAAACGTCCGCAAAGCTGGTCCTTGAAGATAAAGCCGGATTTGCTGTCTCCATACGCAACATTACCTCGCTCGAACTAAAGAAAAATGATGTGTTCGTATGTGAGGCAGGTGATATCATTCCTGCTGACGGTGAAATCATAGAAGGTTTAGCAACTATTGATGAGAGCGCCATAACCGGTGAAAGCGCTCCGGTAATACGCGAATCAGGCGGCGATAAATCTTCTGTAACAGGCGGAACAAAAGTGCTGTCAGACAAAATCAAGGTCATGGTGACTACCATGCCCGGCGAAAGCTTTCTTGACAAAATGATTGCACTGGTTGAAAACGCCACACGACAGAAAACACCCAATGAAATAGCACTCACCATTTTACTTGCAGGCTTCACCCTCATCTTTATCATTGTTTGTGCTACGCTGCAGCCCTTTTCACTCTATGCCAATACGCAAATTCCAATTTCAGCATACATCTCCCTTTTTGTTTGCCTCATTCCTACCACCATTGGCGGTTTGTTGTCTGCCATAGGAATTGCCGGCATGAACAGGGCACTACATGCGAATGTGATTGCCAAATCGGGTAAAGCGGTTGAAACGGCCGGAGATCTCGATACCATTCTTCTTGACAAAACAGGAACCATCACGATTGGAAACCGGAAAGCCACTAATTTTTATGCAGCTCAAGGGGTGGATGATTTTCTGTTTGCGCAAAATTGCCTGGTCGCATCGCTGGCAGATGAAACTCCCGAAGGGAAATCCATTGTTGAGCTGGCCTATCAAAAAGGTGCTACCATACCTGCCGATTTTGCCGCCAACACGATGCATCGCAAAGTCACCATGATAAAATTCACGGCAGAAACAAGATCAAGTGGTGTCAATCTGCCCGATGGAAGAAGAATTCGCAAAGGTGCATTTGATGCAATTAAAAAAATTTCCCAGGAAGCAGGAAATACGTTTCCAAAAGAGACGGAAGACCGCGTGAGAGAAATTTCTTCCAACGGCGGCACCCCGCTGGTCGTTTCAGAAAATGAAAAAATACTGGGCGTAATTGAACTTCAGGACATCATCAAACCCGGAATCCGGGAGCGTTTTGAACGACTGAGAAAGATGGGCGTAAAAACAGTAATGGTAACCGGCGACAATCCCCTCACTGCAAAATTCATTGCAGAGCAGGCAGGCGTCGATGATTTTATTGCTGAAGCAAAACCGGAGGACAAAATGATTTATATCCGCAAGGAACAACAGCGTGGTAAACTGGTTGCCATGATGGGTGACGGTACAAATGACGCTCCGGCTCTATCTCAGGCAGACGTTGGCGTTGCCATGAACAGCGGCACTACAGCGGCGAAAGAAGCTGGCAACATGGTGGATCTGGACAACGACCCTACAAAACTTATTGAAGTAGTGGAAATAGGCAAGCAATTGCTGATGACCCGCGGAACACTCACCACGTTCAGTATTGCAAATGATGTGGCTAAATATTTTGCAATGGTGCCTGCCTTGTTCATCATTTCCATACCTGCTTTGCAGGCATTGAATATCATGAATCTCTACAGCCCGCAAAGCGCGATTCTTTCAGCAGTAATCTTTAATGCGATCATCATTCCGCTGCTGATTCCGCTTGCTTTAAGAGGAGTTGCCTACCGTCCGATCGGGGCTTCCAAATTACTTAGAAGAAATCTGCTTGTTTATGGATTAGGAGGAATCATTACCCCGTTCATTGGAATAAAACTGATTGACCTGTTTGTTTCCTTTCTCATAAAATAAAGAAATACAACATGAAAAATACGATGCTCCCTGCTACGATCCTTACCCTCTGCTGCCTTGCATTCTTCAGTGGTGTTTATACCATTGCCTTGTTGGGGATTGCACAATTCGCTCCCAACCGGGGAAAAGGGCAAATCATTTATGCGGGTACAGACACGATGCAACATACCGGCACCACCAATGCAACCAAGAAATACTATTACGCCAACATCGGGCAAAAATTTACAAGCGACAGTTATTTCTGGTCACGGCCATCTGCCGTTGATTACAATAGTGCAGGAAGCGGTGGCAGTAACAAAGGACCCACCAATCCTGAATACCTGGCACAGGTGCAATCGAGAATTGATACGTTTCTTGCCCGCAACCCGGGAGTAAGCCGATCTTCGATTCCTTCAGAACTGGTTACGGCATCCGGTAGCGGACAAGACCCCAACCTTTCTCCGGAAGGCGCGATAGTTCAGGTTGCACGAATTGCAAAAACAAGAAATATACCTGAAGAAAAGCTGATCGACCTGATTAATGAACATACGGAAAGGCCACTGCTATCTCTGTTTGGTACTACCAAAGTAAATGTCCTTAAACTCAATATTGCTCTAGACCATCTCAATTAGTTCAACACATGAAAAAGCTATTTCTACCAGTATTCATCGTCCTGAGTCAACTTTCGCTTGGACAGACTGACAGTTCAAAAAGTGCGGTGACATTTTCCGGATATGCAGAAGTCTATTACTGCTATGACCTGAACCAGCCCGAAAATCACGAACTCCCGTTCTTCCTGTACAATTTTAAAAGGCACAATGAAGTTAACCTCAACCTTGGCTATGTAAATGCCAATTATACTTCTCAACGGGTGCGCGGAAATTTCGGCTTGATGGCAGGAACCTATCCGCAATACAATTTATCCGCCGAGCAACAACTGCTCCGCCACGTCTGGCAGGCGAATATCGGATTGAAACTCAGCAGGACAAAAAATATCTGGCTCGATGCCGGTATCCTACCCAGCCACATAGGTTTTGAAAGTGCCGTAGGAAAAGATTGTGCGGCATTCACCCGCTCCATTGTTGCGGAAAACACCCCTTACTACGAAAGCGGTATTAAACTTGGTTACGCTTCTGATAACAATAAGTGGTACCTGGCAGTTTTGGGTTTGAATGGCTGGCAACGAATTGCCCGGGTAGATGGAAACAATACCCCCGCATTCGGCTCACAAATCACCTTTACCCCGGATGCAAAAGTGAGTCTTAACTTCAGCACATTTATTGGAAATGACAAGCCTGACTCGCTGAAGCAATGGCGCTATTACGGTAACTTTTATGGCCTATTTCACCCAACGGAACGGTTTGCGGTAACTGCAGGGTTTGATTTCGGCATGGAACAAAAAAGTGATAAAAGCGGTGAGTATAATAACCTGATCAGCCCGGTCCTCATATTGAGATGCCAGGTAGCTGAAAAAATAGCGCTTGCGGCAAGGGGAGAGTTTTATGCTGATAAAAATGGCATCATCATTTATACCGGCACAGAAAATGGCTTCCAGACCTATGGCTTTTCTGCAAATCTTGATTATGCACTTTTCAGGAATGTGCTTTGGAGAATTGAACTGAGAACATTCCATAGCAAGGATGCCATCTTTCTTAAGGACGATGTATCAAAGAACAGCGATACCTTTGCAGCTACCTCATTATCCTTTGCATTTTGAATACTGAACAGGAACATAGCGTCGAGTACTTTCTTGACCTGATAAAAAAATCAAGGCGGGGTAAATTCAAAATATACATTGGGATGAGTGCGGGAGTAGGAAAAACGTATCGCATGCTGCAAGAGGCGCACTCATTGCTGAAAAATGGTATCGACATCCGGATCGGATACGTCGAACCTCATAACCGCAAGGAAACCATTGCACTCGTTGAAGGCATTCCGCTCATTCCGAGAAGGAAACTTTTTTATAAAGGGAAGGAATTAGAAGAAATGGATGTACAGGCCATCATCAACCTTCGCCCCGAAGTGGTAATCGTAGATGAGCTGGCACATACCAATATCGAAGGAAGCAAAAATGAGAAACGCTGGGAGGATGTACTGGATATTCTGAATGCCGGGATCAATGTGATCAGCGCCATGAACATTCAGCATATAGAAAGCCTGCATGATGAAGTGGAAACGATCACCGGCATTACCATACGGGAACGGGTTCCGGATAATGTGGTGCGCATGGCGGATGAAGTAGTCAATATTGATCTCACGGCAGATGAACTGATCGCGCGGCTGAAAGAAGGCAAGATCTACGATGCCGCAAAGGTTGAAAGTGCCCTGAAGAATTTTTTCCAGTCTGATAAAATTCTGCAACTGCGCGAGCTGGCACTGAAAGAAGTGGCATCACAGGTAGAGCGCAAGATTGAAATGGAGGTAACGGGTAATGCAGCCTTGCGCCATGAACGTTTCCTGGCCTGCATCAACAGCAATCATACGAATGCCGCCATGCTGATCAGAAAAACGGCACGCTTGGCTGCTTATTATAACTCGCAATGGTTTGTTCTCTATGTTCAGACAGCAAAAGAACATCCTGACAAGATTGGCCTTGCCGCGCAGCGGCACCTGATCAATAATTTTAAGATGGCCGCACAGCTGGGCGCTGAAGTGGTTCGTGAAAAAAACAATAATGTAGCTCATGCCATCCTGGAAACAGCGGCACAAAAAAAAATAACGACCATCTGCATTGGCCGGCCTCACTTAAACTGGATTCACTGGATCATGAAGCGCAGCCTTTTTAATCAACTGATTGGCAGAATGTCCAAAATGGATATAGATCTCATCATTTTATCCTGATCATCATGAAAATCAAGGTTAAGCTATCACTCGGACTGCTTTTTCTCTTTTTGGTTATCATCCTGATTACGGGAGTTAGCATTTTCTATATCAACCGCCTGGCCAATGATTCAAAAGCCATACTGAAAGCGAACTATGAAAGTCTTGAATTTTCCGGCGATATGCTCGAAGCTCTTGATCAGTATGCAGCAGACGATACTTTATGGCATTCCAGATTCAGGAATGCCCTGCACCGGCAGGAAAATAACATTACAGAAACCGGAGAAGCGGAACTGACGGAAGCGCTCAGCGGACAATTCCAACAATTGATCAGCGACTCTTCCGGCACGCGTATTCCTTCTATGCGTTCCACTATTTACCGGATCATCGACCTTAACATGAATGCCATTGTGCGTAAAAACACAGAGGCGTTAAGCACTGCTGAAAATGCAAGAATGTATATTGCCATTATCAGCAGCATCTGTTTACTGATTTCCCTCTCTTTCGTCGTCAACTTCCCCGGCTACATTGCAAATCCCATTCGCGAACTGACCACAGGGATCAGGGAAGTCGCCAACAGGAACTATGCACAACGTTTGCATTTCAAATCTGGTGATGAGTTTGGTGAATTGGCAGCGGCATTCAACGCAATGGCTTCCAGGCTGGATGATTATGAAAACAGCAATCTGGCAAAAATTATCTTCGAGAAAAAACGGATTGAGACCATTATCAACAACATGCAGGATGCCATTATTGGTTTTAATGAAAAAAACATTATTCTCTTTGCCAATGAACAGGCTGTTAAACTCCTTGCCATGCAGGAAGAAGATTTACTCGGCAAATATGCTCCGGATGTAGCCGTAAGTAATGACCTGCTCCGCACCCTGATTAACCCGGAACAAAGCATCAAACCCCTGAAGATTTATGCCGAAGGCAAAGAATCCTATTTCACAAAAGAGTCGTATCCTATCATCGCCAATGCTACCCCAATCGGGCAGGTCATTATTCTCAAAAACATTACGGCATTCCGTGAGCTGGATATTGCAAAAACAAATTTCATAGCCACGATATCTCATGAACTCAAAACGCCTATTTCTTCCATTAAAATGAGCCTGCAGCTTCTGGAAGATCAACGGGTCGGAACAGTTAACAGCGAACAGGCGAAACTGATCGTCAACATCAAAGAGGATACACAGCGCTTACTAAAAATAACCGGCGAATTGCTCGACCTGGCACAGGTAGAAACAGGAAATGTTCAGCTAAAAAGGCAACAGGTAATGCCAAAACAAATTATCGATTATGCCTGCCAGGCTTTAAAAATTCAAGCCGAACAAAAAAATATATCCCTGGTTATTGATTGCGATGACGTGTTGCCAGGCGTGCAATGCGACCTTGAGAAAACAGCCTGGGTGATGGTTAATTTTCTAAGTAATGCCATACGCTACAGTCCTGAGCAATCGCAGGTTCTGGTTCAGGCAAAGCTGAAGGATAATGAAGTAACCTTTTCGGTCAAAGATGCCGGCCCGGGTATCGAGCAACGCTTTCTTGATAAAATATTTGATCGCTTTTTTAAAGTACCCGGGGCAAACCGTTCCAATTCGGGAACCGGGCTGGGGCTGGCAATTTCAAAAGAATTTATTACCGCGCAGGGAGGAAAGATCTGGGCCACCAGTGAAGTGGGCAGCGGTAGCATTTTTTACTTTTCTTTCCCGGTTTAAATCTACAGTTTTGATATGGCGCCGTCAGGTAATGACGGTGCTGCCATTTCAGCTATCGGCTGCATCTGCTGGCGCAGCACTGCCTCTTCCAGGTCTGCTTCATATTCCAGTTTACGGATAACTTCTTCATTGAATTTTCTATTGCGACGCAGCTGCTTCAGTTCTTCTCTTTCGAACTGTAACATCTGCAACTGTACCCTGGTATATTCGTGAAACACTTCGGAGGAATGCTGGGTGGCATCCACCGTTAACATGCGCTGATGTATCTGGTCTATCTTGCGTTCATACTTTGTTTTAATATGATGCAAGGCATCACGGGTAGCATCCTCCTGGGCATAATTTGACTCAATCACTTCAATAGCTTTATATGCCAGGTGCATGCGGATACTTTTTTCCTCCCCTGCACCATTATCTTCCGATTGGATCTTTAACAGCCGGATGATCCATGGCAACGTAAGGCCCTGCACTACCAGGGTGATCAAAATGACACAAAAGGTAATAAACAAGATCAGGTTTCGAAACGGAAAAGCAGTACCATCCTCCAGGGTAAGAGGTACTGCCAATGCTGATGCCAGCGAAACGACGCCCCGCATTCCGCTCCAGCCCAAAACAAATACAGGCCTCCAGCCCGGGTTAACCTCGGTTTCACGTATGCTGCGAAACAACATTCGTGGAATGAACGCTCCCGGATACACCCATATTAACCTGATAAGAATAATGAGTATGCTGATAGCCACCCCATACCCGATTGCCTGCCAAAGCGTAAAGCCATCAAGATCCTTAATAATATTCGGCAACTGAAGTCCGATCAGCACAAATACAACACCATTCAGCATAAAAACAATAGTGGTCCAAACACTTATGGCTTGCAAACGTGTTTCGTAGGAAAAAATATCAGTAGCGCGAAACGACAGAAACAAACCTGCGCTAACCACTGCCAATACGCCGGAAAAATGAAAATGCTCTGCTACCAGGTATGCGAGGTAAGGCGAAATCAGGGTGATTGCCGTATCCGCACTCGATGAGGTGGGAATAAACCGGTGGATTACATAAACGATATGTGCAACAGCAAGTCCTACCACAATACCCATCACTACCACCAGAAAAAATTGCCCGCCGGCTGCCAGTATTGAAAACTGTCCGCTTATAATTGCTGCAACTGCAAACCGGAATACAATAAGGCTCGACGCATCATTCACAAGACTTTCGCCTTCCAAAACGGTGGCCAGTCTTTTTGGAATTCTAAGATTTTTTACCACCGAGGTGGCGGCTACTGCATCGGGAGGAGAAATGATACCACCCAGCAGGAATCCCAGGGCAATGGTAAAACCCGGAATCAGCCAGACGGAGAAAAAAGCAACTACGGCTGATGTCGCAAGCACCAATCCAAATGCCAGGAGCATAATAGGCCGTTTTGCCTTCCAGAAATCATTCCATGATGTTCCCCAGGCTGCAGCATACAGAAGCGGAGGCAAAAAAATCAGAAATACCACTTCCGGATCAAGCCTGATGACAGGCATTCCGGGAATCAGCCAAATCACTAATCCCGCCAAAACAAGAATAATGGGATACGATGTTTTTATCTTATCCGCTACTACGGATAATAATGTGACACCAAATAGCAATAGAACAAAAACAATGATTTGATCGGACATGATTGGTATGCGATGCGTTCAGGTCTGTTTAGCTGCAAAGTAAAGTTTATTCAACAATACAGCACTACATGCATTCCCGATACCGATACGGAAAATACTTGGTCACTGACCTGCAGCCTTAACGGGTCTCTCTGTACCATTTTCACAATTGTGATGCAGGTTCACCTGAACAATTGAGCAGCAGCTTCTGAATAGCATTGCAGCATTGCGATATCCAAAGCAATGGCGTTGAATCACCCAATTGACAGCAAACAGAATGAAAGTTTCCTTCAAAGCCTCATTCGCCACGCTGCGACAAATAAATTAGTCTGGAAGTATTTATACTGCATGTTACCCGACACGATCAGTTATTAGTAGAGCAGCCATTTTAAATCTCCTTTATCTCTTCTTTAATTCTCAGCAGCTTGTGTGGGGCTAAATCTTATCTTCGTATCGAAAGAGGCTATCATTGAAAGACCATTTCTCCCGGCAATCCATCGACTACGCGAAATTCCGGCCCCATTATCCGAAAGAAATATTCAGTTTTTTAATGCCGCTCCTTGCCCATCATCATCTTGCATGGGACGCTGCCACCGGAAACGGCCAGGTGGCTGGTATGCTGGCCAATTACTTTGATCAGGTTATCGCAACCGATATCAGTGAGAATCAATTAAAACATGCAATTCGGCGACCTAATATCCAATACAGGCTGGAGCCAGCCGAAAAGTCGTCAATTGCAGACGCCTCACTGGACCTGGTTACCGTAGCACAAGCCATTCATTGGTTCAGGTTTGAAGCTTTCTATGCTGAAGTGAAACGTACATTAAAACCTAAAGGCCTGATTGCTGTTATTGGCTACCCGTTGCTTACAATTGATCCAGTAACAGATGCAATCATTCAGCAATTCTATGCCGAAACGCTTCATCATTGCTGGGATCCTGAAAGAAAATACCTTGATGAATGGTACGCTTCCATACCCTTTCCTTTTCATGAAGTGGAAACCCCTGCTTTCAGTATGAAATATGATTGGTCATTGCATGACCTTGCCGGTTTTTTAAGTACGTGGTCGGCGGTGCAACAATATATTATCAAGCACCATATAAATCCTGTTGATGAGATCATGAAAAAATTAGCGGTTAGTTGGGGTGAGAAAGATCAGAAGTCTGTATACTTCCCGGTAATTCTCAGGATAGGCCGTCTGCAATAGCATTCGACGAACTTAATACCGGATGAACCCTGATTGATTTTTTTCGCCGGTTGGCAAATTCCAGCGTAGCTGCAATAAAATACCATTACAACCCAAGCACTTTCTTTAGCTTGCCATATCCCGTTTTACTAACCGGAATCTTATCGCCTGTTTTCAAAATGGCCAGGTGACCATCTTTTTCATATGGATCCAAACGCGTAATGAGTTGCACATTGACCATAAACGAACGATGAGTCCTTACAAACTGCTGCGGATCCATCGCCTGCTCAAAATAGTTCATCGTTTTTGTTTTCAGATAAGAACCTTCAGTGGTATTGATTTTTACATAGTCATCGGCTGCTTCAAAAAATTTAATTTCCGGCGCAGGTATAATCTTAATCTTTCCACCCACCTTCACCACAATTCGATGCAGGTATGCTGATGGAGCCGTTGCCTGATCCAGCATTTTTTGTACCTGCTCACTACCGGTTCCGGCATTAAACTGTTCCTTCCATTTCTGCATGGCCTGATCAAACCGATCTTTGCTGAACGGCTTCAGTAAGTAATCAATGGCATGAATGTCGAAAGCCTTTATGGCATATGCATCAAAAGCTGTTGTAAAAATTACGGACGGAGTTCGTTCCAGCAATTCCAGCATTTCAAAGCCATTGATCTTGGGCATTTGGATATCCAGGAAGACCAGGTCCGGCTGTTGCTGCTGAATGGCTTTCAATCCTTCAAAACCATCGTTGCATTCCTGTACTACTTCCACATCAGGATACGCTTGCAGGTATTGGCTTACCATTGACCTTGCCAGGGGTTCATCATCTATAATAATGGCTTTAATCATGCTGCTGCGGTATTTTTATTGTGGCAGTAAAAAGTCCATTAGTTGCTGAAGTTACGATCAGGTCGCTTCGGCCAAACAACAAAAATAACCGCCGCTTAACAGAGTTTAATCCAAAACCGGTACCGCCTGCAGCCGTTGACGTTTGGGGATCGTACGGGTTTTGAACTTCAATCACCAGTAATCCTTCCAATTTCCTGGTTAGTATTCGAATACCTGTTTCGCCGGTTGTGTCATACAGGCCAAACTTAATTGCATTTTCAACAATCGGCTGCAATAGCAATGGGGGTATGACCATTGCCTCCGTTTCTTTCGTAATAGAAACATCCGTTAACAACCGGTGTCCAAATCGAACCTTTTCTATGGCAAGATACAGTTGTAAATGCTTCAGTTCGTCTGATAATGACACCCATTGCTGATCATCCTTTTTTAACGTGCCTCTTAAAAATTCAGACAGCTGCTGAATCATTAAACGGGCTTCATCTGGCCGTGAGCCAATTAATGCATTAACCGAATTAAGACAGTTAAACAAAAAATGCGGCTGCAATTGCTGCCTCAGGTTAAAGAGTTCCGCATCGCGCGCAAGCCTTTCTGCATCCGCTTTGCGTTGCTCATTAGCTTGTTGTTCCTGAACTGTATACCATAATAAACTGATTGTTGCCATGCAGCCTACCATCAGAAAAGCAAAAGCTGATCTTATTAACAGGGAATCTGCCAGGAAGGCAACATAGGATGTATAATCTCCAAAAAACCGCATCAAGATCCATCTTCCGGTTATTATGGAGGCTGCACTGAAGCCTATACTCCAGATCAGAATGTACCAGTAACGGTCTTGCTGAGGCAAATAATACCTAAGGTTATTACTTACCAGGATACAGGCAGAAGCAAGAATGACATTCATAATACTGCCGTCTGCAATGGAAATACTCCATTCAAAACCAAGCCGCTGCATGACTACAATATGAAGTGCTGTCCAGATCACCCAGAAAGCAAGAAATGCCAGCCTTAATTTATTTACAGAGAAGGGCGAGGTATGCAAAACGCTTCTTTTAACAAAGTCTGAAATTAACAATGGAAACAGATTCCCGGAACCTTTTAAATAACAAGGAGGATGATGCAAGCTTAATTTATTGACACATTAAGCCGCACCATCCCCAGACAAATCCTATTTGGCATAGCTCCTGATATCTATGCCGCCCAGGATGGAAGTTCCTCTTAAAACTAAAATCTTCTCCGGATCTATGTTTGCTGCAAGTACGGCACGCTTATCTTCGATTCCCCCCAGTACCGATACCAGTTCTGATTTAAGCTCCCAGTGAGCGGGAATAATCAGCTTGGTACCGCCGAGTATTTGAGTAACATCAAGCACTACCCTTCCATTGATGTCGGCCTGTGTCATATCTATCTCTGTGCCACCCATGATACTCACTACTTCACCCCCCTTAAAGTCCTTACTTAGTATCACTTTTTTTATCCCGCCAAAAACAGAAGTGGAATCAATATAATCATCGCTCAGGTAAGTGCCTGCTGCAGCAATCCCTGACCGGTCGTAATTTCCTGGAGATTGCGTTCTGTCTTCCTCTCCCCTGTAGCGTCCGCCTCGAGGCCGGATCATCAGCCATACGCCTACTATAATAATCAATACCGGCCAAAGATAGTGCCGCATGGAGAGATCGGGATATAAATCCTCCAGCATAAAAGCGCCACCTATCAGTATCAGAACAAGCCAGGTGTTTCCTTTAAACTGATTCTGAAATCCAATTCCCATACCCAGGGCTATCAGAAAAGTTTTCCAGGTAAAAAGCCAGTAAGGGAGTGGTGTTCCAAATGATTTTAACAACCAGGCCAGACCAACCATTAATAACAGCAAACCAAGCCAGACATTGTTATTTCCCCTTTTTAATTCATTGCTTTCCATAGCGTCGTTTTTTTTCTTACAAAAGTATATTCACGGCAACCAACCGGCAATATGTATTGGGTGAATGAAGCCGCAATGTCGGTGAATGCCGGAAAATGCCCGGTGAAATCAGTAAACGGGGTTGCATTCCACAGGGAAGCCCGGCACACTAACACTGAATTTGCTTTAGTATAGTAAGAAGATACAGCCCATTCATGCTGCAGTTGCCGGATCAGTATAGAAATACGTTGCTTCATCGCTAAAGTGTTCCTTCCTGTCGGATTTTCAGCAATTGCAACCGATTTGTGCTTCACCTTTGCACAACCTTACACTTTAAAAAAATAACTTTATGTTCCATCCTTTAAATTAAAACGGGTATCATAGTATGGACCCAACCTTCACTAAATAAGCTGCACTCCGGCATTTCCGTGTGGTAACTTCCGGTCTTGCAATTGTTTTACCCAATAAAAATACCATTGCTGCAAAAAGTAAAAATGATCACATGGACTATACTGTATTTAAACTGCTGCACCTTGCTTCCGTAGTACTCTTTTTGGGTAACATTATCACAGGTCTATTCTGGATGCGCTACGCTTTCAAAACAAGAAAACTTCCTATTATAAGGCATACGGTTCAAGGTGTAATATTCAGCGACCGCATCTTTACCCTGCCGGGTGTGGTGCTCATTGTTGCCGGTGGGCTGCTGTCCGCTATACATGGTCAGATTCCCATAACCGGCACCGGTTGGATTTTTTGGTCTATCGTACTTTTTTCAATTTCCGGTATTGCCTTTATTTGGAAAGTTGCTCCTCTTCAAAAAAAACTGTACCGCCTCACTATGGATTCATCCGCGCAAAATGCTGAAGACTGGATAAAGATCAACAAAACCTATTCTGCCTGGGAAATTTGGGGGATTATCGCTTTGATAACCCCGTTGCTCGCTTTCTGTATGATGGTACTTAAAATTCCTCAATAGCACATTCCTTACAAACCGCAGTAACAACAATCAACACTAAATCCATAAAAACCCGCTAAAAAAGGTATACGCGGTTGAATGGCATCCGGTTGAATACGCCCTGCTTTTTAAGAATGCATTATTCATGTTAATATTGCAACGCTTCATCCTGATAAAACTTCACTTCATCAGAAATCACTATGCATCCGGCAATACGCGGGGCACCTTTGAGCCAATAAAATGATTCACCAAAATGAAAAACAACATCCAGATTCAACCCAACCATCTCTCCGTACTCAGGAGCAGGCCTGCTAAATTAATGATCACAGTTGCTTTAGTATTTCTCTTTATGCTCAGTTTCCAGCATGCTGCCACCGGCCAGTCCTTTACACAGTCTCTCCGGGGTTCTGTAAAAGACGTTGATTCACAAGAACCGCTGATCGGTGCCATTGTGCGGATTCCGGCGTTAAATATGGGAACTACAACTGATGAAAACGGTAACTTCCGGCTGGCCGGAATCCCGGTAGGCAGGTATGACATTCATTTCTCTTACCTGGGTTATGAAGAATCAACTGCTTCTGATGTAATCGTAACCAGTGGCAAAGAGGTTATCCTTAATCTGCACCTCATAGAAAAGGTAAATGAACTGGATGAAGTAGTCATACGCTATGATCGAACTGAAGACAATTCAGTAACCAATAATGATATGACGACCGTGAGTTCACGCTCTTTCAATATTGACGATACAAAACGTTATGCAGGGAGCCTGGGTGATCCCTCCCGTATGGCCGCTAACTTTGCAGGAGTGAGCGGTGCGAATGATGCCCGTAATGATATTATTATCCGCGGCAACTCACCAGCAGGACTTTTATGGCAGCTGGAAGGAATGAATATCCCCAACCCTAATCATTTTGGTGCGCTGGGCTCAACCGGTGGTCCAGTGAGCATGCTGAATAACAATGTGCTCGATAAATCAGATTTTATGACCAGCGCATTTCCTGCTCAATATGGAAATGCATCCAGCGGTGTCTTTGACCTGCGCATGAGAAATGGAAATGATGAACAACATGAGTTTCTAGGCCAGATTGGTTTTAATGGTTTTGAATTAGGTGCGGAAGGACCCTTCTCAAAAAATTCGAATGCTTCGTACCTGGTTAATTACCGCTACTCCACACTGGGTGTCTTTCAGCAACTGGGCATAGACTTTGGCACCGGTTCTGCAACACCAGACTACCAGGATCTAAGTTTTAAACTTAACTTCAAAATAGGCAACGGCAGCCTTGCGCTGTTCGGGCTTGGCGGCCTAAGCGATGTTAGCTTTCTGGGTAATGAAACGGATACTACCGCACTTGATTTTTATGGTAGCCGCTATTCAAATACCATCGTAGAATATAAAACGGGCATTGCCGGAATTTCTTATGAAACCAACCTCTCCCCAAGAAGCATATCTAAAATAACACTTGGATTTACCGGTACCGATGAATACTATCATGGTGATTCCATCAGCAATGTTACGCTTGAAGAATTCCCTTCCGGTAATGGAACCTTCCAGACACAGAAATATTCACTTAACTACTCCTTCACACATAAGTTCAATTCAAAAAATACATTAGGAACCGGAATCACCGGCGAACTTATTTTCGCAGATCTTTTTAACGAGGAAATTCACGAGGGTACAATCTACGAGACAAATATATCGACCAATACCAACACCTTTCTTACGCAGGCTTTTGCACAATGGAAACACCGGTTCAATGAGCGACTCACCTTCAAAGGCGGGGCAAACCTGCTGCTGCTAACAATCAATAACTCAGTTGCAATTGACCCCCGGCTTGGTTTCACTTACCGGCTGAAAGGCAACCAATCTCTGAATATTGGTTATGCTATAGTAAGCAGGATGCAGCCGATTACCATGTATTCGCTTCAAACTCCCTCAGAAAACGGCTTTACACTAACGAATAAAGACCTGGAATTTTCAAAGGCCCATCACCTCGTACTGGGTTATGATTGGCTGATTTGGGAAAACCTGAACTTCAAAATAGAAACATACTATCAGTATTTGTACAACATTCCCGTAGAAGAAAGAGCCAGTTCTTATTCTGCTATTAATTCAGGTGATAGTTTTGCCCCTGACTTTACCGATAGCCTGGTGAATAAGGGCACCGGATACAACTATGGCCTGGAGTTTACGCTGGAGAAATATTTCAGCGACAACTATTATTTTCTGGCTACCACCTCGCTTTTCAATTCAAAGTACAAAGGAAGTGATGAAGTAGAACGCAACACCGCATACAACCAACACTATGTAATTAACCTGCTGGCTGGAAAGGAGTTTCTGGTTGGAAAGAAAAAGAATGCGCTTGGACTGGACATCAAATTCACCACGGCCGGCGGCAAATACCTTACTCCCATCGACCCCGAAGCTTCGGAGGCAACAGGAAGCGCGGTTTATCTTGATGAACTGGCATACAGCGAACAACAGGATGCCTACCTGAGGCTTGATGCCAAATTCTACTTCCGCCAGAACTTCAAAGGCATGGCCATGGAATTTTCACTTGACCTTCAGAATCTGACGAATAACCAGAATGTTTTTTCACAGCAGTATGATCCCTATACCAATACCGTAGTAACCGAATACCAGCAGGGATTTTTCCCGGTGCCTACTTTCAAAATGACGTTTTGATTAATGAAATGCGGTCAGAACATATCAACATCCTGTAACTGAATAATCAACCATATGGAACAATTAATGCCTGCCAGTCTTATCCTTCACATCACCACCGGTTTCATCGCTTTAGTTGCAGGGCTGGTTGCCATCCTGGCCCGGAAAGGCATGAAGATTCATCGTACCGCAGGTAAAATTTATTTCTGGGCAATGCTGGCCGTGGCAGCAACTGCCATGTTCATGTCGCTGATGAAAGACCTTGATTTTTTCCTGATGCTGTCGATGTTTGCCTTCTATTCGGCCTATGCTGGTTTTCGGGTCATCAGGAACAAAACGCGGCGTGCCAGCCCGGCCGATTGGCTGATGACGGCTGGCGCATTGGCGACGTGTGTATTCATGCTAACTTCCGGCAATGTTATCCTCATTGTCTTTGGTGTGATCTTCGCTTTTCTTGCTGTTTCCGATGGCAGGGATTTCCTGAAAAAAGAAGCCAACTCATTAAAGAGCAAAAGGTGGCTGCTGGTACATATTACCAGAATGATGTCGGCATATATTGCTACGGTCACCGCATTTGTAGTGGTAAACCTGGGCGATATTGTTCCACAACAATGGAATGTAGCAGTTTGGCTGGCACCTACGGTTTTATTAACCCCTTTGATTATGTTCTGGACCCGAAAGTATTCTTCCAAAAAAACTCCTGCTCCGGTACGCACCTGATCAGGCTGGCATAACCTTGAATCTCTTAACTTTCAGCACAATTTAATCATAATTCCACCCCTTGAAACCCTGGACATATTCACTGATTGGCTTCATCCTGATTGTTGCCCTGGCAATGTTTCTGAATGTTCTTACCACAGACTGTACTGCGGAAGAGTTGATCATTGAAACATTATTCACAGCTTTCATCTGCGGTGCAACCTGGGGAGGCAGCGTAATTGTTGACCAACACATTTGCGGAAGAATAACCAGTTGGCGTGAAGCACCGGTTAAACGACTCTTGCTATCTTATTTTTTAAGCGGCCTCTATGCCATTGCGCTGATTATCGCAATCTTCAAACTGCGTGAGTGGCTGGATCCCTCTGTGGAAATAGAATCTGACAAATATGCATTGTATTCCGTTTTCTCTTTCCTGATCACCCTGCTGGTAATTTCCAACTACGCAATTTCAGATTTTATGAAACAATGGAAACAATCGGAACTGAAGGCCGAACACATGAAACAACAAATGCTGAAAAGCGAATATGAATCGCTGAAAAACCAGGTAAACCCTCATTTTCTTTTCAATTCGCTGAATACACTCACCGCATTAATTGGTGAGGATCCACAAAAAGCCACTGACTTTGTACAAAAGTTATCGCGGGTATTCAGGTATGCACTGCAAAACCAGGAGAAGAATACGATTGACTTAGGCAGTGAAATTGAAATTGTGAATGCATACCTCTTCCTACAGAAAATGCGGTTCGGAAAAAACCTGCAGTTTCATATTGAAATACCCGCATCTATAAACGGATCGCAGGTCATTACACAGGGCCTGTTAACGCTCGTGGAAAATGCAATTAAACATAATGAAGCGTCTAATGAAAATCCATTGCTGATTGACATTTCTTTAGAAGGAAGCACCTATGTGGTCGTAAAAAATAACCTCCGAAGAAAGCGGATGGCCCAGCCATCTACCGGCATTGGTTTACCAAACATTATCAGCCGCTGCGAAAGCCTGACTGCAAACCCGGTAATCATCAGCGAAGTAGCAAATGAATTTGTAGTTAAACTGCCAATCATAAACACATAAAATTCCACGCAACCGCTTCATGCCAATGGCTGAAGCAGTAACGCAAGGAGCAATGTCTATGAAAATAATCATCATTGAAGACGAACCGCTTGCAGCTAAACGACTGCAAAAACTTTTTTTCGAACTGGAAAAAGATACAGAGGTAGTGGCACTGCTTGATAGTGTAAGAAGCACGATTGAATGGCTTTCGGTAAATGCGGCACCCGACCTGATGCTGATGGATATACAACTCAGTGATGGACTCTGTTTTGATATCTTTTCCGCCACAAACATACAGTCACCCGTCATCTTTACGACTGCCTATGATGAATTTGCATTAAAAGCCTTTAAGGTGAACAGCGTGGATTACCTGTTGAAACCCATCGATAAAGACGAACTGGAAAAAGCCATCAGTAAATTCAAGACACAATCGGGGATCAAAAGCACCGGTATCTCCAGTGCCCAGATGAATAGTGTGATCGAACTTTTAGCCAGGCAGCACCAGCAATACAAAACCCGGTTTCTTGTAAAACTTGGCGAACGGCTTGAGCCTGTTTCCGTAACCGATATTCAGTATTTCATCGCGGAAGAAAAACTGACTTTTTTAATTACACAACAAGGCAGGAAGTATGTGATTGAACCCTCCCTGGATGAACTTGAACTGCAACTGGACCCCCTGCAATTCTTCAGGTTAAACCGACAATTCATTGCTTCTTTCCATGCTATCGGAACTATTTTTTCTCACCTCAACGGCAAACTGAAAGTGCAGGTAAAAGGACTTCAAAAAGAGGATCTCTATGTAAGCCGCGAACGCGCCCCGGAGTTTAAAAAATGGTTGGATCGATAACCAACAGTGCAATCCACAGGCAGAAGGATATCGTGTGCCTGAAATATCTTAAAATGAATTTTGCTTAGCTTTTCTCCTCTCACA
>CAZGBP010000010.1:0-56629 GCA_964524035.1 uncultured Bifidobacteriaceae bacterium
TCAGCAACAAACTTCGACTGCAAATCCGGGTTGAACAAATTCGCACCCTTAGCGCTTTCGCGTCTTCGCGCTAATAATAAATTGCTATATCACTATGAAGTAAAATCAACTATGATTTAGCGCCAAGGCGCGAAGGCGGTAAGAGAAATGGTTGGATGGCGGGGTCTGATGCTGAAATGCCTGATGAAACGCTTTTCATTGATTTCCGCCTTTCTTTATCTGAACCTGATTTTGCAGTTGGTCTTTCAGAAGTTTTAAAATCTTTATTGAGTAAGGGTTATTGGTAATTATGCAGGTTAAGGAATTCTTACTGGTTACATTTTTTTACGTCACTTGCTTTAAAATCCAATATCTATGTGTGAAACTACTACCGGATAATGATTATATGGTTTTCTCTACTGCATGGCTGTTGGAATCCATCCTGAACTAATCAGCATCAAACTTCGACTGCAAAATACGGGTTGAATTTCCAAGCAAGCGCCTGTCTCGTATCAGACTGAAGTCCCCGGGAGCAGATTGTGTTTCAATAAAAAAAATGGGTTTCATGGAATCATGCACTCAACTTAACAACCATCTGCAACCAAAACATCATCCCGATCTCGTTGCAGGATCTTTTTCACACTACTTAGCATATACTTTTTCACCATTAATATAAGTCGCTTCCACGGTAGCCTTGAAGAGTTCATCCTCCGCAACAGTCAGCAGATCCCTGTCGAGTACCACAAAATCTGCCACTTTCCCAATCTCCAGGCTTCCTTTTTCCTCCTCTTCAAAATTCGCCGCCGCCGCCCAAATCGTCATTGCTTTCAGCGCTTCCATCCTCGAAAGGGCGTTCTTCATTTCAAATCCTTCCTCCGGAAAATTGTTTTGATCTTTGCGGGCAACGGCAGCATAAAATCCGAACAAAGGGTTTATGGATTCTACCGGAAAATCGCTGCCGGTGACCAGCCACCCGTTTTGATTTAATAAATCTTTATACGCATAGGCACCCCGTATCCTGAAAATTCCCAACCGATCCATGGCCCAGTACATATCACTTGTAGCATGAGTGGGTTGTACAGATGGGATGATCGAGTATCGCTGAAAAAGTTCGAAATCATCCGGCGCAATCACCTGGCAATGTTCCAGCCGCCAGCGCTTATCGTTGGCCCCGCCTAAAATTTTGCCGTAAACCTGCAACATCATACGGTTTGCAGAATCACCAATGGTATGTGTACACATCTGGAATCCGTTTTTGTAACATAACCTGGCCTGCTCTTCAAAATATTCCCTCGAATTTAGCTGTAGCCCGATGGTGCCGGGTGCATCAGAATAGGGCTTTAACAGTAAGGCGCCTCTTGAACCCAAAGCACCGTCCGCATAGTATTTTATGCCGCGTACTGTCAACCGGTCTGTCTTGTAGGGCCCGGTGTTAAAAAAATATTTTTTGTTTTCATCATGATCGGAAAGCATGGCATACACCCTTATTTTTAACAGCCTTTTACGTTGCAGGCTGTCAATAATTGTAATTACATTTTTCATCAGGCCCGCATCACTCACGGTGGTTAAGCCAACTGCCAGGCAATTTGCCTGCGCTTTAAGCAAGGCAACTTTAATTACCGCATCTGACGGTTCCGGCATTGTTCGTTGTAATACATCCATAGCGTTGTCCAGTAATAGTCCGCTGGGCCGCCCGTCACTAAGCACCACTGCACCACCATCGATTTTTGTAGTCGTATTAATATTGGCCAGTTCAAGTGCTTTTTTATTTGCAATGCAGGCATGTCCATCCACTCTTTGCAGAAAAACAGGCCTGTCCGGAAACAACGAATCCAATTCCCTGTTGGTTGGGAAAGTTTTGATGTCCCAGTCATTCTGATCCCAACCTCGACCTACCAGCCAACCCTCCTTATTTTCAGCCGCAAATTTTACGATTGTATCAATCACAGACTTCCACGAAGTGGTACCGGTCAGATCCGCTTCCGAAAGGTTGATACCATACCCATAAAAATGACAGTGCGCATCAATAAACCCGGGATAAACAGCTTTTCCATTTAAGTCCGTTCTGTCTTTTGCCTGATACTTTGCCAACAGTTCTTCCTTGTTGCCAACTGCTACAATCCTGCCATTTGATACTGCCATAGCATCTGCGACCAGGCTGTCTTTACCAAGGGTATATATTTTTGCATTGTAAAAAACATGATCGCATGGATCTTTTTGGCGGCAGGAAAGCAGAAACAGGAGTAGTACCTGTAGTAAGAGCATTCTATTCATAGCTGAAAGGTTAGGTAGGCAGATAGGGCCAGGGTGCCGGCTCATTTTTCCAATTGCAATTACAAATATCATACATTATTACCGCTCATATACTAAATTATGGTTGACCACCTGTAAGAGGCGACTGCTGCCTGCAGTTCAATGCAGGCAGGCATACTATCACCCTGTTTCGACATCAGGTTACTGCATAGAACCTGCTCCGGGCAGATTTTAGTACACATGAGCGTTAAACTGCAATAAAGGAGTATCACTCCGGCCTCGTTTCCGCGCAGTGTATGCAGTCTGTTATGAGCATCTCAGGATATCATGCTTATTGAGTGGTTATGGTAATACTGATCGGGGAATTGAAACTCAAGGGTGTCACAATGGTTTTTACATCCCTGGGGAAAACACCGAGGGTAATGACGTTTACTGAGTAGGGAGGAATGTTCACTTCGCCTATTACCGTTTCTGAATAGGATACGATCATTTCCATATTCTTATCTGTATTCTCGGCCAGGTAATCATCACTTGCAATCCAGTCATGCTTAATTTCTCCGGTTATCAGCTTCCCGCCCCAGGAAGGGGTTATCTTATGTGGTACATCTGATTTATTGACAATCACGATGCTTCCGGTACCATTATACTCACGAAATGCCCGCATGGAGAGTGCATCGCCCTGCAAAACGGAGGTGCCAATTTCTGAAACAACCGGAGAAGCAGGCTGCTCTCCAAATGCGATTGATGCCATCACTCCTCCGGTAACTTCAACATCATACGAATGCTGTGCAGTGGAAAGCATTTTGTTGAGGAATTGCAACGCTTGCCCATGTGCACTATAGAAAATTTTATAATTCTTAAATGCGCCAAGCTGCGAATAACCGGGAATGGAGGTAACCTTGCTCATGTCGAGTATTCCGGATGGACGGCCATTGTCAGGAAACGTAGTAAAACTCAGTAGCTCCTGGTTTTGAAATGGAACAATGGAAGGCAGAACCGAATCCGGTGTGGAGTGATAGGCATCGATGGCAATGTCCTGCCAGTCAAAGGTTTTATATAACCGGAATGCACCCCATGCCAGTGCGCTGTTAGGGGCCAGGCTTTGAATATCTACATTTTTTACCTGGGAAATTTTGGTGAGCCTCGTAAGAACATCACAAAGATAAAGTGCATTGAAAAGGGTGCCATTCAGCATGCAGGAACTGCTGACATTAAATTCAGAGATCAGGATCGGCATGTCCGGTTTGCCGGTATAGAACGTATTATTGGCGATGTAGTAATTTTTTATAACCTCTTCCAGGTAGTGTACGTTACCACTCAGGATCTCTTTTACCTCTGTTGCTGTTTGCTCACTGTCTGCACCTGCCGCTGCAGGATACCAGTGAAAAGAAATGGCATCCCAAAAGGCTCCGTTATTCTTGGAGTAATCCCATATTGCCGCGTCAAAATGTTTACTGTAATCATCATCCGTTTCTCCTCCATAGGTTGCTGTCACCAGCTTGCCCGGGCTAAACATAACGGCCGTTTTTGCGTCGGGCAATTCTGATTTAATGGCATCATTAAACAATTTTACCCACGCAACATACACCCTGCCATTGTAATGGCCCAGGTGTTCATCCGGTTTGATGCTCATGCCAAGTTCCTGCCCGATCATGCTGAAAAACTGTGCCTTCTTCTGAAGGTACGGTTCATTCATCAGGTCAAAATATGCAACACGAATTTCATTGTCACGTACATATTTGGCAAGTTCCCTTGCAGAAGCGGCGTAATCAGTCCCCGGAAATTCCGGAATATCCGTAACGCTGTTGATGGTTACAATAGCCTTTGCATTGTTTGGTGCAAGCAGCAGGTTAGAAAAATCAAGCAGGCTGGTGCCACCTTTGCTGCGGTTGATGGCCTGGCCCTTATACTCATCTTTGGTGTCGGAAGTATCATCGAGCCCGAATGCAATGGAACGTTCAATAAATTTAGTGGGGATGTCACCGGTTTTCCAGTCAAACTTGGCTGAAGAACCACCCGGCCAGCGGATCATTTTCGGATGTAGTGCCTGAGTTGCGCCGGTAAACAAGGGGTCGGTGTAGCGCCAGGTTGTTTTTGCTTCATTCGATGCTAAGCCCGTATAGAACGGATATATGCCAACCGGAGTCGTGGTGGATACATTAATGCTAAGGGCAGGATCGGTTGTTTGGGCAAGTATGGCAGTGCTGTATGCGCATACCGCAAGTGTGAGGACAGCCTTTTTGGCTGTTGCCTTAAGTTTATGCATATGTTGGTGTTTTACATGTTCACGATAAAGAACCTGAATAAGGAAAGCACTCCCCAGTGCCCGCATTATTTCTGAATCTGCTCTTTACCGTTTGCAGAAAATTAATCAGCCGGTTTCCTGATAAAACCGTATCCTGAGTGCAGATGCCTGTCCTGTATGGCATCCTGAACACTTTAAGAAATTGCTGCAATTCCTGCGATTACTTTATTTCATTTGAAATATTTGTTTGAAAGTGCAGTCAAAGCGCTTTCTCTCGAAAGGTTTTTTGCTATTGATATTCCATCCTGTTTCCTGCAGGAGGGAACAGTGCTTTCAAACTATTTCATAGCTAAGTATGCCTGTTCATCATTTTTTTACTAGGCAATGTAGCCATCACAAACATAATTACTTTTTTAGCTATACAAAGTATGCAGCTCATTTTTTTGGACGAATACTATGATACTTGATAGCTTGACAGGAGACAAAGTTTACAATACCTCTTCTAAAGATTTTTTCTCAAACTATCCAGGATGATTTGCTTTGTGCATGCTTTAACAAATCTAAAATCGGAATGTACGCATTGCGTTTCCGGCTGTTTATACATAGCATACTCTTATGTTAGCATCTGAAAGCTAAGACGGATTGTGAACGAGCGTAACAGCCGGCGTGGCAGATTAATCGCAAAGCGCTCACTTGATTATTTATTATGGTTGTCCGGCCAGAATATTTGGGTTTAATCTGAAACCTGCTTCTGGTGGGCTTTAGCTAACATCAGTCAAACAATAATTAGTCTTGAAATCACTTGCAATAAGTTATGTTTATAAACGCCTGATGGCGTTGATCTATTTGTGAAGTCTAAGAATGCCGGATAGACAGTATTGAATACAAACACGAATAAACTGTTGCAGGCAGTTTCGGCAGAATTTTTTTCCTTTTTTGATTTACAGAAAATGAAAATAGCTAAAATCAATTGCACACTGCCGCAGCATACCCACTGGTTCGCACCTCATCGCTGCTTTGACATTGCAGGCAGATGATGAAAATCTGAATTTGCATTCAGCGCAACCCGGCAAATGACTTCTAGGGAGCCGGATTAACTACTTTATTCTTAATTGGTGGCACCTGCATCAGGTATGCATAGATCGCTTTGGCTTCTTTTTCAGTTAACTGCGGCAGCGGCATCATAGGGTAACTAAGTTGCGTGCCATTAGGCTTTTGTCCGAACCTGATACATTGTACAAATTGTTCTTCTGTCCAGTTTCCAATACCCGTTTCTTTGTCCGGAGTGATGTTTGCCGAAAGCATGTTTTTCCCGTCTAAATTCACTCCGACCAGGTTGCCGCCCCCTAAAAAGCCCTCACTTTTTTCCGGCTCAGCCACATTCATGGTTTTAAAATCTGCCGAATGGCACGGATAACAATCGAGCATGCCGGTTACGATGTACTTTCCTAACTGAACAGGATTTGTTGTATCAGGTCCGGCAACCGGTGCAGTAGGATAGGGTAGTGGTTTGAAAGCAACCGCCGATAAAAATTTTGTAAGAAAGGAAGGGATAGACTGTGTATCCGCTACAGCGGCCGGCGTAACCCAGGGATCATTGGATCGCAGGTATACTATGATGCTGTTAAGATCATAATCACTCATGTTTGGAAGCTTAGGCATGTAGGGCGGCGCATATCTTCCGGTTCGTAAAATACCGGTTCGGAAGAGCCAGAGCAGTTGACCATCTGTCCAGTTCCCGATGCCATAATTTTTATCCTGTGTAATATTCTGCGAATAAATGGTGCCAAAAGGTTCAGTGGCAACATCCGTCATGTTACGCCCCGATAATTTATCAGTTGCCGCATTGTAATGGCAATCTTTGCATAGCATGGAAACAAGCCGCTTTCCATTTGCAGCCATGGCGGAATCCGGCGGAATAGTTACGCCCGGATCCCCGGTATCATAATGCGGAATTCCTCTTACATTGATATACATGGCAAATGCCGCCAGCACAAGTAAAATCATGCCCAGAATGATTCCAATGATTTTCAAAGCTCTCATGTGTTTTGATTTTAGTGAGGTAATTCCCAATGGTCTGCGAAATATAATTAAATCCATACAAGTATGGTATCTCCCGGTATTTTTTTTCAACATGGGGCTTCGTTTCTCCTATCCTAAACTGCTCCTTACCGGATTTAAAGGCTATTATGTCATAGTACGCTCGCAATCGGCCCGAAACCTTAAAGGAAACGTGACAAGGTTGCTGATTTAATCAAGTTTAATTTTTTTGGGTTTGATTTTGAAGGCAATGCAGATACGTTTTGAAAATATTAGCAGGGATTGTTTTTTATGGTTTTGTTGTTTGTGTTCTTTGTGTAACAGGAAATGAAAAGTATCCGTACCGGAATTTTTTGCTACCCAACTGGAAGACGTCAGGCCACGAACAATACAAGTTTGATGGCCGGACTAATCCGACCCAATGCAAATGGAGACTATAAACACTAAATCAGAAAAGGCATTCGGGCAGTCATCATCAAACTATGGAAAACCTTACTGAAAAAGCAGAAGAAAAAAAGCGCATCAGCGTAAGTATTCTGATTCCGGTATTTTTTGTCAGTACCCTGTGGCTCATCTATTTTGCTGAGTTTGCCACCGGACTCAGTTTCTCCTGGCTGGGAATTTTACCACGCACTGCCGCCGGCTTAAGCGGTATCCTCTTCACGCCCTTTCTTCACGGTAGCCTGGGACATCTTGTTTCTAATTCTATACCGTTATTGGTTCTGGGTGGTGGACTTATTTATTTCTACCGTACCATAGCCTACAAGGTGCTTTTTTGGATATGGCTAATTGATGGTTTGGGTGTCTGGCTTTTAGGCCGTGATGCGTATCATATTGGTGCGAGCGGACTGGTATATGGCATTGCTGCTTTTCTCATCTTCAGTGGCTTGCTCCGCCGTAACAGGAACCTGCTGGCCTTATCGCTGGCAGTTGTTTTTGTTTATGGAAGTTTGATTTGGGGCATGTTTCCGTACATTCCTGATATTTCGTGGGAAGCTCACTTGTTTGGTTTCCTCGCCGGCATATACTTTAGTGTGCATTTCCTGAATGACGGACCGGCCAATGATTACGTGCCGGAATGGATGTTTGAAAAGGAAGAATCGGAACCCGAACAAGCTCCTGAATTGCACATAAACGAAAATGACGGACGGATTGACATGCATGACAAAGAAGGCCCGGATGTTTCCGGAGATCGTATCAGTGTCCGGTATTTCTACAGGCAACGGGACGAGGAAAAGGAAGAGGCAGATTAATTTATTCACCCTGGCTCTTCAGGATATGATAAGCATACATTGATTGTATTACCTGCAGCGGCATAGCTGCAATTGATTTCCATAAAAGAAAAGCGGCAAGGTTGCATCATTAGTATAGCTTCAAATTGGTCCTGATTGAAAACAGGAGTAAATAAAAAATAGAAGGCTTGCAATTATGCGGGTAGGGTATCATGAAGTTGAAAAAGCATGGCGCGTTTTGCACTGAAAATGACCAAGGTAAGGTCGTACTGTTGCGATGCTGTCTTAACCCAGAAATCGAACAGATTCCTTTCCCCGAATTAAAAAGAATCTTACTTTTGCGCGCCTGACATGATGATTGCTGCATCAGTATATTCATTGTCATTCACTTTGTCAACCTTCATAATCTATGACTACCGTAGCCTGGCTGATTCCTTTATTACCGCTGCTGGGTTTTATGGTAAATGGTCTTGGTTTCCCGAATTTAAATAGAAGAATCGCCGCAATAACTGGTTGTGGAACTGTGCTGGTATCATTTGCCCTGGTATGCTCCTTGTTTTTGCAATCGCTGCAGGAGCCGCTTAACAACCGCATTGACCTCTACACATGGATTGCGGCAGGCAGTTATACGGTATCCTTTTCATTATTGATAGATAACCTCTCTGTCATCATGATGATGATTGTGACCGGGGTAGGTTTCCTGATTCATATCTATTCTATAGGCTACATGAAAGAAGATGAGGGTTTTGGAAAATTCTTTGCCTATCTCAACCTGTTCATTTTCTTTATGCTTCTGCTGGTAATGGGAGCAAGTTTCGTAATTATGTTTATCGGATGGGAAGGAGTTGGCTTGTGTTCCTACCTGCTTATCGGTTTCTGGTGGAAGAACCGCGAATATTCAGCCGCCGCTAATAAAGCATTTATCATGAACCGGATAGGCGACCTGGGATTTATCCTCGGCATCTTCATGATGTTTGCCGTTTTTGGTTCAAGTGATTTTGATAAAGTCTTTCCCGCAGCGTCTGGTTTTGCCACCAACGATTCAATAATTATTGCCATCACGTTGCTCCTCTTTGTTGGCGCTATCGGAAAAAGCGCGCAATTACCCTTGTTTACCTGGTTGCCGGATGCCATGGCAGGCCCAACTCCGGTGAGCGCTTTGATTCATGCTGCCACAATGGTTACAGCAGGCCTATATATGGTTGCACGTTCCAACATCCTGTATTCAATAGCGCCGTTATCACTGGCTGTTATAACTGTGGTGGGTGCAATCACTGCATTGTTTGCAGCTTTAATCGCACTTACACAGAGCGACATTAAAAAAGTGTTGGCTTATTCTACGGTTAGTCAGCTTGGATTTATGTTTGTTGCCCTGGGGTCTTCTTCTTTTGATACCGGTATCTTTCATGTGATGACGCATGCATTCTTCAAGGCATTGCTGTTTCTTGGTGCAGGAAGCGTAATCCACGCAATGAGCGGCGAACAGAATATTCGCCAAATGGGAGGATTAAAAAAGGCATTGCCTGTAACTGCTTTCACATTCCTGATAGGTACCCTGGCCATTTCGGGCATTCCTCCGTTTGCCGGTTTCTTTTCTAAAGATGCCATACTCACGGCTGCGTATCATCATTCATTTGCCATTTTCCTGTTGCTGATTGTTACATCGGTGCTTACGGCAGCTTATATGTTCAGGTTATACTTTATGGTGTTTTGGGGAAACTTCCGGGGCACACACCATCAACAGGAACATTTGCATGAATCGCCGCAAAGCATGACGATACCTTTGGTTGTTCTTGCCCTTTTTGCCGCAATCGGAGGATTCTTTGGCCTGCCCGAAATTTTTGGAGATCACAATTGGATACACCACTATCTTGCTCCTGTATTCTCTCAGAATACACGCATCATGCCACATGCCGGTAGTGAAATGGTAGAGTGGCTATTGGTAGCTTTTTCAATTCTGGTTTTAATACCGGTGATGTGGATGTCCTATAAACGTTATGCGGTGAAAACAGTAAAGACTGCATTGCCGGAAGAGCAGGTTTCCATCTGGTACAAACTTTCACTCCATAAATTTTATGTTGACGAGCTTAATGATTATGGTATTGTGAAACCGCTGGGTGCACTTGCAAGCCTTTTTTCAGGAGTTGTTGAACGGAAAATGATAGACGGAACAGTAAATGGATTGGGCAGTCTCACCTTGTATCTGAGTGCACAGTTCCGGAAAATTCAAACCGGTAATACCGGCTTCTATGTGTTTGCAATGGTTGCCGGAATAGTATTGATGTTATTTTTTGCCCTGGCTAAACTGAACGTATTCTGATGGTAGCCTTAGCCCTTTTGTTGTTACCGGTAATCACTGCAATCATGATAATGATTGTACCACCTTCAAACAGTAGGCGGCTGGCGCTCATAGGTAGTATCATCAGTTTTTTTATCACGGCTTTTGCATACAGCCGGTTTTTGCAGGAAGATATAGCAAATCTTTCATTTGATGTTTCATGGGCAAGTGCATTTGGTATCCGGTTTAATGTTGGGATAGATGGCATTTCTTTGATCCTCGTGCTGCTTACCGGCATCCTGTATCCGGTAATTATTGCCAGTACCGCCAAATCAACGGTCGCCAACCCAAAAGCATTCTATAGCCTGATCATGCTGATGCAACTCGGGCTGATGGGTGTATTCATGGCAAGAGATGCATTCCTCTTTTATGTGTTTTATGAACTGACCCTGATTCCGATCTACTTCATTTGTGCAATTTGGGGCGGAGCGCGCAGCATTCCAATCACTTTGAAATTCTTTATCTATACCCTTGCTGGCAGCCTGCTGATGCTCATCGCCATTATTTATCTGTATTTCAAAACGCCGGACACTCATACATTTGATATACAGGCTTTCTATCAGATCGCACTTACGCCGGCGGAACAGGGTTGGATCTTCTGGGCATTCTTTCTGGCCTTTGCAGTCAAGATTCCGGTTTTTCCATTTCATTCCTGGCAGCCTGACACGTATACTGTTTCGCCTGTTGCAGGAACTATGCTGCTGGCAGGCTTGATGTTGAAAATGGGAATCTATGGTTTAATTCGTTTCGTTCTGCCTCTTGTGCCATTGGGACTGGAAGAATGGATAGGAGTTGCCATGGTGCTGTGTATCATCGGAATTGTATACGCTTCACTCATCGCATGGCAACAGCAGGATCTGAAAAGGTTACTTGCTTACTCTTCCGTCGCTCATGTAGGATTAATTACTGCAGGAGTTTTGACGGCTAACGTGGCAGGCCTGCAGGGCGCAATGATTCAAATGTTTAACCACGGCATTAATGTAGTGGGACTTTTCTTTATGGTTGATATCATTGAAAGAAGGTATGGAACACGTTGGATGGATCAGCTGGGGGGCATTGCCGGTCAGATGAAAAAGCTGGGCGTATGCTTTATGATTGTTATGTTAGGCAGTGTAGGGCTACCGCTTACAAATGGTTTTGTGGGAGAATTTATGTTGCTTTTAGGTATTTATGAATGGAGTCCTTGGGCTGCAGCTTTTGCCGGATTAACGCTGATTCTGGGCGCCGTTTACATGTTCAGGCTTTACAGAAATGTCTTCCTGGGCGATGCAAAGGACCATAAAAATGATGCTGCCGATGTGGCGGGATGGGAGCAATTTATCTTGATTTCGCTTTGTATGCTTGTATTGGTAATTGGAATATTTCCTTCGGTTTTGCTCGAAGTCAGTTTGCAGCCAGTTCAACAGATCCTGCATTTCATTGTCGATCAAAAAAACGGGGTAAGCGGACTATGATGGTGCTGATCATTTTAACGGCATGTGGAATTCTTGCAATGTTTGCAAGTGTTTTTAACGGGAGAGCCTTCGTTTTGCCTGCTTCGTTGTCAGGCCTGTGTATAGCGGGCTATTTTGCATTAAATGGCTGGAATGCCAACATAACTTATTTCGGGGCCATGCGCATGGATAATTTTGCCATTGCCTTTACGATGGTCTGTCTTGTTGCAGCGTTGATTTACTTGTTGTTTTATTACTATATGAATTATCAAACTGATGTGCATTTTGCCGAAGTGGTATCACTGGTTTTATTCTCACTGGCAGGTGTCGTGGTCATGGTTTCGTTTACCAGTATGCTCATGTTGTTCCTGGGCATTGAAATTCTCTCGTTGAGCCTTTATGTTCTGGCAGGATTAAAGAAGAAAGACTTGCTCTCAAATGAAGCTTCGATCAAGTATTTGCTCATGGGCGCCTTTGCAACCGGATTCCTGTTGTTTGGCATGGTCATGTTGTATGGCGCTACCGGATCATTTATGTTGAGTGATATTGCCTATTACCTTGGTATCCACAAGGCGGTTGCCGAACCTTTTATTGTTGCCGGTATTATTATGCTGCTGATCGGACTGTTGTTTAAAGTGGCTGCCGCACCTTTTCATTTCTGGACTCCTGATGTTTATCAGGGTGCCCCTACATTAGTCACCGGTTTTATGGCCACTGCCGGAAAGGTCGCCGCATTTGCTGCATTGGTACGGGTGTTTCAGCTGGGCCTGTCTCCTGCATTGGAATCCTATCAGTTCCTCCTGGCAGCTGTTGCCATTGTCACCATGTTCGTTGGTAATATTACCGCATTGTATCAGAAAAGTATGAAGCGCATGCTGGCCTATTCAAGCATTTCACATGCCGGTTATATGCTGATTGCTTTGATGGCATCCAATGACCTAACCAGTGGGGCTGTTTTGTTTTACAGCCTTTCCTATATACTCGCTACTTCAGTGGCATTTGCGGTAGTGGCTATACTTGAGCAGAAAAATGGCAGTGATGATATACAGGTTTTTAATGGACTTTCGAAATCCAACCTGTTGATGGCAATTGCCTTCGCCGTGGCTATGCTATCGTTGGCGGGCATACCCCCGACAGCAGGTTTCTTTGCAAAATTTTATGTTTTCTCCGCTGCGGTTAGCGATGGATGGATCTGGATCACCCTGCTGGCCATCATCAATTCATTTATAAGCGTATACTATTATTTCGCCCCGGTTATTTCATCCTTTATGAAAAAGGGAAATGAGGATGTTGTTATGCTGGCAATGCCTGTAAAATTGCTACTGGCAGTAATTACGTTGCTCACCTTACTCACCGGTCTGATACCGGGCCCGTTCGCTTTCCTGATTTGAAAAATGAGGTCTTCCTTTTGTTTGGGCTTGCAGCACCCTGCAAGAAATACTTTTAGCAGTTTGGTGTGACGGTGACTGATTAATTCTTTGGTTTTGAAATAATTCCTATTTTGCCCCTTCACTCAGGTAATTGGAGAGCTTGATTACCCTTTTCACGAAATGATTCTAATGTAGTTCCGGTTATTTGCCGGTGATGCATTTTCTGATTGTGCGATAGGTTCCTTTCCATAACTGCTAAAATTTACAGGGAAAAATTATGGCCAGTAAATTATTTGTAACAAAATCTATTGATAAATTACTTGATCAGGCAGATTCAAGTAAACATACATTTAAACGGACGCTTGGAGTCGGACACCTCGTGCTATTAGGGATCGGTGCCATCATCGGGGCCGGGTTGTTTGTGCGGACTGCCGCTGCTGCATCAGAACATGCAGGCGCTGCGGTAACGCTGTCTTATGTACTGGCTGCAGTAGGTTGTTTGTTTGCAGGCTTGTGTTATGCCGAGTTCGCCTCAAGCATTCCTATTGCCGGAAGTGCCTACACGTATTCTTATGTTACCCTTGGCGAATTCGTAGCCTGGATTATCGGGTGGGAGTTAATTCTTGAATATGGCCTGGGTGCAGCTACCGTGGCCATTGCCTGGTCGGAGTACCTGAATAAGTTACTGGCACACTTTAATCTGCAGGTGCCCTTTCAATGGAGTCATTCTCCTTTTGAAACAAGCCTGGATGGCACAATGCATGGGATTATGAATATTCCGGCAGTACTCATTTTGGGACTGCTTTCAATGTTGCTTATCAGGGGAACACAGCAGTCTGCTTTGGTCAATGCCATTATTGTGATCATCAAAGTGGCCATTGTATTATTATTCATTGCATTTGGATGGTCGTTTATTAAGCCGGAAAACCACATTCCCTTTATCCCACCTGCCGGATCGTATACTGACAGTGCTGGTGTTTCACACAGTTTCGGCGGATTCATGGGAATTCTTGCCGGTGCCGGAACAGTATTTTTTGCATTTATCGGGTTTGATGCCGTGTCTACTGCCGCGCAGGAAGCCAAAAATCCAAAACGTGATATGCCGATGGGCATCCTGCTTTCACTGGGCATTTGTACCATCTTGTATATACTTTTTTCCTATGTGTTAACGGGTGTTGCCTCCTATGAAGATTTCAGGCTGGCAGGAAAAGAAGCTTCTGTTGCGTATGCAATTCAGACGTATATGACCGGTTACGGTTGGTTGGCGACCTTTATCACCGTAGCCATTCTGGCTGGTTTTTCTTCGGTAATTCTGGTCATGTTGCTTGGGCAGTCGAGAGTATTTTACTCTATGTCGCGCGATGGCCTGGTACCCAGAATTTTTTCTGACCTGCATCCGCGGTTCAGCACGCCCTGGAAATCGAATATCATTTTCTTTTTATTCACCGGCCTCTTTGCTGCTTTCCTGCCAGGTTCCCTGACCGGTGATCTGACCAGTATTGGAACCTTATCTGCATTTTTACTGGTGAGTGCAGGCATACTGATAATCAGGAGAACACAACCAAACCTCAAGAGATCCTTTACCACACCATTTGTACCATTGGTGCCAATACTTGGTATCATTACCTGTGCGGCTATGATGTTCGGACTGGATACTTATACCTGGATTGGGTTTCTGTGCTGGACCGCATTTGGTTTTGTAGTTTATTTCCTTTACAGCCGGTATCATAGTATAGCACAAAAGGATGCTCTTAAATAAGCTGAATTAGTCATAAGAATGTCAATCACCAGTTTACACCTAATTTAAATTTACTTTTAAGTTTGGTTCGGAAAAAGTAAAGTTTATTTTTGCAATCACACATTTTACACTGTCAACAAACCTCTAACCTAAAAATCTCTTCCGATGAACAAAAAAGGTAGTTCTTCATCTCTTTTTCCTGTTTTAGTGATCATCACGTGTCTGATCATTGCCATTATCATCTTTCAGTTTATCCTGGGAAACCCTGCAAACTTCGTAGATGAACATCGGGAAACACCTAAAGTTGGAAACATACAGGGAATTATGTTCAAAGGCGGCTTTTTGGTTCCGGTTATCTTAACCATGCTGCTGATGGTTATTGTATTCACCATAGAAAGGTTGCTGACACTAGGTAAAGCAAACGGTTCAGGCAACATTGCCAATTTTGTAAGGAAAGTGCAATTTAATCTTGCTAATAATAATATCGAGGATGCAGTGAAAGAATGTGATCGTCAGAAAGGTTCACTGGCTAATGTTATTAAGAGTGGGTTAAAAAAATATACGGAGATGGCCAATGACAGCGAACTGACCAAGGAGCAAAAATTACTTGCTATTCAAAAAGAAATAGAGGAAGCCACTTCACTGGAATTGCCGATGCTTCAGAAAAATCTGCCATTTATTGCAACGATAGCTCCGCTGGGTACATTGGGAGGTTTGATTGGAACGGTATTAGGTATGATCAGGGCTTTTGCGGCAATGGGACAATCCGGTGCTGCCGATTCTGTTGCGCTTTCTGTAGGTATTTCAGAAGCTCTGGTGAATACAGCTACTGGAATCATCACATCGGCTTTGGCCATTATCGCATATAACTACTTCTCAAACAGAATCGATACGTTAACCTACATGATCGATGAAGCAGGTTACAGCATCACCAACACATTTGCATCACGTCACAAATAATTCAGCAGTACGATGTCAAAAGTAAAAATGCCAAAAACAAGTGTCTCCATCGACATGACGCCGATGGTCGACATGGCTTTTCTGCTGGTAACGTTCTTCATTCTCACGACAAAGTTCCGACCGGATGAACCGGTAGCCGTTAGTACGCCCAGTTCTACTTCCACAGCTACTATACCTGAGAAAGGCGTGGTCACCATTACGGTGGCCAACGATGGCAGAATCTTTTTTGATTTGGATAACCAAAACAGCCGGAAATCTCTTATCGCCAAGATGGGAGAAACCTATGGCATTACGTTTACTGTTGATCAGCAAAATGCATTTGCAACCGGTTCCAGTATTGGAATGCCTATGGGCTCCATGCAAAATTACCTCAACCTTTCACCGGAAGAAAGAAAGAAAGTTCAGCAGCCGGGAATACCGGTTGACTCAACACTTAACTTGTCTAATGAGTTAGGTGTATGGCTCATAAATGCACGCATTGCCGGGGGCAATCCGGTAATTTTGATCAAGGGTGATGGGCAGGCGAATTTTCCTGCAGTAGATAACGTTATCAAAACATTGCAAAACAGGAAAGTATTGCGCTTCGGGTTTATCACGTCCGATGAAGCAATGCCCGTTGATGCAGCACAATTAAAATAAAGCAACATGGCAGAATTAGGCGAAGGCGGTGATGTCCATAGTGGCAAAGGCAAAAAAAGAGGTGGCGTAAGGGCCAAGAAAATATCCACCCGGATAGACATGACACCCATGGTGGATCTTGGTTTTTTGCTGGTAACTTTTTTTATTCTGACCACTACCATGCAGAAACCCAAAGCGATGCAGGTGGTGATGCCGGATAAAGCCGACACAACAAAAAATGAAGAGGAATCAAAGATCAGGGAATCAGAGGCAATGACGCTGTTACTTGGTGCCGAAAATAGAATCTTTTACTATTACGGTAATCAGGATCCTGTGGTAGAAGCAACCAATTTTAAGAACATCAGGAAAATCCTGATCAACAAGTACCAGGAAGTGGTTGCTTTGCAAAGACAGAATGGATGGAAACAAAATGGCGTCTATGTCTTGATTAAACCGACCAAGGATTCCAAATTTGCCAACCTTGTAGACATTCTGGATGAGATGAAAATTTCGGAGATTAAATCATTTGCTATTGTGGATGTTACCCCGGAAGAAATGGAAATGATCCCAAAATAATTTATGGAAAGGTGAAACGTTTTGCATCTTTTAGATGAAAACTTAAAAATATGGATGCGCAAAAAATTTTAACTGCAGATCTTGATGATCTGGTTTTTGAAGGCAGAAACAAGACGTATGGTGCCTATGATCTCCGGAGGAGATATGGCAAACACATCACGATGGCCCTGCTGATTTCCATTGGCCTTTATACCGTGGCTTTTTTGGCACCCTATATCATTAATCTGTTAAAACCCGAACCTGTTGTAGAGCCCAGGAAAGAAATTAAGTATACGGAGTTGTCGGAACCGCCGCCTATTGATAAAAATACGCCACCTCCGCCTCCTCCGGATTTACCTCCACCACCTCCCAAAACAATAAAATTTACTCCACCTGTAATTAAGCCGGATGAAGAGGTTAAAGAGGAAGATATACCACCTCCTGTAGAAGAACTTCAGCAGGCAGAAATTGCTACCGTTACAGAAGTAGACCCCAATGCAACCTATGATTTCAGTGCAAACCAGGAAACACAGGTTGTAGAAGAGAAGAAGCCTGAAATTTTCATGTATGTTGAGCAAATGCCGGAATTTCCGGGTGGCCAAACAGAGTTGATCAAATATTTGCAGAAAAACCTGAGGTATCCGGCCGCCGCACGGGAAAACGGGATTGAAGGAAAGGTGGTATTGCAATTTGTGGTGGATGAAAGTGGCAGGATTTCTGACCTTCAGGTAGTTCGTGATATTGGCGGTGGTTGCGCAGAAGAGGCTACAAGGGTTGTAAAAAATATGCCTCCCTGGAAGCCGGGCAAGCAGAATGGAAATGCCGTAAAGGTGTATTTCAAACTTCCGGTAACCTTTAAATTAGGTACTGAATAATTACAAATCACCTCGCTTTTTTTGAAACCGGTACTAATTGCCTTCCACCTCTTCATGATCATCTTCTACATTGGGGTGGGAGGCAGTTTGATTTTTACCAACCTTTTTCCTGAATTGTCCGGTACAGCCAGGAATATTTTAGGCGCGGTATTGATTGGCTTTGCTGCATATCGCTGCTACTTTCTGTATTTGAAAATGAGGTAAAAGACGATAATGGGCCTGGGAAATTGGAAGCGTTTTAATGCCTTTTTTGTGGCATTCTTTTTTTTGATTGCAGTAATGGCCTGCAACAGCAAAAGAACTGTTCCCCCTGACCAATCTGATACACCGGCATCCGGCAATATTAAAATTGTGGCAGATGAATCCTTTGCGCCATTGCTGCGAAATGAGATCGAAACCTTCTGTGACATTTATGATGATGCTGCTATCCAGGCTACCTATTTGCCGGAAGCAGAAGTACTGACAAACTTTTTCAGCCGGCCTGAAATCCGACTGATGCTCATTTCCCGCAGGCTTCACGAACAGGAGAAGAGACATTTCGAACAGATCGGGCTGCCGGCACATGAAATCAAAATCGCAATTGATGCGGTTGCATTTGTATTAAATAACCAGAACAATGATACCAGCCTTACCTACGATGAAGTGGAAAAAATCGTAACCGGTAGTATTACAAACTGGCGGGAGATTAACCCAAACTCACCATTAGGCAAGATAACCCTGGTTTTTGATAACCAGCAATCCAGTACCGTCAGGTATCTTAGCGACAAATTGCTCGGGGGTAAACCCATCACTTCGCAGGCTTTCGCAGTAGACTCTAACCCCGCAGTAATTGATTATGTGCAGAATGAACCCGGGGCTATTGGCGTTATTGGAGTAAGCTGGATCAGTGAACCTGGAGATTCCACTTCCGGAAGTTTCCTGAATAGGATTCGCGTTGCCGCCATTTCATCCAAAGAAAATCCGGAAAGTTTTTATTTGCCCATAAAGAGATTTATTTATTCGATGCATTATCCTTTTCTTCGTGAGCTGTTCATTGTCAGCCAGGAGCGGCATTCTGGTCTGGGCACAGGGTTTGCAACATATGTTGCTTCTGATGAAGGGCAGCGGATTGTGCAGCGCTCGGGGTTGCTTCCAATTGACCATGCAATCAGGATTATTGAATTAAAGGAGAAGTTTTAATTTAAAGGCAGTTGTAAAATGTTCAATAACATGAAAACCAGCTTAATGATCTTACTGGGGTTAGTAAGTTTTCTCACAACTTTTGGCCTTACAACAGAAGAGGGTATCAAAGCGATTGATTACGAGAATTATGCTTCGGCGAAACGAATATTCAAGCAGTTGATTATCCAGACACCCACCGATGGACGCAATTATTATTACCTGGGCCAGGCGCATAATGCTTTAGGACAGTTTGATTCTGCGCGTATTGCCTATACAGCCGGTGCAGTTGCGGAGCCTAAGTCGATCTATAACCATATCGGTTTAGGCCGAACATATCTGGATCAGAAAAACGCAAAGAAAGCGAAGGAAAGTTTTGATTTGGCACAGAGTTTAACCACTCAAAAAGATGTTTTACAGTATATTCTGATGGCGGATGCCTACACTTCCGGATTGCATCCCAACTACCAGGAATCGATTAACCTGTTAAACAAAGCGATTTCCTATACAAATAAGAATGCAGATGTTTACTGGCAATTGGGATTAGCCTTTGAAGGCAGCGGAAAAGGGGGTGATGCTGTTTCAGCTTTTGAACGGGCTGCAGAATTGAATCCCTCGATGGCAAAAGCCAATACGAGGGCGGGAGTAATCTGGAGGCTGGCCCGCAACTATAACCAGTCACTGGCTTCTTTTCAAAAAGCACTGGATGCAGATAAAAATTTCCCTCCGGCTTACCGCGAGATGGCAGAGTTATATTTTTATACCGGTCAGTTTGATAAGGCGAAGGAAACCTATCAGCGGTATCTTGACCTGGCCGATAAAGACGATTATACGCAGTTCAGATATGCGCAATACCTGTTCCTTACCAAGGATTACAATGCTTCATTGGCTATATTGGATGAGTTGCGAACAAGAATTGATGTGCCGATTATGTACAGGCTGTCTGCCTATTCTAACTATGAATCGGGCAACTATACGAAAGGGCTGGAACAAATAGAAACATTTTTCTCAAAAGCCGATACAGCCAGAATCCTTGCCTCTGACTATGAATACTACGCAAAGCTCCTAGCTAAAACCGGACAGGATTCCCTGGCCATCAAAAATTATATGGAGGCAATTGCTCTGGATTCCACAAAATTTCCTTTTTACAATGACATAGGCGGTATCTATTTTCAGCAGAAGCGATATCATGAAGCTGCCGTAGCGTATCAAAAAAAGGTGGACGCTTCAAAGCGTGATGCCACCCTGCAGGATTATTTCAATGTAGGTAAGTCGGCCTATTTTGCAAAGGAATTTTTGGTGGCGGATACTGCATTCTACAACATGTCACAATTGAATAAACAATGGCCAATAAGCTATTTCTGGCGGGCACGTGTAATGACAAATCTTGATCATCCGGATTCCGTAAAAGGGTTGGCAGCACCCTATTATCTGCAGGTAATTGAAAAAGCGATGGTGGATACCAACAAGTATAAAAAGGAATTGATGGAATCTTATAAGTACCTGGGAGATATCAACGCCCTGAATGAAAACTATGGCGTGTCCATGTATTATTACAATAAATACCTGTTACTTGATCCTGCAAATCAGGATGTGACGAAGACACTTGAATCTGTGAAGGCCTTGTATAAAAATGCATCCGTTTCGGCGACTCCTTTGCAAAAAGATGAGAATGGTTTCTATGTTATACCGGCTACCATCAATAATGCTGCGGTTAATTTTGTATTTGATCCGGCAAGGTCAGGTATGGCGGTAACAGAGCAGGCTGCCGGACAGTTTTTTGCGAATACTTCAAATAAGAATATCCTGGTGCCAGACCAGGTAAAGATTTCCGGCCGCAGCGTAAAAAATCCGCCAATCAAAATTGAAGGTAACCTGATCGCCCAGGCTGTTATTGGCCCTGATGCTTTGAATTCTTTTAATATTATTTTTGACTACAACACAGGCTCACTATTGCTGCGGTAAAAGGTAAACCAGCAACTGAAAAGGCCCCGGTTCTTTTAGGAAGCGGGGTCTTTTTATAAGGGAGAACCTTGTATCAGGATTTCACACGTTCAACATATTCACCGGTGCGCGTGTCAACTTTTACTTTGGTGCCGGTTTCTACAAATAACGGAACGTGTATCTCAGCACCTGTTTCAACAGTCGCCTTTTTTAAAGGATTGTTAGCCGTATCACCTTTCATCCCGGGCTCAGAATAGGTGATTTCAAGTACCACAAATGCCGGCAATTCGCAACTGAGTGGTTTGTCTGTTTCTGAATGAAAAGATATTTCCACTTCCTGGCCCTCTTTAATAAATTCATGGCCGGTAACCATTTCTTCATCCAGGGTAACCTGCTCAAAAGTATTCTGATCCATGAAGTTATAACCGCCATCATCCTTATAAAGAAACTGGTACTTTTTACGCTCAACACGAACGGGGTTAATCGTCTCCCCCGAATTCCAGGTTTGATCAATCACCTTTCCATTGGTCACGCTCTTCAGTTTGGTTCTGATAAAAGCACCCCCTTTCCCGGGCTTTACATGCTGAAAATCTACAATAGTATATAGATCGTTTTTAAACTCAATGGTCAATCCTTTCCTGATGTCTTGTGTAGTTGCCATATTATTGGTTTAGTATTTAATCGATGTGTTTGTTCGTAAAATGTTTTTTCTCCCTTCTGGTTTTGGACTACGCTTCATGTCTATTGGTTTTTCTCAATAGCTGCCTGTTCCTGTTTATTCTTCTCCGCGTACCTCTTCGGTTTTACTTCGAATCATAGGCCCATTTCATGTAAACGGCGCCCCAGGTAAATCCTCCACCAAATGCGGCAAGAACAAGATTATCTCCTTTATGCAATTGTTTTTCCCATTCCCAAAGACATAGCGGAATAGTGCCATTGGTGGTATTGCCATATTTTTGAATGTTGATCATTACCTTATTTTCCGGCAATCCCATCTTATGTGCTGTTGCGTCAATAATCCGCTTATTCGCCTGATGGGGCACCAGCCATGCAATGTCATCTGCGCTAAGCCCGTTTTTAGTCATGATTTCATAACCAACATCTGCCATCCTGGATACTGCGAACTTGTACACGGCCTGACCTTCCTGGTAAACATAATGTAATCGCTCATCCACTGTTTGTTTCGAGGCGGGCATGGCAGATCCACCTGCTTTTTGATGCAGGTGCACCCGGCCGGAACCATCTGAGTACATGATACAGTCCAGTATCCCAAGGCCTTGTTGATTGGGTTCTAAAAGAACAGCACCTCCGCCATCTCCAAAGATTACACAGGTTGTCCGGTCAGAATAATCAATGATAGACGACATCTTATCGGCCCCAACCACAATGGCCCTGCGGATGGCGCCTGATTCTATCATTCGGGCTGCGGTAGTAAGCGCATACAGGAAGCCGGAACAAGCTGCCTGCAAGTCAAAACCCCAGGTATGTTTTAATCCAACCATGTCGCAGATAATATTGGCTGTGGCAGGAAACTGCATATCGGGTGTAGTAGTAGCACAGATCAATAGTTCAATACTATCCGGGTTGGTATTGGTTTTTTTCAGAAGGCCCTGAACAGCAGCGGCGCCCATTACGGAAGTTCCTTTCCCTTCTCCTTTCAGAATTCTGCGTTCCCTGATGCCGGTTCTGCTGATAATCCACTCATCTGTGGTATCTACCATGGTAGCCAGTTCTGCATTAGTCAAAACATAGTCAGGAACATAGCCCTGAACACCGGTAATGGCAGCAGTGATTTTTGCCATAGGAAAATTTTTTTGTAAGTGTTGTACTATTGATGAACTGCCTTTTACGGAAAAGGCATCCTATTATTCAGCATGATGGTTGATGAAAGCTTCTTTGAAAATTTCAACAATACGGCTTTCAATCATTTCTTTGGTTAACAGGATCATATTGTGAAATGCGGTAGCGTTGGATATCCCATGCGCTACGACCACGGGAGCATTGGCACCCAGGATGGCGCTGCCTCCATAATTTTCATAGTTGAACCGATCCCAATAGGCATCCCTGATGCCCTGTTTCTTGATCATATCGTAGATAGATTCACCAAACTTGAGCACGATGTTACCGGTAAATCCATCCGTAACGATCACGTCAGCCGTATCGCCAAAAATATCACGGCCTTCAACATTGCCAATAAAATTGATCTTATCACATTCCTGGAAAAGGGGATAGGCTGCCTGCACCAACAGATTGCCTTTTCCTGCTTCTTCACCGATACTTAACAAGGCTACCTTCGGATCTTCCACTTTATACAGATACCGGGCATACAGTGCACCCATAATACCGAATTGAAGCAACATTTCAGGTTTGCAATCGGCGTTGGCCCCTACGTCAAGCAAGAAACCGAGACGTTCATCACTATGGGGTAACAAAGTAGAAATGGCCGGTCGGATAACCCCTTCAATGGTTTTTACCGAATACATGGCCCCAACCAGCATGGCCCCTGTGTTGCCGGCACTGGCAAACGCATCAATCTTGCCATCTTTTAAATAATTAAAACCAACAGCAATACTTGAGTTTGGCTTTTGAGCCAATGCTCTTGTTGGTGATTCTGCCATTCCGATTACCTCGGGAGTGTGCACTAAAGTAAATGAATCCGGAGACCCGCCTTCTTTGAGAATTAATTCCCTGAGTTTCGGCTCATCTCCGAACAGATAAAGGCGGACTTCCTTTCCTATTTCTGAACTGGTACGAATTGCACCTTTGATACATTCGAGTGGTGCAAAATCGCCACCCATAGCATCTATTCCAATTTTCATTTGTTGCTGCTGTGCTTAATTATCAATAGCCAACCAGTCCAGTTTCGGCAGCCGGGTGCCGCCGAAATCAGTTGACAAATCGGACAACCGATAAGTGGTTCATTCACCTTTGGAAAGGATCTTTTTACCCTTGTAAAAGAGTTCTCCTTCAAAGTAGTGGGCACGGTGCCTTGGATGATGCGAACCGGTGGTAGGGTCTATGCTAAGCGTAGGGGCTTCAGCTTTATCATGGGTTCTGCGTTTGTCTCTGCGCGTACTAGAATGGCGCCGTTTCGGATTGGGCATGATTAGTTAAATTTAATTTTTGATAAATTATCCCAGCGGGGGTCCTTAGCAGGTTGCTTTTTGACTTTTTGCGGGGTCAGTCTTTTCAAAATATCCTGGTTGCAGGGTTTTTCTCCTTTTAAATTATCGCAGTTTACCCTGTTTAAAGGGATGCTCAGGTTGATAAATTCATAAATCAACTGTGAAACATCCAGGAATGCTGCTGAACGGGAGATGTAAATTACATCTGCCATTGAATCATCATTTTGCGCATCGGAGTGAGTATCAAACTTCACCACAATATCGTAGTCTTCATCAATTGGGTAGACTAAATCCGCCGAACACCTGTCACACGGCAATTTTACCCACCCGCTGATCCTGAATTTCAGCAGGAAAAAAGAATTACCCTTGTTAAAATCAAGATTTACATCCAGTTTGCCTTCCTGTACAATCGAACCCTCAAACAATGAAAAAAACGGTTCCTCAATCCGGAAAGCAAATTGGTGAATCCCATGCTTCAACCCTACAAAAGCAATCTCGTACTGTCTTAGCGGATCCATCACCCACCCACCTTATTTTTTAAGATGGAGGGCAAAAGTAAGTAATTGGGGTGGAATATAATAATGCAGCTGTAACAAGCGCGGAGTGGCTGGAGGAACACCACTTTCAATTTTGTAAAGACTTGGTAAACAACTTTGTAGAGGCAGTCCGGTTAAGGATGTTACAAGTTTTTTCAGGTATTTCCGGTAAGCTTCTGAAAGAATCCATATACTTGCGGTTGAAACAGAAATTGTGCTGCTACGAGGAAAAAATATTTTCTCTCCCTACAAGGTTGAACGTTTGCCGGGTATCTATTCCCTGATATTGAAGCGGGTAGTGGTGGTAGATGTATTTGTTCCTCCTTCTTACAACAGCTCCCGAAAAAGGTACCCGGTTTTGTTGCTGAATGACGGCCAGGACAGTGAAGCGGTAAGAATAAAAAGTACCTTAACAAGACTTACCAGGGCAAATGAAATCCGCGAGATCCTGGTAGTGGGTGTACATGCCGGAGACCGGATGCACGAATATGGTATTGCAGCCAAGCCGGATTACCGTAAACGGGGCAGTAAGGCGGACCTCTATGCTGATTTTATAGTGCATGAATTATTGCCTTTGATAAAAGCATCTTTCCGTATCGACAACTCCGATGCTCAGAATGCGATCGCCGGGTATTCGCTTGGAGGGCTTTCCGCTTTTGATATTGCCTGGAATCACCCTGATATCTTTAGTAAAATCGGTGTATTCTCCGGCTCTTTCTGGTGGCGCAGCAAATCGTATTCCGGGGGCTACCTCGACGACCGCGACCGGATTGCACATGCACAGGTAGCAGACGATGAGTTCAGGCCGGGACTCAAATTCTGGTTTGAGGCAGGAACGCTTGATGAGCATGCAGACCGCAATAATAATGGCATCATTGATTCAATTGATGATACGATTGATTTGATTGTAGAACTCACGAAAAAGGGATATCGCCCTTTTAAGGATATTGAATATCTTGAAATCAAGGGAGGGCATCACAACCAAAAGACGTGGGCTAAAGCGATGCCTCAATTTTTGAAGTGGGCATATGGCATCAACCAGGTGGGTTGAACGTCATTTTCGGTTTCCGTTCTGTGCGTTTTCGTGCATTAATGTAACTCTTTGGACAGTTCCGTTTTTTTGAGGGGATTGGATGTAAGTTCTTTGTTAAGATCCCTTTTCCTTAGAATGTCCAACGCCAGGTAAACAGCCTCTCTGAACGAATCTTCCAGGGCAACATTCTTACCGGCTATATCATAACCGGTTCCATGATCCGGTGAGGTTCTGATAAATGGCAGCCCGGCAGTATAATTGACTCCGCTGGAAAAACAAAGGGCCTTGAAGGGTACTAATCCCTGATCATGATACATGGCAAGAATAGCATCGAATTTTGAATAGTTGCCGGAGCCGAACAGGCCGTCGGCCGGATAGGGGCCCATGGCAAAAATATTCCTGCTTTTTGCCTCGGCAATTGCCGGCTTAATTACTTCTTGTTCTTCCTTGCCGATCAGGCCGTCATCACCCGCATGTGGATTTAAACCTAGCACGGCAATTTTGGGTTTATCAATGCCGAAATCTCTTATTAATGTATTTTTTAATATTTCAAGTTTACTGACAATGGTATCTTTTTTAATCTGCTGTGCTATTTCTGACACAGGCACATGCTCGGTTACCAAACCAACCCGCAGATTTTCGCCGCACATCAGCATCAGATGATCATTCACCCCTGCCTGCGTTGCAAGAAATGCTGTTTGACCTGTAAACGGAAAACTTTCGCTGTTGCAATTTTTCTTGTTGAGAGGTGCCGTAACCAGGCCATTAATCCGCCCTGACTTCAAATCGCTTACTGCTGCATGCAAAGATTGTAACGCATATTTGCCGCCCTCTGCAGTGCTTTGTCCAAGTTGAATTACAGGATCGTCTTCCCAGCAATTGATGATATTAAATGTATTCCATTGAATCTTATCGATGCTTCGCGATTGTGCGAAATTGAATTGTCCAAGGTTCAGCGCTTTTCTGTGAAAGGAGACTACTTTGGAAGAACCATAGAGAATTGGTGTGCAATGATCCATCATCCGGTTATCCAGAAAGGTCTTGATGATAACCTCAATTCCGATTCCGTTAAAATCACCCTGGCTGATGCCAATCAGGTATCTTTTTCCTTCAGTCATTAGCAGCTCTTTTTTGCAGAAAGTTATACAGCAATCTCAAACCTATGGCAGATCCATTTTTACCCTTGTAGCCCATGCTGGAACTAAAATAGGCAACGCCTGCTATATCCAAATGAATCCAGGGATAATCTGTAAATTTTTCGAGGAATTTACCAGCTGTGATCGCACCTGCCAGTGCACCACCAACATTTTTTATATCCGCAATTTCGCTTTTCAGCATTTCTCCATATTCGTCCCAAAGAGGAAATTCTACCAGCCGTTCATAAACTTCCATGCCGGATGCCTCCAGTTGATCTTTAACCGTATCAGAAGCAGTGCCCATATACGCTATCGCATGGTCACCCAATGCACGGTGGGCAGCACCGGTTAGGGTAGCCGCATCAATCACCAATTCGGGCTTGTACTGGCGTGCAAAACTTAGTGCATCAGCAAGAATCATTCTGCCTTCTGCATCTGAATTTAACATTTCAACAGTCATTCCATTATGCATGGTAATAACATCTCCGGGTGCAAAAGCATTAAAACCGGGCCTGTTATCCGTTGCCGGTATCAGGCCAATGATGTGCAAAGGCAATTTTGTTTTTGCCGCGCAATAAATAGCTCCCAGCATAGTCGCGGCGCCGGCCATATCACACTTCATATAATCCATAGAATTGGAAGTAGGTTTCAGGCTTAAGCCACCGGTATCGTAAACAACTCCCTTGCCGACCAATACAATAGGATGTTTATTGACCGGTTTTTTGTGCTTGTATTCCATAATGGTGAACGTAGGAGGATCCACACTGCCAAGATTCACTGCAAGCAGGCCTCCCATCTTTAAAGCGGTAATCTTTGACTTATTCAATACTTCCGTTTTAAATCCAGCCAGATTACCATATTTCACAATCCATTTTGACAAGTCACCTGCATTTAAATAGTTAGCCGGCATATTCACCAGGTCACGCACCAGGTAAACGCTCTCTACGATTGTTTGAAGTATTTCGATAGCTGCGGCGGATATACGATCGTCAAGGATTTGGATTCTCTTTAGCGCATGCTGTTCTTTCTCACTATCTTTCTTATAAGCTAAAAACTGGTAGTTTCCCATAGCCATGCCTTCTGCAAATGGCAAAACGGCTGCCGGTATCGCACTGGCATTCAATATGGTAACCGATAACAACTTCTGCTTATGAATGGCAGCCAGTAATTTATGGCCGGCTTTGCGTAGTGCTTCAGTAGTCTGTACCGCAGTTTCTTTCTGATCTACAATAGAAATCAGGGTAATGCCGTCAACGGATGAAAGTATGATTTGCCGGATATCTTTTTTTAGCTGGCTTTTTATTATGTCAATAGCTAAACCGGGAATTTCTATTTTGGACCAATCCGTATTTTTATCTGCTATGATTACCAGTTGATCGTTCTTACCGATCTTTTTAACTAATGAAATAAGCATGCATTTGTTTTAAAAATGAAATAGGCTGAAGGTTGTAAAACTACACAAATTTGACGTTGCTTTACTCCCTTATAATCTGCAACGGTAAATGCTTCACGCGAAAAAATCATTGGGTCAGCATTTTCTGAAGGATGAAAATATTGCCCGTAAAATTGTGGATGAATTTTTCAAAGGGACCATTGTAAATGCAGTGTTGGAAATTGGCCCGGGGAAAGGGGTTTTGACAAAACATCTTTTGCAGCATAAGGATATTGACTATACCGGAGTGGAACTGGATGAACGAATGATCTCACTCTTGCGGTTGGAGTTTCCGCAATGGGCGGGGCATTTTTACCATGAAGACATTTTGGAATACGACCTTGACGGAAGGAAGCAATGGAACATCATTGGCAATTTTCCATATAACATTTCTTCACAGATTCTGTTTAAGGTTTTGGCGCAAAAGGAAATCATACAGCGCCTGGTCGGTATGTTTCAGAAGGAAGTGGCAAGACGGATTGCGGCGCCATCGGGTAACAAAGCGTACGGTATTCTCAGTGTGCTGGTACAGGCTTTTTATAACGTTGAATACCTGTTTGATGTGGAAGCTGGCTGTTTTGCACCGCCGCCAAAAGTAACGTCCGGTGTGATCCGTTTGGAAAGAAAGCCTGAAATGCCTTTGCTTTTTGATGAACCGCTTTTCAAATTGTTAGTGAAATCCGGTTTTGGACAAAGAAGGAAAACCCTGCGTAACAGCCTGCATCAGCACATCCTGCATGCACCGTTTACCGGAGAGGCTGTTTTTAGTAAACGCGCCGAGCAACTCACGGTTGAAGAATGGATAGCTTTGTCAAACCGCATCAGCATGGGGGTATGAGGTTGCCTTCAGTATAAAAAGGCTTAACAGGAAAAATTAAATGGGATCAACGATTGATGCTTAGAACTATATGACCATAAAGAAGGTACTGATCACAGAGGCATGCGATCCGATATTGATCAATGGCCTCACCGAACTAGGGTTTCAATGTAGTTACGAGCCTGGCATTACGCAGCAGGAAGTAGCAGCGGTCATACCCGAGTATACCGGAATAGTGGTAGCTACAAGAATAGTTGTCAACCGGCAATTGCTCGAATCCGCAACACGATTAAAATTTGTGGCAAGAGCAGGTTCCGGCATGGAGAACATTGATACTTTTTTTGCCGCTGAAAAAAAAATAGCATGCATCAATTCGCCTGAAGGGAATGCCAATGCAGTAGGTGAACATGCTTTGGCTTTGTTGCTGGCTTTCTTTCATAATATAGTGAAAGCACATACCGAATTGCAACACTATAAATGGCAGGTTCAGGAAAACCGCACACATGAAGTGGAAGGCCGAACATTGGGTATTATCGGTTATGGCAATACTGGGAAATCATTCGCAAAAAAAGTGGCGCACCTGGGGATGAAGGTGATGGCCTATGATAAATACCTGGAAGACTACGGAGATCAGTATGCAAGGGCTTCCACGATGGAACAGTTGTTTGAAGAAGCGGAGATCGTTAGTTTGCACGTTCCGCTTACGGGGGAAACATTGCAGATGGTTGATGAAACATTCCTGCAGCAATTCAAAAAGAAAATAGTTCTGCTCAATACGGCCCGCGGCAAATTAGTTTCGCACCGCGCACTAGTACATCAACTGGAAACAGGAAACATGACGGGCGCAGCGCTTGATGTCTATGAAAATGAAGATTTTGCCGCACATACACCAGAGGAAGCGCAGGTTTTTAAACGGTTGCTTGCCACGGAGAAAGTAATATTCACACCGCATGTAGCGGGTAAGAGTTTTGAAGCTCCTGCGAAGATTGCTTTGACTCTTTTAACAAAGATTTCCAAGCTGAGTTAATGTCAAACGTTTGTCACAAATACCTGCTGATGCAAACAACATTAAGAATTCGTTATACTTTTATTAGGGATTTTGATTTAAAAACTATATTTGTCGCATTGACTCCGAGAACCAAACCTTTAATTTGAATCTTACGGCATGAAAAAATTTTACGCGCTCGTCGTATTGACTTTCCTTTATAGCTCCCACCTGCTTGCTCAAACAGGTGAAGTTCAGGGTAAAGTTTTTGATCAGGTAACGAAAGAGGGAATCCCGTTTGCCAATATTGTATTGGAAATGAGCGGATCTCAAAAGGCAGTTGGTGAAACTGATGATAATGGCCGTTTCACCATAAAACCCGTGGTACCGGGTACGTATGATGTCAAAGTTTCTTATCTCGGGTACCGGCCAAAAGTATTCACCGGAGTCATTGTTAATGCAGACAAAATTACGTTCCAGGATATCCCTATGGAGTCGAGCGTGGAAACTTTGCCGGATATCGTGGTCTCTACACAGAAATTGGTTGAACCTGATAAAACAACTACCGGAAGCACCATTACAAAAGATGAGATTGCCAATATTGCTACGCGGGATACCAGGAACTATGCTTCACTAACGGCAGGTGTTTTTCAGCGGGATGATGAAGATGCATTGAATATCGCAGGCGCACGCGATTACTCCACCAAATACTATATTGACGGTATTGCAGTTCGTAGCGGTGGTTCTGTCTCGCTGCCGGCAAGCGCTATTGAACAACTCACGGTACTCACTGGCGGTATTCCTGCCAGATATGGTGATGCTACCGGTGGGGTAATTAATATTACAACCAGGGGGCCCTCGGAAAATTATGCGGGCGGTGTTGAATTGGTGACTTCTGAATTTCTGGATGGTTTCGGATATAACCTGGCTAATTTCAATTTATCCGGACCGCTGTTTGTAAAAAACAAAGGCACCGATTCCGCTGATGCAAAAATTGGTTTTTTTATAACGGGTGAATACGAACACAACAAGGATTCAGATCCGTCTGCGGTTGGAATGTATAAACTGAAGGATGATGTGCTGGCTGACCTTCGTGCCAATCCGCTTACACCTTCTCCAACGGCATCGGGATATGTTCCATCAGCAGCATTTCTGACCTCGGAAGATATTGAAGAAATAAAGTATAAACAAAATGTGGCCGACAATAACTTCAGATTCTCCGGCAAGCTGGATTTTCAGTTGAATAATTATGTCACACTGACGGTTGGTGGTGATTTTAATATTTCAAATTATTACAGTTTCAACTACAACCGTTCATTAATGAACGCCGAAGAGGGTAATTCCTATTTTAATGAAAATACTTACCGTGGCTTTGTGCGGTTCACACAGCGATTTGCATCAGGCGCCGGTAGTGCGGAGAAAACAGCGTCTGTTTTTCAGAATGCTTACTATAGTATCCAGGCGGATTACAGCAAATTTTACCGGACCAATAAGGATAAGACATTGGGAGAAGATCCTTTCGCCTATGGCTATGTCGGCAAATTTGAAACGTTCCGACAGCCAATCTATACCTTCGGACAAGATTCCGTATCCGGCCTCACCGGATGGCTTTTGGCAGGTTACCAGGATACCCTCGTGACTTACCAGGCAGGTACGCAGCAGCCTTTGCTCAGTAATTATACCACGCAATACTATGACCTGGTAGGAAACAATCCGGATGGTAACTACAACAGCCTGTTTGATATCCTGAATGGAGGAGGACTGTTAAATGGAATTTTGCCAACCAGTACACTCACCGTTTACTCCATGTTTCTGAACACAGGTTACCCTATTGGAGGCTATGGAACAGTAGATAACGATCAGTTGCGTTTGTCGCTGAATGCTTCTGTGGATATTGTAAATGTTAAGAAGGGGGATAATGGACGACATGCCCTGGAGTTTGGATTTGAGTATGAGCAGAGAGTTGACAGGAGGTACTCTGTATTTCCGCTGGCAGGTAATGGAGGAGTATGGGGACTGGCCCGTCAGCTAACCAACGCGCACATTGCCACCCTGGATACAAAGAACCCGCTACCTGTATACGATGATTTTGGCGTTTTCCTCGATACCGTAAACTATAACAGGTTGTTTGTGGGTGATGAACAGGCATTTTTTGATAAGTCGCTCAGAGAAGCGCTTGGACTCGACGTCTCCGGATTGGATTATATTGATGTGGATGCACTGGATCCAACGCAACTCAATCTGGGTATGTTCAGTCCTGATGAATTGCTGAATAACGGAAATTACCTGGTTTACTTTCAAGGGTATGATTATCTCGGCAACAAACTTAGCAAGCAACCCAGCGTGGATGACTTCTTTAATCAGAAAGATGAGAATGGGAACTACGCCCGTAATTCGCCGGCTTTCCGTCCTATCTATTCTTCAGCCTACCTGCAGGATAAATTCAACTTTCGCGATCTTATTTTCAACATAGGACTCCGGGTAGACCGCTTCGATGCAAATCAGGCTGTATTAAAAGATCCCTATTCACTCTACCCGATTCGCTCCGCTTCGGAGGTTACCGAATTCGGTTCGCACCCTGCTTCTATTGGTGGAGATTATGCCGTTTATGTGAATGACCTATCTAATCCTTCAGACATTGTTGGCTACCGTGATGGAGATACTTGGTATAATGCCGAAGGAACAGAAATTTCAGATCCGGGTGTTTTAGCCAAGGCTTCCACCACCGGAGGTATAACACCTTACCTGGTAAGTACGGATGTTGATAATTTAACTCTGGATGCTTCATCTTTTGAAGATTATACACCACAGTTTACGGTAATGCCGCGGATCGCTTTTTCATTCCCTATATCAGATGAAGCACTGTTCTTTGCGCACTATGATGTTCTGTCACAACGGCCGCAGGGCGCAACCGCACAAACCCCTTCGGGCAATGCGCTTATCGCCAATGCTTTTCAATATTACTACCTGGAGCAATTAAATACCGACAACGTAATGGCTAACCCTGCCTTAAAGCCTGAAAGAACCATTGATTACCAGGTTGGATTTAAACAGGCCTTGGGGGCAATTTCCGCAATTACCATTTCAGGTACCTATCGTGAATTGAAAGACATGATACAGGTTCAGAAAATATCCTATGCGTACCCGGTGGAGTACCGCACGTTTGGCAACTCCGATTTTGGAACAGTAAAATCGTTGCAGGTTACCTATGAGATGAGAAGAATACGCAATGTAAAGCTTGATGCCAACTATACACTGCAATTTGCTGATGGTACCGGTTCAGATATTACTTCCGGCCTCAACCTGGTAGGTTCCGGCCAGCCGAACCTCCGCACACTGATTCCGTTCAGCTATGATCAACGACATGCGTTAACAGCCTCTATTGATTACCGTTTTGGTGAAGGAAGGAGTTATAACGGACCTGTTGTGGGCAAAAAAAGCACTGCAATTCTGGCCAATGCCGGATTAAACCTGATTTTCAGGGCTGGTTCGGGTACCCCGTACACCAAGCAATCTACACCCACGCCCGATGCCTTGTTCGGGGTACAAACAAATTCATCGCTGCTCGGAAGTGTGAATGGCTCACGTTTGCCCTGGTCTATAAAGCTCGATGCAAAAATTGACAAAGACTTTAAGGTTGGCAAGGATGAAAAAACCAACTACTTTAATGTTTACCTGCTTGTGCAGAATGTGTTAAATGCTGCAAACATCATTTCAGTATATGGCTATACGGGTAATCCGGATGATGACGGTTATATTGAATCGGCAACCGGGCAGCAGGCTGTTCAAACACAGATAGATCCTGAGAGTTTTGAATACCTCTATGGCATAAAAGTTAACAATCCTAATAATTATAGTCAGCCACGCAGAATTCGCCTGGGTGTTCAATTCAATTTCTAATACTTACAAAAGACCATAAACAATGATACCGATGAAAAAACTATGGATACTGGCAACAGGAGCACTGTTTTTACTCAGTACAGCATCAGCAAAGGAAATTGCAGGACTTGAGCCGGATAAGCTCAGCAACGTTCAGAAACTTGCTGCCGACTGTACGCCAGCCTCTGCATCTGTTGATCTGAATATTAACAACATCAGGGCGCGGCTTCAAACAGGCGGAGACATGTGGTGGGATCTGAACAACGACGCGAAATATGAAGTGCCCAAAAGCCTGGAAGGGGAGCCTGAAAATGCCAGTTCCTTGTTTGCCGGTGCTATCTGGATCGGTGGAATTGATGAAACCGGACAGTTGAAAGTGGCGGCTCAAACCTATCGTCAAACCGGTAATGATTTTTTCCCTGGCCCGCTCGATGATCTGGCATCTATTGATGCTGCAACCTGCAAAGCATGGGATAAGCATTATCAGGTTTATGGTGAAGAAATAGACTCCATTATTGCATTGGGAGAAAAGTACGGCAGCAATATTCCATTCAACCTCATTCCTCAAAACCTGATTGACTGGCCTGCTTTCGGTAACCCGAATAATGGCTTGGTCGGTAACAGGAATCTGGCGCCATTTCAGGATGTGGACGCCAATGGCTATTATGATCCTACCGGCGGTGATTACCCGATTATTGATGACGCGCCGATTTGCGGAAAAGATAAGGTAACCTATGCGGATCAGATGATCTGGTGGGTATATAATGACAAAGGAAACATTCACTCTGAAACCGGGGCGACAGCTATCGGGATGGAAGTGCAGGCGCTTGCTTTTGGCTTTAAAACAAATGATGAAGTAAACGATATGACTTTCTACAAATACCGTTTGCTCAATAAAGCTACTTCACCCATTGACAGTGTGTTCATGGGCCAATGGATTGATCCTGATCTGGGATGTGCATTCGATGACTACATAGGTTGCGACCTGGAGACCGGAATGGGTATTGTGTATAATTCCAGTGGTGTGGATGGAGGTTCCGGATGTGTACTAGATTATGGTAATCAGCCACCCTTTCTCGGAGTGGATTATTTTCAAGGTCCTTTGGATGAAGAAGGTAATGAGTTAGGTCTGTCCTCGTTCTTGTATTATAATAATGATTTTAGTCAGTTGGGTAATCCGGAGAATGCCAGTGATTACTATGGTTATTTATCCGGAACATGGAAGGACGGCACGCCATTCACTTCCGGCGGCGATGCATACGGAGGATCAGTTCCTACCAATTATGTTTTCCCGGGCGACCCTTCAGATGCCGCCGGTTGGTCGGAATGCACCGAGAATAACCAGTCTGCCGATCGTCGTATTATTCAGGCTTCTGGCCCGTTCCGTCTTGAGCCGGGCGCAAAGAATGATATCGTGGTGGGTATAGTATGGGTACAGCCTCCTATAGGCACTTATCCCTGCCCAAGCTTTAAATTGCTTAAACAGGCTGATGAAAAAGCGCAGGCCTTATTTGATGCTTGCTTCCGTTTGACTGACGGCCCTTCCGCACCCGACATGGGTATTGTTGAACTGGATAAGGAATTGATTCTTTCTTTGACCGGTACAAAGGAAATAGAAATGTATCATGAGGTGGATTCCAGGATTACCGCCTTAGGAACAGCAGATACATTTTTTGATTTCCAGGGTTACCAGATCTATCAGCTGGTGGATGGAAATGTGAGTGCTCAGGATTATGATGATCCGGCAAAGTCACGTTTGATTTTTCAATGCGATATCAAAGATGATATTTCAAAGATTGTAAATATCGTTTATGATCCTACCCTTGATGTTGGCAATCCTGATAATGCAAACGTTCCGACATTGCAGGTTGACGGACAGAATCAGGGTATACAGCATACGTTTCAGATCCTGAATGATGCATTTGCAACCGGCGATAAGCGGCTGATAAACCATAAGACCTATTATTTCAGCATCATTTCATATGCACATAACTACTATGAGGTGGCGGATACGGTATTTGATGATCAGGGTAATGTGGTAAATATTTCTACCAAAGAACAGTTGCAGCCTTACCTGGCAGGCCGTAAGAACATTAAGATTTATTCAGCTATCCCACACATCACTACTCCGGAGGGGTCGGGATTGGTATTGAATGCCTCCTATGGTGATGGACCGGAAATGGTACGTCAGGAAGGAACAGGCAATGGCATATTCATCACCGATCTTACCGAAGAGAGTGTGATGGAAATTCTGAACAGCCCCACCAATCAAACCTATCACCAGGTTTACGCGGGTGGAGCCGGCCCTGTAGCCGTAAAGGTATATAACCCGAAAGTTGTTCCTTCTGCCGACTTTGAACTGAAGCTGGTTGATACAGCAGGAACTACCGGAATCCTCAATGGCACATCAACGAAATGGACTTTAACAAATCTTACAACGGGTGAAGTGGTTAACAGTGACTTCACGATTGACGCTGAGAATGAACAGTTGATCGCTGACTGGGGACTTTCAGTATTTGTGAGAACGGCCAGAAATCCGGGAGGCCCGGTTGATGTTCAGCTGGCAAACAACAACGGATTACTTTCTTCCACCATTACTTATGAAGATCCGCAGGCCACCTGGCTGGGTGGTGTTCAGGATCAGGAAGGCGATGGTGTTCTGAACTGGATTCGTTCGGGTACCTATGCTCCGGATGCAAGTGCTTTTGGTGATTACCTTGGCCGGGATGACGGAGAATTTTATGAGAAAATGATAAACCGTACCTGGACTTCCTATGGTGTGGCCACCGACGAAAAATCGATTGGCCCTACCTGGACGGATGCATCACACTATTCCACGCTGAATCAATTGGATAGTTTGGTAAGTGTGGATATTGTATTCACCAGCGATAAATCATTGTGGTCGAGGTGTGTGGTTGTTGAATTACAAACGGATGAACAACTAAGCCAGGGAGATGCATCCAAATTTGATATACGCGATGCACCTTCTAAAGATAAAGATGGTAACGTAGTGGCCGGCGAAAAGGGCATGTCATGGTTTCCCGGATACGCGATTAATCCGGAGACGGGCGAACGACTCAACATCTTCTTTGGCGAAGATTCCTGGCTGGTTGGCCAAAATGGAAACGATATGATCTGGAATCCAACTACAGAGATCTTTTCACCAACATTCAATGATTTCTGGGTTGGAGGCAAGCATTACATCTTTGTAACACGAGAGAAGTATGACAGCTGTACTTCCTTCCAGGAGTACCTGATTTCCGGTACCAGCCTTGACAAACGCAACGTGTATAAAAAAGTTTGTTGGGTGTCCATGCCATTGTTGAATACCGGATTTGAATTTAAGAGCCTTGCCGATGGACTCATCCCCACCAAGACAACCCTTAAGTTCAGGGTAAGTAAGCCGTATAAGGTTTATGTAACGGATGATGCGCAGAACAATGGAATGCCGCGGTACACTTTTAACACAGATAATCTCTCTGCTAAAATTGGGGATTTGCCTACTGCGGTAAACGCATTGGATACAATCGGCATAGTTCCGAATCCATACTATGCCTATTCATCTTATGAGCAGAGCCAGATCGATAACCGTGTTAAAATAACCAACCTGCCGCAGCAATGTAAGATTACCATTTATGCTGTGGATGGAACTTTAATACGGAAGATAATCAGGGATGATGCTTCGGTGACTTCTTATGACTGGGATTTAAAAAATGATGCGGGCATTCCAATAGCAAGCGGAATTTACATAATTCATATTGATGCGCCGGGAATAGGAGAGAAGACATTAAAATGGTTCGGGGTTATGCGTCCCACTGACCTTGATTCATACTAATAACTCTTAAACAGCAAGAAATGATCAAACCTCTAAAATTAGTCTTATTACTTCTGCTGATGGCCTGCAGCAATTCGATTTTTGCCGGCAACAAAGATCGTCAGGGTGAAGCAGGTGCTTCTGAACTACTCATTAATCCATGGGCGCGAAGTTCCGGCTGGGATGGGCTCAATACAGCTTGTATCAGGGGTATTGAAGCACTCAATCTTAATGTAGCCGGACTGGCTTTTACCAGGAAAACTGAATTGGTATTCTCTCATACCAACTGGCTTGGCGGTACAGGCATTTCATTCAATACATTTGGGCTGGCCCAGAGTCTCGGAAAAAGCGGAGGTGTGCTTGGCCTGAGTATCATGTCTATTGATTTTGGCGAAATTCCGATTACCACCACCGCATCCCCGGAAGGAGGCCTTGGAACATTCAGCCCGCAGTTTTTTAATGGGGCACTTGCCTATTCCAAAGTCTTTTCAAACAGTATTTATGGAGGTATTGCAGTACGCGTTGTCTCGGAGTCACTTGCAGATGTAAGTGCGATAGGTGTTGCCTTTGATGCCGGTATACAGTATGTGACGGGCCCGCAGGCAGACCCAACTGCAGTGAAGTTTGAAATTGCACTTCGCAATGTTGGTGCGCCAATGAAGTTTGGTGGTGACGGTTTAAGTTTTCGCGGCCAGTCACCGGAAGGAGATTACTCCATGACTTTAGAACAGCGCTCTAAAGGCTATGAATTACCTTCTTTGCTTAATATTGGCGGATCGTATGATTTCAAATTCGGGCCGGAAGGAAAACCAAGTCACCGGTTAACCGTTGCTGCTAATTTCACTTCCCATTCATTTACACAGGATCAATTTGGAGGTGGTTTGGAGTATGCATTTAAAGAAATGGTAATGATCAGAGGTGGATACAACTATCAGGGAAACCTTGCCGATGCGGAGAACAGGGTAACTGCATTGACAGGGCTTTCAGGTGGACTTACCTTTGAGGTGCCACTAAAACAAAATGGCGCTACGCTGGGTATTGATTATTCTTACAGAACCAGCAATCCTTTTGATGGCTCTCATGCCATTGGAATTCGAATGAATTTGTAACTTACATTGCTTTTTAGCTAACCAGAAACGCTTCCTGTCAAAGGAAGCGTTTCTTTTTTCTTTAACCATTGAACCAACTCATTCATAATGGCTGAAACTACATACCTCACTGCAGAAGGTTTGGAAAAACTGAAAAGGGAATTGATACAGATGCGTACCAAAGGCCGTGCAGAGATTGCCCGGCAGATTCAGGAGGCGCGCGAAAAGGGCGATCTTTCAGAAAATGCAGAGTACGATGCAGCAAAAGACGCACAAGGCATGTTAGAAATGAAAATTTCTAAACTGGAGGAAGCTTTATCCAATGCGCGGGTAATTGATACTTCGAAACTGGATACAACTAAAGTAATGGTCTTGTCGAAGGTGAAAGTGAAAAACATCAGCACCAAGCAAACGAGTATGTATATGCTGGTATCAGAGAAGGAAGCAGATTTCAAGACCGGAAAAATTTCTGTTTCCTCCCCGATAGGAAAAGGTTTTCTTGGAAAATCAGTTGGCGATGTTGCAGAAATAGATGTGCCATCAGGTAAAATGAAGTTTGAGATCATAGAGATTTCACTCTAATAGTTACATAAAATGCCCAGCATTTTCACAAAGATTATCAATCGGGAGATACCCGCTTACATTGTAGCTGAAACGGAAGCGTTTATAGCCTTTCTGGATGTCTTTCCGCTGGCTGAGGGCCATATACTGGTAGTTCCCAAAAAGGAAAAGGATTACCTTTTTGACCTTGAGGATGCCGATCTCTCCGGCATATTCTTATTTGCAAAGTCGGTAGCGCAGGCCTTAAGAAAAACAGTTACCTGCAAGAGAATCGGGGTAGCCGTGATCGGCCTGGAAGTACCGCATGCGCATATCCACCTCATCCCGTTACAACAGGTTGATGATATCAACTTCAGCAGGCCAAAATTGAAACTGGCGCCAGAGCGGATGCAGGAACTTGCCAACCGGATAAGGGCGAATTTCTGATTACCTGCTCAGAAGAGAAATAGTTACGTTATTCCTGCGAGTGTAATGCAATAACATTGCCTTCTGTATCAATAAAAAAGGCCATGTTACCAACCTCTGGACCGATATTGGTCTTTGGCATAATTATCTTCCCGCCGGCAGATTCTACCTTATTTAAAGCCAGGGATAAGTCCGGATTTCCATTCAGATAGATTTTGGCACCATCAGCGCTGGGCTTATGCATATCACTTTTTACAAGGGCTCCTGAAACTTTTCCGTTTCCCGGATCATACGGGAAGAAGGCCATATCCATGCCCATCATGTTATCCAGTGTCATCTCTATACCAAAAATGGTTTCATAAAATTTCTTTGCGCGGGCGATATCCGTTACGGAAATCTCAAACCAGTTGAGTGCATTTTCGTTTTGTGTCATCTTTTTTCCAGAAAGTTATGGAGTGTATAATCTGATGCTGATTAGTTTTCGACGAACAAGTAGCTGCCATAGCCGAACCGTTAAATTTCCAAGACTTGAGCATGTTGCAATTTAATCAACTATCGTAGCCAGTAATCTGTGTACTTCATCGCCTATGGTCACCTGAAGCAGGTAAACCCCGGACGTACATGAAACCGGCAATTGCACCAAAAAATCGTTAGATCCCGAAACCAGTTGTATTTCTTCTTTATACAGTACACTTCCAGTCAGGGCCATTACCTGCAGTTTCCCAAGGGCATTTGCCGGCACATTATTCACCTTCAGCTGAAATAATCCATTGGATGGATTGGGATAGCCTTCGATGATAACCGGCAGGCCGCTGTTTGGGCTTTCAACGGATATTTTGCAGGTAGAAAACACGTTAACCGGTGCAGAAGTCTTATTGCACCCCGCAAGATTTTCTGTAACCTTTACGGTGTAGGAACCTGCTGTTGATGCAGTGTAAGTTTGATTGGATGCATTTGTAATTTTTACATCGTCTTTTGACCATTTGTAACTATAACCGGGCTGGCCGCTTGCCTCTAATAATACGGGACCATTAATGCATAGATCCGGCGTGCCGGTTACGGTGATGTTAGCAGCCGGTTTATTAATTTTGGTTATCACCGTAGCTGCCGATGTGCTGCTGCAGCCAATGGCATCTGTTACCACGACCGTGAAACTTCCGGCATCGTTTTTTGGAACGGTATACGTAACTTTTACTTTTCCTGAAATTGGCTGACTGTTTTTATACCATTGGTAGCTAAAGCCAGATCCAGAATTGGCAGTGAGCACAGTAGTGGTTCCTTTGCAAAGGCTTAGCGTATCAGCCGGAGTTACCCAGGCAGACGGAAGCGAATGAACGGTTACTGTTTGTACGGAAGAAGCTGCATCGCATATGCCATTGGAGACCGTTACTGCATAGTCACCTGTTGCATAACTCATATACTGGCTGTTTGTGGCGCCATCAATAATTGTATTGTTGATCGTCCACTGATACTGAAGTCCGGCGGTATCCGGAAAAGCAGATAGCAGTAATGAATCCTGCAAACAGATATCGGCACTTCCGGCATACGTGATAATGGGGTAAAGCTGATTTTCATCTATGAATGAATTGCAATTGTCGTCGATACCATTGCAAAGGTCAACTGCCCCGGGAAACACTGCGTCTTCCTGGTCATTGCAGTCTTCCGGTGCATCTTCATAGCCTGAAGGCACGGTACAGGTAGCTATCATCTCCGGGGTTCCTGCGAAACCATCGCTATCGTAATCAAAGTAGTAAACCATTGCAACGTCGTCGATAATACCATTGCAATCATCATCTGCGGTATTGCATATCTCTAAGATTCCAGGATGGATAAGTGTATCCAGGTCATTGCAATCGGTAGAGTATAACGAATAGCCTGCAACAGGCTCGCAGGAATAGATTGAATCCGACCGTACTCCAAATCCATCAAGATCGGCATCAGGATAATAAGTAAGCAACGGATCAGAAGAAATGCCATCGCAATTGTCATCGATGCTATTGCATAACTCCGCCACCATTGGATTAATAGTTGCCAGTGTATCATTGCAATCTTCATGATTAGCCGTAAATCCGGGTTCTGCAAAGCAGGCAAATACCGAATCCAGCGGGTTGCCGTATCCATCTCCGTCTGCATCAGCAAAGAAAACCTGAAACAGAACACTGTCCGATACGCCATCACAGTTATCATCCGTATAATTGCAAAGCTCAGCAGCGTTCGGATGAATTGTCGCCACGGTATCGTTGCAATCAGAAGAATCGGCACTATAGCCGGGCGGCGGAATAAACGAAATTGTTTTTTCCGAAGGATGGCCAAAACCATCGTGGTCCTTATCAATAAAGTAAGTTGTAAGAGCCTGACCGGTATTGAGCAGAACAGTTGAAGTATCTCTGAAGATTTTTAGCCCGGGAATGGTAATAAGCCCATTGACGGGCATAGCAGTACCTGATTGAATAAGCTGATGATTATGCAGTAGAGCCCAATTGACCGGTATGGTATCCGATACTTTAAATTGCTGAAGCCTGCGGGGGGTAATAGTTACCGTGCATGAATCAGGGTAGACCACATAACTGCCGTTGCCTTTTACCAGGTCGCGTACAAATATTTTTGCTACCCAGTTGGAGGTATCTTCATAGATTTCATTTTCCCAGTCCAGCGATCCGTTTACGCTGCCATAATCTGGGCCAACAGAGCCGTCGCCGGTACCGTAATCTTCATTCAGGCTGCAATCGGAAAATGCAGGGAATGACAAATCTCTCCTGTAGCGATACAAATCAAAGTTGTTGATTTCCCAGGTCTTTCCATTACCACCATGTTCACGGTTATCCCAGAAATAATATCCTCCGATGTGGTTGGCATTCACAGAGTCGTAGTAAACCGGTTTTTCCGACCATCCCATCAAATCATCCCGCTTGCCATTGATACAATACATAACCGGGTAGGATTTTGTATTAAACTGGTGAATCACCCATCCTCCATTCAGCATTTGGTAGGTTGGATAGCCAAGATCGGACATCAGGTTCGAGTTTACCGTTCCAAAGCGACTGTTTCCGGATTTCCTGTTTTTTTTGCCGGGATTCAGCGAACATGTTGGCTGGTAATCGTTTTGAAATGAGAAGTCGAATACACCTACCGATATTTTGCTGGCGGCAATTTTTTCAGGATAGGTGATGGTATAGAAATAGGCACCGGGCGCACCAAAAGAAACGCCATCCAGGTAGATTCGATTGGTATCAACCGGTAAATGGGAGATGGTCCAATCAATAATGGCAGAAATACGTCTTAATGTAAAGCTGTAGTTTATGCCGGAAACCGGAGGGTTAACATTGTTCTTTGCGCTGTAAATATCAAAGTTTTCATTAGTTCCCCACCAGGCCGATGTTTCCCCGCTGGGGAAGTTATCTTCACAGCTTAGAATTATTTCATCTTGTTGTATCGTAGTGATGCCGCTCAGGAAGTCGACACCTCCGCCATGAAACTTCACCCGCAATGGATGCAGCCCAGGCGTGTTGTTTCTCAGGATGGCGAAATCTGATCCAAAAAATCCGGCTTGTTTCAAAACCGCCTGTTCAGGGCTGATCCGGGTGCTAAAAAAATAGGCATAGATGTCATATGGGATGCCGTCTGCCATGCGTTGTTCCTGGTGAACGGGCAGGGGAGTCATCACGGTTTCCGTAATGGGATTAGTTAAGCAATTACTGCCTGCTACAATCGAGCTGTCCTCGATGCCATTTGTTACAATGGTAACGGCGTAATAATAGGCACCATCACTCCATGTCGTGGCAACAAATAGACAATCAGCCGATGAAAGACGTGGGCCGGCTGAATCAATACGGAAATAAACATCTGTTCCATCATGCACCGACATATCAAAATCCTTTGCGGACTTTGAATCGGTTTTTCCCAGGTTCTCGCACGATGACAGGCTCGTTGTATCTACAATCGGATTTTCAGAGCGGTAGACTTTATAAAAGATTGAATTGCCGGTTACCTTATTCCAGGTAAGAAAGACCTGGCCATTACGGTAAAATCCTGTAAAGCCTGTAACCACTGCCTGGCAAAGGCCGGTGGCTAACATGATCACTGTTAGCGTGAACAATAACTTCTTCATTAGTATTGATGTGGTGTTTTGTTGTTCTCATCCTGATTTTTCTTTTTCTGTTGATGGAATTACCATCATGGAGATTACAGCATAGGAAAAGGTAACACTGGTTTCTTACAGTCAAGACTCATTTGCCTGTATTTCATAATACGTGTTGTTCGACAATTGCTAAAGATATACTTAATTGTTAATGCACCAAAAATTTACCTGTAACATTATTTGATGCGTAGCGGGCTTTGTAGAGGTAAAGGCCCGGGGGGTAATTGCGAATGTAGATTGTATTCATACCCTGCTGTAAAACAGATTGCGACAACATTCTTCCGGTTGATTCAAAAATCTCCACCATACCCTGCTGGCCGGAACCGCTGACATTAATTCTCAGTTCGCCTGTTGGATAAATATAGGTTGCTTCAATTCCCGGGAAGTCTTGTGGATGGGTGACTGTGGTTGCGAGCAAGGCTTTTTCCACCGCCGCAAGGGCATCAATAATTCCAAACCCAAACGTATTGTTCGGCAGGGCATCCGGCAGTTCATTGCCGCAACCATCGTTGGTATAGGTAATCCTGGCTGTTTGTTCAAGCATTCCTTCAATCATTTCCACTTCACCAGAAAGGGCAGGATTAGCAGAAATCATTAATGCAACGACCCCTGCCGTATGGGGTCCTGCCATGCTGGTACCACTGAAAAAAGCATACTGCCCGCCCGGAATACAAGACAATACATCTACGCCCGGCGCAGCCACATTGGGTTTTACAATATCTAAACCGGCCTGAGTAACCGTACTGCCCCTGCTACTGAAGGAAGCGGCATTAAATAAAAAGTCGACAGCGCCAACAGTCAGGCTGTTTTCAAAAACTGCCGGGGGAAATGAAATGGTATTGCAATACGGACCATTGTTGCCGGCTGAAACTACTACAACAATTCCGGCAGCCTTTACACTGTTTACCACTTCTTCCATAACTGCATAGGTTGAGGGATCGCAGCCTTCCTCCACTGAGCAATACCAGGAATTGTTGATTACATGCGGCGCCTTAGAAGGATCAGGATTTTCATTGTTCAGGTCTGTGGGTGCAATGAACCATTGAAAGCTTTCCAGATAACCCGCTAAATTGCCCCAGCCTCGTTCCATATTCCGCTGACCGATCCATTTAGCCTCAGGAGCAACACCTATTTTCAGATCACCGTCTTCGCCAACCATGGTGCCCATGGTATGTGTGCCATGCCCGTAATCATCACAAGGCTCCAGAATATCAATACCGCATGGATTGTCATCCGTATTATGCCAGTCTATTGCGTGAATGGCATCATGCCAGTTGTAGTTATGATCAGCGGTTGTGCCGTTCCAGCCGCGGTATTGATTTTTGATGGCCGGATGCTGCCAGTCGTAGCCCGTGTCTTCACCACCGATCACGACACCTTGTCCTCGGTATCCAAGATCCCAGACTGCCGGTGCATGGATACTGTCAATACCCCATGGTATTACCAGGTCGCGGTTTATTTCAACTGAAGTGGAAACAGGTCGGGACTGACTTAGTACGGAATTAACCAGAATCTTTTGCACATCCGCTCTGGCGGCTATCTCCTTAAAATGTGCTGCATCCGCTTTAACCAAAATAGCGTTAATGACCCAAAAAGGCCGGAAAGAAAGCTGTTCTTTTTCCAGGTATTCAACCAGGGCAGCCTGCTCAGTGTTTGCAAAGGCGCTCAGTTTCTGAAAAGCAAAGTTTCCTTTGTTTAATTTACCGTGCATACTTTTTAAAGCGGTCAGGTCGGCCTGATTTTTCATATACACAATACATTCTATCGGCTCATCCGTACCGGAAGATTGTATGGTAAAAATGTTTTCCTGAGCATTGACGGGATCATGAGGTTGTCCGGTTGCTGTTCCTGCAATCAGCAAAGAAATTATCAATAGAAGCATCAATGGAATCTGTAAATTTTTATTCATGCTGCAAATGTAGGAAAGTCTTCCAAGACAATATCCTTCTCAGTCTGCCAGGGTGTACGACAATTCGTGCATCATGTCAGGCAATGGTTGGTAGACTAAATTGCTGAGGCGAAGCCGATCACTTGCTATGCTGTATTCACTACGCTACTTTGCTCACTTATTTAATTCTGAACTCCAAATAATCTGTATCCAGTTTGTCGTACACTTTCTGCTGGCATGCTGCTGGCAGAATCAAAGCAAACCGGTCAAATGCATCGCAATGTGGTGTACAGATCTGGATACTGCAAAGTCATAACGAGGTTGGATGCCGGGTTGCAATCATGCCTGCCTGCAAGATGCCACCACGCATTACATGGGCAAAGGTTCAACCTGAATGCTTTTCAGTGGTCGTCTTCCAATTCCTGAAAACAGCAGGATCAGGATCGGCAGGAAACTTATTGCGGCCATCACTAAATAAACATTCTTATAGGCAAGCAATGTAGCGGGCGTATTCATTTCAGACTGCAACGGGTTATCTGCCATTTTATCCGCAGCAGAGAGCTCCGGGAAACTGGTCTTTTTTCAGTTTTCTGTTTTTTTTCGTACGTCTATTTTGTTTTAGACTGCATATTCAACCCATCATCGTCCATCCACAACCCGGTTAATTTGTAGCTTAAGGATAGTACGATGGCACCGGTAAACAGGCCAATAAAACCCGAAAGCATAAATCCTCCGATAGCCCCTATGAAGATCACGATCATGGGAACGGGTGCTCCTTTCCCCATCAGCAAGGGTTTTAGCACATTATCGCTGAGGCCGCAGACAAGAATGATTACCGACCAGATTGTTGCGGGCAAGGGTTCTTTGACAGAGTAGATGTAAATAACCACCGGAATGGCAACTAAAGCACCCGGCAGTTGCACCAGGGCGAGCAGAAACACCAGAAGCGCCCAAACACCGGCAAAAGGAACACCGGCCATCACGAAACTAATACCCATAATCACGAATTGAATGAACGCAACACCCAATATTCCTTTGGCGACATTGCGTATGGTTTGTACTACCACTTTTCTGTATTCTTCACTGTCATTCCCCAACAGCCGTTTGGCAAGCGCAGAAGCTGATTTTTCAGAAGCCTCGCTATAGGCCAGGAGGATCCCCATGATGATGATCGATAAACTCATCATCAGTATGTTGGAAAACAGGTTGCCAAGCGCACTTACAAGTTTTTGTCCTGCCTGCAGGATTTGTTCCCGGTAAGTTGTCAGCGCCGATTCCAAATTTGTATTCAGAAGGCTCCAGGCATCATAAATTTTTTGTCCGATTAACGGCCACTCTGCCACCTTTGCATTGGGTGGTGGCACGGTAAAAGTATTGGCATCCATAGAGGCTTTTACTGTTTTCAGCTCATTTACGACTGAGGCAATCATAATAACGGAAGGCACCAGCAGCAGGCATAGCAGCAAGATGGTAACAAGAGTACTGACAAGGGCTTTTGGCCAGGCTAACAACTTTAATAAACCCTGATACATTGGGAATAGTGTGATTGCCAGAATAATACCCCATAGAATGGGTGTTAAAAAAGGAAATACAATCAACAGGCTCCATGCAATAAGGAGCGTTATCAACATAAGTTTTATGGAGAGGTCAATGGTCTTCTTTTCAGTCGATAGTTTGTTGTCCTGTTCCTGGTTCATAGGTTGTTGTTTTTATAGTTGCTGAAATTTATGAATTCTTTCAGTACATCAGCTCGCCGTTAATGAACTGTATTGAAATGGAATTATGCTTCAATTTCTTAAATTTGATAATGCCATTATTTTTTGAACTACTGCGTAAAACATCGCCGTGGACCAGCCAAACAGGAGTATTCCGTTCATCGCTTCAAACCCACTCATCACGCGCCAAACGGGAGGAAGCGTGATATCACCATAACCTGGTGTAGTGTATGTGACGGTTGAAAAATAGATGGACTCTTCCCAGCTCTTGAATTTATCAAGATGTGGTATCTGAAGATAGACTACTGCCCAGAGCGAAATTTCTAAAAAGTGCAGGATCATAAGGAATGCTGAAGTGAGCGATAAGATGAACATGCTTTTTCTGAATCCAAAGGCTTTGTTTGATGGGCCATGCATCCGTACCAGGTAATTCAGCCAGAATGCAGTTCCTCCCCCATGAATAAATATTGTTGCGGTTATTATCAGCAGGCTGATCAGAATTTGTATGGTCATAGCTGATTGTTGTTTAAGAGCATACCAGATTGGGTTTTATTCAGTCTCTAATGCGGTTTTTTCAACGGACAGGAGTGAAAGCAGGCAGCCGTTTTATCATTTGCACGGGCTCAGCTGCGATTTTGTTTTGCTGGTAATCCTTACGAATGGTTGTGGCAGCTGCGAATCGCCTTGTCTCTGCTTCCTTTCGGACCATAACGATTCTCAAAGTAGTCAATGTAAATGAGATTCGCTCACTTCCCGCAATTTTGAATAATGCCTCAATAACTTTCGGGGCTTTAATGAATTCATCAGGCTGCAGGATGAACATCAGATTGCAATGCCAAAAGGATTTGCCATACGGCTTGTACCCGAATTTTGTATATAGACTGAGTCTCCGTTTGGCACTATGAAAGTTTGTAACCACCGAAAACCATAGAGGTTATGGTGTGCCCGGTAAATGCCCGGCTACGCTTTCGGTTCAATGCTTTGAACCGCCAGGCCGTCGTTGTTAATTCAATTCCTATTGAACTAATCAATAAAATGTTTAGATTTACTCGGAAAATAAAATCCCCGTACCCGGGAAATCAGTTGAACTACAAATAAGACTATGGTGAGAAAATTTTTACAAATTCTTCCCTTGCTGGTTTTGGCGGTCATCAGTAACTCAACTGCACAGCAAACCATACAATTGTATTACGAAGATTTTAATACAGGAGCCCCTGCATTTACACTCAATACCTCCGGTATCGGAAGCAACTCAGGTCCTAATCAATGGATCATTAATAACAGTTACAGCGGTAACGGACTCTATCCGGACACGCCGGATGAAACGCAAACATTCAGCGGAACCATTGCCGGAGCACCCTACAGCAATTATCTGCATATTAACGATGCGAATAACACCGCCACTGCATCCAATGCCAATTACGATCCGGTAACCGCTTCCGATAGGTTAGCTGCCATGAACACCGGGTTTTGTACGCTGAGCCTTACGGATGTTACGTTTACGTTCTTTTACCTTGCCGAAGGCAACAGCAATGATTATGGTCAACTTTATTACAGTTTGGATGGTGGCGCCAGCTGGATACAAACCGGGCAGGCGCAATACAACAATACCTCTCAATGGAAGTATGAAGTGGTAACTGATCCGGCTTTTAATAACCAGGTAGATATACGTTTTGCATTCCGGTGGGTTAACAATTCCGGTGCAGTGGAATCAGTGCCTTTTTCAATAGACGACATTATTGTTGTTGGTACTTATGATGACGTGAATAACCCGGTTACCATAGATATTACCAGTGTAAGTCCTGACCCGGTTTGCCAGGGGGGCATACTGATTATCTTTTTTGAATTGTCGCAACCCATGTGCACCGGTACCTACGAAGTGGAAATGTCGAATTCGGCCGGCAGCTTTTCCAACCCTACTGTGCTGGGTGTATTCACTGTGTTTTCCGGACAAACAAGCGGTGGAGTGGGAGTTTATATACCGAGCACAGCGCCACCGGGCGGTTGTTATGAAGTGCGCATCAACCGGGTTTCACCGCCTCCGGAAATTACCGGGACAGCCAGTATCTGTTTTGAAATAGAAGATTGTCCTAACGTGATTACCACGTTGCAGCCTGCCGTAACCTTTGGCCCGGATACATTATGTGTACATAGTGTGATTGATGTTCCATTCTATTCCACGGGCGTTTTCAATGCAAGCAATCAGTATGTGGCAGAACTATCAGATGCCAGCGGAAGTTTTGCGAGTCCGCAGGTGCTGGGCTCTTCACCCGATCCGAATACCTACGACCCTGCACTCGGTTCACCTCCCGGCAGTGTTTCCGGTTTGGTGCCGGTAACGCCTCCGGGCTGCAATTACTATGTGCGCGTGCGGTCAACAAATCCGGTTGCGGTCGGATCTGTTTGGGGTCCTTTCTGTATCCGGCAGTGTGATGTTACTACGAATAACATGCAGGATATAGCGGTTTGTATTACCGATAATGTTGGCGTTGATACCTTGCTGAATATTGATATCAATACCTGGCCGCCCGGTGCTACGTATGGTCCCACCAACCAATTCCAGGTACAGATCCTCGATGCATCTACCTATACCATCATCAATACCGGTACGCTTGGTTCAGTGAATGCTACCACCAGCACAACCATAACACTCTCTATTCCAGGATTGCTTGACCTGATTCCTATTTTAGGGCCTCCCGGTTATGGTGTGTATTACATGCGCATTGTTGCTACTGACGTGAATCCTTCCAGCCAGGAATATGGATCTCTGGTACATTTACAAATTGGTTATGAGGATACCATTCCTCCGGTGCTGACGGCTGATGATACGCTTATTTGCGCGGGAGACTATCTTACGCTGCTCTTTTCACCCTACCATACCGGTTCACAGTATGAATGGTATTCGCCGAACCTGAATAATGGCAACCCATTCTTTTGGCCAGGAAGTGGAATTATTATTGGTTTCCCCAATAACTTTCCTCCAGGCACGTATTGGTTTACGGTTCGGGAATATAATTACGGTTGTTACGGGCCATGGGCTGATACCGTTTACGTAAACTTGATTAATACTCCTGCAACCGGAATAGCAGGGCCACTAAGTGTTTGCGAAGGGGATACCTTGAATTACAAGGTTACATTTTATGCCGGTACGTATTATGAATGGGCTACCACCTGGGGAGAAATCATCGACACTTCCAATAATGAAATAACCGTGGTATTTGATTCAACCGGAAGCGTAACGGTAACCGTGTTTGCATTGAATGAATGCGGGCAATCCAATGGTCAGAAGGTAATTAACGTGCACCCGCTTCCTGAAGTTACCGCACCGCCGGACACAGCCGTTTGCCCTGGTGCAGCGGTCGTTTTGAACGCGACCAGCAATGCCACTGATCTCACCTGGGGTATTATTGGAGGCAGTGGAGGGGTTGCCAATCCAACTACCGTACTTGGTGTAGATACCAATGCCACTTATGTCGTCACGGCCGTTACCACATTCGGGTGTGAGAAAATGGATACTACCCTTGTGCAGGTTCTTCCCGGAGTACTGGCTGATGCCGAATCATTAAATATTACGTGTTTCAGTGCAGACGATGGTATTGCTATTGCATTGGCCGACAGTGGTACAGCTCCGTATCAATACGTTTGGAATTCTACACCTCCTCAAACCAATGACACGGCCACCGGATTGCCTCCCGGAACCTATACTGTGGTGGTTACCGATGCAAACGGGTGCAAAGACAGCTCCCTGGTTACTATTGACGAACCGCCTGCAATAGCGATTGAAGTTACCACTACACCCGAATCATTCTACCTCGCCCATGATGGAACGGCAACAGCTGCTCCATTTGGCGGAACAGAGCCCTACAGCTATGTCTGGACCGGCGATTCTGCGCAGTATACGTCAACAGCAATCAACCTGAGTTCAGGATGGTATTATGTAGAAATCACGGATGCCAATGGATGCAAAGCGATAGATTCTGTTTTTGTAGAATCGGCACCAAATACGTTGGGCATACCCAATGCCTTTACGCCAAATGGCGATGGATTGAATGATTTCTTCCAGGTGCACAGCCTGAATGTAGCCACTTTCGATTGCAAAGTGTTTAACCGCTGGGGGCAGCTGGTCTTTTATACCAGTGATGTGGATGAAGGCTGGGATGGAAACTTTAAAGGCAAGAAGGAACAAAGCGGTGCGTATGTCTACCTCATTAATGTAACGTATCTGGATGGGAAGTCTGATTCAAGAAAAGGGAATGTGACCTTAATCCGATAGTTTTTGTAAATGTTGTGCACGCAGTAAAAAGCGTATCCGGAAATCGGGATAAAAACCATGGCGTATCGGCCATGGTTTTTTTTATGGGAATGATTAAATGATTGACTATTCAGATTGCTATCTTACCGGACAAATAAAAATTTCCTCTCCGGTGCACAGCTGGCGCTTTCTGACTTTTGCATTTTTCTCTTTTGTTGCCTATTTTATTGGGGCTGTATGGTTCAGGCATGAGCGCATCTTTCTTGATGGTGCATATTATTTTTTTCATGTGGTGCAGTCGGAACATTTCTGGGTAGAACATCAGCGTTTTATCCTGGTCGTGTCTCAGTTGCTGGCCTGGTGCGGTGTGCAATTCCGGCTTTCGCTGGAAACAGTGCTCTTATTGAATTCTCTTAACCCGGTTGTTTACCTGCTTTTCATTTTTTGTATCTGTGTTTTTGTATTTAAGGACAAAGCAGCCGGTTGGGCAGTGCTGTTGCTGGGGGTTTGCGGTTTGTACTTTCTGTACTTCGTGCCTATGTATGAAGTCTGGTATGGCGCAGTCCTGCTGGTCTTGTTTGCAACAATGTTACGCCATGAGTTTTATCATTCAGCCTGGCAATTAATAGTGTTAAGCGTTACGGCCATCACCTTGCTGTTTTCATATCCGCTCATGATCGTCGGTTTTATTTATTTTTCTATACTCCATTTCTTGAAAGTGCGAAGGGTATCCATGCCACTGGCTGTTATCTTATTCCTGACCATTTGTATTTGGGGTACCTGTAAAACATTTTTCCTTTCTGAATATGAAACCGGGAAAGTCAGCTATCCTTATTCACGGATTGGCACCACCCTTGGTGAAAACTTTCAGTCGTTTGAAAACTTTGCTTCACTTGTATGGTTTTTATTCACCGTGTATGCGGAAGCAAGTGTGATGTTGATGCTTACTGTCATTACGCTTATCAGGAAGGGTAGGGTTGACCAGGCAGCTACCATGCTGGTTTTTTATGCAGGCTATATTTTTCTGATTAACGCTACGCACAGCAATCCCTGGCATCATTCAAATTATTTTGAGCGCATGTATCTCCTGCTGATACCGATGTGTGCATTGCCGTTTCTTACAGAAGTTTACCGGCATTCACTCAACAAAAGGATTTTTGAGGTAGCATTTATCTGCATTGTGATCTTTCGGGGTAATGCAATTATTCAGCATTCAGTGAAATACGCCGGCAGGATTGACAAGGTGCGATTGTTCGCTGCAACGGCGCAACAACGGGATGGTTCAAAGTTTTATGTGAAAGGGGAGGATTATCCAGGCGATCCGGCATTGGATGAATGGAGTTTTCCAATGGAAGCACTTATTTTTTCATCACTTCAAAGTTCAGATAAGTCGGTCACTATTTCACTTAAAAGCGAACTTGAAGCAGGAGATGTGCAACCCTTATTGAATGAGCATACCTTCAGGTTGCGGTTAAATGAAGTCCGGGATGATGCCTGGTTAAATCCTGAATATTTCCGGTTGGAACAAGGTAATTATGTTGAATTGAGAAAGGATTAATTCAGGCCGTACGTTGGAGGATATAAGTTAGTCGGTTTCCTTCCTGAGTTTGTGGAGGATATTTTTAACTATCCTGATAATAGTATAAATCAGGATAGCCTGTAGTGCGCCCGAGCCTTTTCCGGAGATGAACTGAGCTGTTTTAGACTGGTTATCTTTGAAATAGTTCGAAAATGTTTCATGCACCCAATGAGCGCTCTTAAATATTATTTCGTTTGTGGCATCATTAAATGGCAGAACGGTCTTAATGAATACTTCCGGGTAGTTTTGTTTAAGTACAGTCAGCTTCTGATCAAGGATCTTTTTCCTGGCATCGCAGATTTTTCTGAGCCTCTGTTTTTCCAGCTGCAACGTTTCAAAATCAACTATGCTAATTTTTTTCGTTTGACTCATGTAACCAGAAGTTATTCTTTGCTTTCAATGTCTTTCTCCTCATCATTCAGGCCGGTGCCGGAATCTTCTTCTTTCGCTTCAGCTGCAGCTTCTTCTTCAAAAAGTTCTTTGATAATCTTCCCTGCAATAGGCTTTTCGAGGAACGCCTCTCGTTTAACGATTAACAGGATCAGCATCAGTACAAAAAATAATCCCACTGCAGTAAAGCCAAGTGCATTGGAATCAAAGAGCTCGGCAATCAGAAATCCCAGCATCATGCCCAGGAACAGGACCGTAAAACAAGCCAGCAAGGCGATGATAAAGAGTGAAAATATTATGGAAGTAATCCTGGCGATTTTTTCAAATGCCTGCACTTTGGTAAGTTGCAGCCTGGCCATAAAATAGTCTGCACCGGCATCGCGCAGTTGCGCGAGAAAAGTCTTTTCCTCATTAGAGTCTGCCATACCCGCTATGCTTTACTCACCAGGTCTTTAAATTTACCTTTCAGTTCATCTACCAGTTGTTTTCCTTTTTCCAGGTCGGCTTCCATTTCCTCTTTTACTTTACCGGCCATTGTTTTCAGGTCTTCCACTATTTCTTCCTTATTATCGGAGGCAAAATAGAAGCCGATTGCTGCTCCCACGGCTGCTCCGGCCAACAGTGCGAAAATAAGTTTTGAATTTTGGTTGCTCATGATTGTGTATTTTATTCAGTAAAGTTATAACAACTGTATTTAAACACGGCTGATTATTGTCAGGGAAATACGCGCCAGCCGCAAGATAAGCTGGCAGGGCTTTGCATAATGGTTAAAAGCGGAAGGTAGTTATTATCGCCTGGGTGCATCGGTGCCTTCAGCAACCGGTAATCAGGTGTATTGCCTGTTAATGACGATCCTGTTTTGCTGATGCACGATTAGTAGGGTGAATTTTGATCGCTTTCTTTCCATTGGAGCAGTTCATCAACGCTGCCTGTTGCAACAGGGTGATAGTTGTTTCTTGCTTTCTGATAGATGGCCAGGGCCAGTTGCTTACCACTTTCCGTTTGCATCAGCGCCTTGTATAATGGAATGATGAATTTTCGCCTGCCAACATTACTTAGAAAAGTCTCCATTTGCGGATAGGCAGCAGTGTATTGATTGTTTATTGCCAGCAGAAACCACAGCACGGCTATTTCACTGTTTCCGGATTTCGTGAATCCAAAAGCAGTATCAAGATCTTTCATCCTTTCTGCTGAAAGATCTTGCCGGATGCCAGAGAGAAAATGAATCCATTCCTGTGCAACCCAGTCGCTGGTTTGCAACCGTTCACAGGGAGTGCCTTCATTGAATGAAATAATTTGCTGATCCGCCTTTTGAAAACGGGTAGAAATAATCGGCTGACATGTTTCCGGAAGCCCGGGCCCATAGATCCATTGCCGGTAATCGAATCCCCTGAAGGCAGTTTTATCGGGAGATACCAGTTGTGTTTCCAGATAGGATACAAATGATTCTGTGGTCATGCTTTTAAAGGCATTCACAGAGAAATAATTCTTCAAAAAACTATCCAGTTTTGCCCTCCCCACACGCTCTTCAATGCAATGCAAAAACAGCGCACCCTTTTCATAGGCAATGCCTGTCATGCCATCATCAGGGTCGCGGCCGGTTAAATCCAGCTTAAGCCAGGTGTCCAGGTTGTCTTCACCAAATTCTTTCAGTTCATCGTCCAGGCTTTGTCGGCCCAGCACCCATTCCATATCTGCAAATTCTTTCCCATAAAGTTGCTCATCTATTCTTCTTTCAAAATAAACGGTGAAGCCTTCATTCAGCCAGAAATCATCCCAGGTTGCATTGGTAACCAGGTTGCCACTCCAGCTATGAGCCAATTCATGGGATACCAGGCTAACCAGGGAACGGTCGCCGGCAATTACCGTTGGCGTCGCAAAGGTTAACCTTGGATTTTCCATCCCGCCAAACGGAAAACTGGGTGGCAATACGAGCACATCATACCGCTCCCACCTGTATGGTCCATACAATTGTTCAGCAGCAGCCACCATGGCAGGTATATCGGCAAATTCCCAGGCAACTTTTTCCAGCATGCCAGGCTCCGCATATACGCCGGTGGTTTCACTTAATTTCCGGAAGGCAATATCGCCCACAGCCAGTGCCAGCAGGTATGATGGAATAGGTTGTGCCATGCTGAAATGATACTTTCCGCTTTTATTTTTTTCCTGTGGATTGGAAGCACTCATTAATGGAAGGAGTGCCGGCGGCACTTTTATATCCGCCTCATAGGTAAACCGTATTCCCGGACCATCCTGGCAGGGTATCCAGGTTCGGGCGAGGATGGCTTGCGATTGGGTAAAAAGAAATGGAAGCATTTTGCCTCCTGTTTGTTGTGGGGTGAGCCATTGCAATGCCGCGGCATCAGGGGAAGTGGAATAATAGATGGTAACTACGGTGGTTCCGGGAGTGAGTTTAACGGTAAGTGGTTTGCCGAGGAATTCATCATGCTGGCCAAGGGTGAATGAAGTGAGCTTTTCCGGTTCACCCAATGTTACTTTCCGGATCTCCAGGTCGCGGGTATCAAATACAATTTCACCGGCATCCTGATTCATTTTGATTTCCCAGGTGGCTTTGCCGGTTAACACCTTCTTCTGGAAATTGACCGTCAGGTTTAAAGCGAGATGTGTAACTACCGCTTTATCAGGTTGTGCATAGGAATGGGGATCTTTTGGTGAAGGTTGAGCAAAACCGGCAACCTGCTGCATGATTAAAGCAAGGAAAAGCAAGTATAATTTCACGGGAGAACGGTTAGCTGGCGTTTATTATCTTTTTTGCATATTAAATGAATCTTGTATGGCAGCGCGGTTAACTTTTTTCTTCCCAGATCATGGCAAGATGTACAATGGTGTCTACGGCTTTCTGCATATCCTGTATGGAAACCCATTCTGATTTTGAATGGAAAGCATGTTCGCCGGCAAATAGGTTCGGACAAGGCATGCCCATGAACGACAGTCTGCAGCCGTCCGTTCCGCCTCTGATGCTTCTTCTTTCTGCCCGCAGGCCTGCACGTTTTATGGCTTCCAAAGCATAGGCAGCAACATGGGGATGCTGCTCTAAAACAACTTTCATGTTACGGTATTGCTCGGTTACCATAAACTCGAAAGTAGCGTTGGGATA
>CAZGBP010000011.1:0-54956 GCA_964524035.1 uncultured Bifidobacteriaceae bacterium
GTTGAATGGTTGAATGGTTGAATGGTTGAATGGTTGAATGGTTGAATGGTTGAATGGTTGAATGGTTGAATAGCACTTTTCAAAAAAGTTCCCGCTTAGCCATGATATTTATCGGCTTTGCCGCAACCATTTAACTATTTGATCATTCAACCATTTATGTATCCTTAACAGCAATGCCTTCGTGCAGCAGGAGCTATATTACCATTCAACCATTCACATCTCCCCCTTCACCATATAACTCTCATACGGCAACCTCGTAGCAATAGAACGTGCCAGCGTAACATCATCTACATATTCCAGTTCACCGCCAAAAGAAATGCCTCTCGCAATACTGGTGATCTTTACCGGCAGCGACTGTAGTTTTTTTGAAAGATAGAAGATCGTAGTATCGCCTTCTATGGTTGGATTCAAAGCCATAATCACTTCTTTCACTTCACCCTTTCCGCACCTTTCAGCGAGTGAAGCTATCGTCAGTTCTTCCGGTCCGATGCCTTCCATCGGGCTGATAACGCCTCCTAAGACATGGTACAACCCATTATACTGATTGGTAGATTCAATAGCGATTACATCGCGGATATTCTCTACGACACAAAGCAATGACCGGTTTCTTTTGGGATTTTCGCAAATACTGCACAAATCATGATCAGCAATATTGTGGCAGTCTCTGCAAAACTTGATTTCTTTCCGCATCCTTACAATGGCATCACCAAACTGTTCAACGGCAACCACATCCTGTTTGAGCAAATGCAATACTAAACGCAAGGCGGTTTTTTTTCCGATGCCGGGCAATTTCTCGAAGGCGTTGACAGCCTGTTCTATCAGTTTGGAAGGGAAATTCATCGAAAGCAAAAGTAGGATTAATCATGGATTCGCTTCGCTTCAAAACAACGAATTTTATGGTGGCTGCTCTTTTATGCGCATCGTAGATTAACAGCCGGCATGTGCAGATATTGTAATGGGTTGCGAAAGAACTATGAAGACCGGATCTGCCGGTCCAGTGAAGTTTTCCGGATAATTTTTTATTGTAAATTAAAGTTTCGCAGATTAAATATAGTTTTGAGAAACTAAAAAATCCACCATGAAAAAAACGCTACTCTTCCTTTTTGCTCTCACTTTGTTCTGCTTTACCACTTTTGCCCAGTGGATAGAACAGGCAACCGGATTCTCTACTGCCAGCCGCGGCATTAATCAGATTGTGATTACCAGTCAAACTACAGCCTGGGCAACCGCTTATAATGGATCCGGTTCAGGCAGCACTAATGTGCGCGACTTCGCCCGCACCACCGACGGTGGCGCATCCTGGACAGCCGGAACAGTGACTGCTGCACCTTCCAATTTCAGCTGGTCATGCCTGGCAGCCATTGATGAAAACACGGCCTGGGCCATGTTTTATAAGAATACAGCAGCTGCAACCGGCGGCATCTTCAAAACAACCGATGGCGGCTTGAACTGGACACAACAAGGCGCCGGGGTGATTTTTGCCACAGCCAATACCTCTTTTCCTGATGTGCTGCATTTTTGGGATGCAAACACAGGCCTGGCAGTAGGCGACCCGGTGGCCGGTGAGTTTGAAATTTATACAACTGCCGATGGCGGAACTACCTGGACTGCCGTTGCAGGCGCCAACATTCCGGATCCGATAGCCGGCGAATATGGGTACACCCGCGTATTTGCAGTGGTTGATGACATCTTTTGGTTCGGAACCAATAAGGGCCGCATCTACAAAACCACCGATAAGGGTGCAACCTGGTCTGTAGTGCAGGTAACAGGCCTTATTGACCTGATCGAAATTGACTACAAAGATGAAAACCTCGGATGGGCCAGGTACCTGGATGCCGGTTCCAACCATACGTTCATGCGTACCACCGACGGTGGGGCTACCTGGACACAGGTATTTCCGACAGGCAATGGTACCATGCATTTGGGTGGTCTTGCTTATGTTCCTAAAACTGATATGACACTGGTTTCTACCGGAGTTGATTTTAACATCGGCGACCTGGGTTCAAGCTACAGCCTTGATGGAGGCGATACCTGGGAGGATATTGATTTCGAAAATCAGTATACCACTGTAAATTTTTTCGACAATATCACCGGATGGGCCGGAGGATTTAACCTGGATGCGACCACCGGAGGCATTTTTAAGTACGATGGTGGTTTTGTGGCCACAGGAATTACACCTGCTTTTGCTGATTATAAGTTGAAGCTGTATCCGAATCCATCCACCGGACTTTTTTATCTCGCATTTGATGCGGAGAATAATTTACCAATCAATGTGATTGTAACGGATGCTTTGGGAAAGGTCGTGTTGAAGATGACCTATAAAGACAAGTCTCAGCTCTGGCTTAAATCAATTGATTTAACCAACCATACACCTGGCGTGTACTTTTTGAAACTGGAGAACAACGGCAATGAAACGACGCAGAAATTAATACTCCAATAGAGGAGCTGTGTGTATAACAACAACCTGAACTTGCGGGTTGCCGAAGAAAGGTAAATGATAAACAGTCCCCCTTTTCGGGGGATTGTTTTTTTATACAAAGTAAGCTCAACCCTGTTTCGTTTCCGGAGCTTCCTTTGACTCAATGGTGAAAGTGCAATTAACGGCCGATGCCTTTCTTTTCAAGGAGGATGGTTCCGGTGTTGCTGCCTGTAACAACCTGCAGGAGGAATATGCCATCGGGCAGCAGAGATAAATCCAACCTTGTCCTTTGTTCGCCTTTTAACCGGTCAGTCAGTATCCGCTCTTCAACTTTTTGCCCAATCTGGTCATACAAGTGAAGTGCAACATTCCCGCTTTTGTCAAGATAATAGTGAAGAAAGGCGGCATCAGAAACCGGATTGGGAAAAGCGTTAAGCTGCAAGGTGTTTTTTTGAAGAGCGGTAAGGCCGGTTGTTGCAGTAGCATGATCATCAATTAACACCGGTTCAAATCCAAGTTGCAGTGAAATGAAACCATTGCTTGCAACAATGGTCGAAACAGTAGGAGTCGTAATTCCGGGCAGTGTAACAAGGTGCGAAACGTTTAGTGTATCATCATTAACGGGTATCAGTACGGATTCTCCATTGGCAATCTCCGGTGTTTCTGTATTCCAACCCTTTTCACTCCAGGCAATCAAACAAACTTTATTGTCCGGCAGCATGAACTTATAAACGCGTGTTTTCGGATTGTTGCTAATAGCCAGTTCTTCCACTGACGTGAAATCCTGCAACTTATCAGCCAGCAGGCGGAGTGTATACATAACAGGTTTTGGTGCAAATCCATTGTCTTTCCGCTCTACCATGCCAGTGTAGCGATAAGGCTGACTTGCAAAGTAGAGCAGTATATTATCCGGGTTGATATCATTGGCCAGCGAAAAATGTACGCGTTCAGCTCCTTCGCCAAAGGCTGTTGCAATGCACTTCACTGCTTCGCGCGATGTCTTGGCATTATACCAGTCGGTTATCAGGTCATCCCCGCTTTCCAGTCCGTTAAACAATTCCTGGTAAGAAGTGATAGATGCATTTGGAAAATCACCTTCAATAGAATCACCGCCGATAAACTGGCAGTAGCCATCCTTTAGTGTAAAAAACAATCCGTTCCAGGAGGTTAACATAGCATTCCACATATCTTCAACAAAAATCGGATAACCGGGTGCATAGGTTTTTATAAACTGAAAACTTTGGTCAGTGGCTTTCCAGCCGGTGTGAGGATGCCAGCCGATATAATCGCATTTTACTCCACCGGTGGTATCGGACAAGCCTGTCAACAAAACCTTCAGGCTGTCGAATGCTTTTTGATACATACTGCCAAATAAATTTTGTCCGTTCAGCCTTGCCTGCACGGTAGGCCCTTCAATAGCAGGATAATCAGGAAAATCGGAGTACAGATCAAAGAACCAGCCACCACTTCCTACCAGTTTCGGGTTGCCGGAAGGATCGGCATCGTGAATGGCCTGGTATGTTAACCGGTGAAGTTCAATGAGGTGTTGCATGTTATCATCCCAGAAACTAACACCATTTGCATCATCGGCATCTCCACCTCCCCCACCTGAGAAAGACACTTCCTGCGGCATAACATAAAAACGAACGGGCTTTACCAGTCCGGGCAAATCATTGATACCGTCACCATCGTAACGCTCCACTACCGCTTTTACATAATCAATCCATTGCTGCAGGTGTGCTGTATCGGGTGCACATTCATCATCACCGGGCCCGTCGATACAACTCATATTACCGGTCTGCGACCAGGCCGTATTTGGGGTGAGGTAGAAAAGCATTTCAAAATTCGCATCCTGGAACCGTTTTATCCATCCATCCGCTTCATTGAAATTAATGGGCGACGACTCATTCGTTTGCATGGCTGACCATCCATTGCCGTTTACATTGATGGAACCGGTTTGCTGTGCATTTAGCACAAATGCCAAACGCGACAGCAGGGTGTCATGGCTTGCTTCTGAGGTAAAGGGCGGTGGTAATTCATTGTATTCGAAACCCAGGCGCCAGTCGGTTGATTGAGCAAATGATTTGCAAGCAGGAATCATCAAACCGGATAAGATAAAAAGCAGGCAGGTAATGCATTGCCTAGCTGATAGCAGGTAATGCACCAACAATACAGGCATGCTCATCCAATGCATCAGTTACCGCGTTTGAAGTATTCAATGGTAGGAAAGTTAATATTATTTTTCCGGTGATGTAAATTATGGGTACTCTATCTTTTGGGGAATAAATCTGTCAAAGTATATTTCATCAGCTATTCATAACACTTTGCCAATAACAATCGTAAGAAATAAAGTTCATCTTCGCAACCAGATTTGCATTAAACCATGGTGGAAATACCTGCATTACTATTCGACATGGATGGAACCATGGTAAACAATATGGCCTATCATGAAAAGGCATGGCAGCAGTTATTGCATAAAATGGGAAAGCGCCTTTCACCGTCAGCGCTCAGGCCCACACTCTTCGGAAAAAATGAAGAAGTGATCCGAAGGCATTTTGGCGATCGTTTCACGATAGAAGAAATTAAAGCCCTCGCATCGGAGAAGGAAGCGATTTACAGAAATTTGTATCAACCTCACCTGCAACTCATCCCCGGACTTGCTGAATTCCTGGAAGGGTCTTACGGTGCGCAAATTCCAATGGCTGTTGCTACTGCCTCCGACCTGCCGAATGTAAATTGGGTATTGGATCATACGAATGCAAGAAAATACTTTAATGTTATTGTTACGGCAGAGCAAACCCTGAGGGGCAAGCCGGATCCTGAGATATTTTTGAAAGCGGCTGAAGGACTACAGGTAAAACCGGAGCATTGTATTGTATTTGAAGATGTACCCAAGGGCGCGGAAGCAGCCTTCCGCGCAGGAATGAAAACCGTAATGATCACCTCCTCTTATGCGGCAGACGAATTATGGAAACTGCCTAATGTGATTGATGTAATTGATCATTATAGTGAAATAACTCCGGGCCACATCATTCGTAAGTTTTTGGAATACGAAAGCCGGAAGTGATGGCTCCTGTTTCACAAATTACTTTTTATCACTTCCTGATTAACTTGTATTTTTATGAAAGTCATTCTCCTACATTAACCAGGTAATAATGAAGCATATCTTTTTTCTAATCATCTCATTCAGCTATCAGCTTGCGTTTGCGCAATTCACCAATATCATGATTGATAACATTGGCAATCCTGAAGAACCGAGTGTTTGCGTTAATCCAAAAAACACGAATTACCTCATTGCCGGTGCCAATATCAATAACGTGTATCAATCGCTGGATGGCGGCCTCACCTGGGATAAAGAAATTCTCCAGTCTCCTTATGGCGTCTGGGGCGATCCATGTGTTTTTGCAGATACTTCCGGAGCATTTTATTACCTGCACCTTTCTAATCCCCCTTCCGGAAACTGGATCGACCGTATCGTTTGTCAGCAGTTGCCCAACAGTGGCAGCAGCTGGTCAGCCGGAACCTATATGGGGTTGAACGGCAACCGCGCACAGGATAAGGAATGGGCTACCGTGGATCAGCAAACAAATACCATTTATGTTACCTGGACCCAGTTTGATCAGTATGGCAGCGGCGACCAGGATGACAGTTCCGTTATTCTCTTTTCCAAATCAACTGATCAGGCTGCAACCTGGAGCAGCCCCCTTCGCATTAACCAGCTGGCCGGTGACTGTATCGACAGCGATAATACCACGGAAGGGGCAGTACCGGCCATGGGTCCCAATGGTGAGATCTATGTGTGCTGGTCAAATCGAGATACCTTATTTTTTGACCGCTCTTTAGATGGCGGCGTAACATGGCTCGATAATGACATCTTTGTTGATGAGCAACCCGGCGGTTGGGATTATTATATTCCGGGCATGTTGCGCTGTAATGGCTTACCGGTTACCAAAACAGACCTGAGCAACGGCCCCAACCATGGAACCATTTATATCAACTGGACCGATCAGCGCAATGGCAGTGATAATACCGATGTGTGGTTGACAAAATCGACAGATAGCGGAACAACCTGGAGCAGTGCAGCCAAAGTAAATGACGATGAATATGCCAGGCATCAGTTTCTCACCTGGATGGATGTGGACCAGGTAACCGGCTATCTTTATTTTATTTTTTATGACCGGCGCGATTACAGCGATCAGACCACTGATGTGTATATGGCCTACTCCACCGATGGCGGTGCAACTTTCACCAACAAGAAAATCAGCAGCGAACCTTTTGTGCTTACTACGTCTGTCTTTTTCGGCGACTATTCAAACATCAGTGTGTATGATGGTAAGATCGTTCCCATCTGGACACGGCAGGACGGGAACGCCACTTCGGTCTGGACGGCCATGATTGATTTCGCGACACTGATGGAAGAGGCCACCGCATTCGAATCAGATCACTTCATGTTACATCAGAATTATCCGAATCCGTTTAGTGATCAGACTAATATTGACATTGACATCACCAGTGTTGGTTATTATTCTCTTACACTTTTTGATATTACAGGAAGAAAAGTCGCAGTGCTTGCTGATAATGAAAAGTTTTACAAGGGAAGGCAGACTTTTACCCTGGATGCAGCACAACTCAACCTTACTTCCAATACCTATTACTATTCGCTGCAAAAGGGAAATGAAGTACAAACCAAGAAATTGTTGCTGCGGTAACATCCTGTTTCAATTCGGATTAGATTTAAAATCATTAGCGTGGATGGAAATGTTGACGCCCATACCCAAGCACAACCATTCATGTTGCATCTGAACCGATCAGGAATTTTGCTTGCCTGTTTTTTCTGCTGCGCAATCAGCTTATCTTCACTTGCTCAAAAACCGGGCATTTCCACTATGGAAAAGGAATACACGATGCTCTGCCTAGGAGATTCTTACACCATTGGTGAACGGGTTGCGGAAGAAGACCGGTTTCCGAACCAGGCCGTGTTGCAGCTTCATCTGAAAGGAATTTTTTTTGAAAAGCCACGCATCATTGCAACCACCGGGTGGACAACCGATGAGTTAAAGGCTGCGATTGACCGGGAAAACATCCGCAAAAAGTTTGATGTGGTAACCTTGTTGATTGGGGTTAATAATCAATACCGGGGAAGAAGTGCGGAGGAGTACCGCAAAGAGTTTGTGGAGTTGCTCCAACAATCCATTGCATTTTCAAAACATGGGGCAAAACAGGTGATTGTTTTGTCAATTCCGGATTGGGGAGCCACTCCTTTCGCAGAAGGCCGCGACCGGGAAAAGATTGCCGCTGAAATCGATCAGTTTAATGCCATCAACAAAGCGGAAAGCCTGAATTATCAGGTAAACTATATAGATGTAACACTTATTTCAAGAAAGGGGCTATATGATTCGTCCTTGCTTACCGATGATGGGCTCCATCCTTCCGGGAAAATGTATGCAGCATGGGCAGCTATGTTAGAGCAGATTATATTGATGTTTCTAAAATAACTGCATTTCTGCAAGTTTTCAATTTCTGCACTGATAATTCCCTCTCCGTGTACTCAGCGGTTTCAAAAATGTCAACCACAAAAAACAAGAGTAAAATACTAACATATATCTCGTTTAATGCGATTCCCCCTCCGTGCCCTCTGTGTTTTCAAAAAGGATAGCCACAAATAGCACATAGAAAAATGCTCATCAATCTTGTTTGAAGCGACTCCTCCTCCGTGTCCTCAGTGGTTTCAAAAATGTCAACCACAAAAAACAAGAGTAAAACACTAACATATATCTCGTTTAATGCGACTCCGCTCTTCTGTGGTTTCAAAAATGTCAACCAAAAAGAACAGTTCAAAGCTCATTAACCAATATTCACTTGAATCACATGCTTCTAAAAAAATTGAGGAAACTCCGGATATATGCTTCAAAAGCCGGTTAAGACAGGAATCAAGTGAAATGGGGGACTTATCCACATTGTCATTCATGTAGCTTAATCCAGCTCATTTTCATTACGGGCAGGGTTATTTTCCAACTTTTTATAGCGGGTCAATAACTGTTTATTTTCTGAAATGAGAGCCCTATTCTAGTACATATTTCGCACTACTTATTTGATCATGTTGGAGTTATGCAGTTCTTTATAATGGAGTCCGGCAACAGTTTTTGATGCTTTATTCAAAATGATTGTTGTACATTGTAAATCCAAATCGACCGAATAAGGGTTGGAGAATCCTGGAAAACACCTGCAAGCATGAATTTTGAGAAGGATATTTTCATTAGTTATGCACATATTGACGAGCTGGAAATCAGTGATGATATCAAAGGATGGATATCTGATTTTCACCGCTCGCTTGAGGTGCGTCTTTCGCAAATTCTGGGTAACCGGCCTATAATTTGGCGCGACGACCGGTTGCAGGGCAATGATTTTTTCGGTCCCGAAATCGTTGCACAATTCCCCAAACTAAAAGTCCTTGTTTCAATTATAACACCTCGATACCTTAAATCGGAATGGTGTGCCAGGGAAATTGAAGAGTTTTATAAAGCGGCTGAACAAACCGGTGGTATCAGCATCGAAAACAAAGCGCGCATCTTTAAAGTCTTAAAGACACCGGTAAAACTGGAAGCGCAACCGGAAAAGATCCGGGATATACTGGGTTACGAATTTTACCGCATCGATCCATCAACAGGCAGGCCCCGTGAATTTCTGAAAATGTTCGGACAGGAAAGTGAGCAAGCTTTCTGGGCAAGATTAGATGATGTCGCCTACGACATAGCGCAGCTTATAGAAAAGCTGGATCAGCCCGCTCAGGCTGCCATGAATGGTACGGTTCATGAATCTAAAGCTACTGTAAATGCCAATGGCATTACCCTGAATACACCGGCTCATACCCGCAAAAAAATCTATCTCGCCGATGCCAGCTATGATCTGAAGGATTATCACGATAGTGTAAGACGTGAATTGGAGGATACAGGCTTCATCGTATTGCCGGATAAAAACCTGACGCTGTATGCGGAGAAATTTAAAAGCGAAGTGGCAGAACATATGCGTGAGTGTATTCTCTCCGTTCATATGATAGGTTCATCGTATGGCCTGGTTCCGGAAGGGACCGAGAAATCAGTCATTGTACTGCAGAATGAGGTTGCTGCCCAGCAAAGTGTTGCGAATGGAATGAACCGGCTTATCTGGGTGAATCCGGAATTGCATGCCGACGACCCCAGGCAACAGGCCTTTATTGAACAACTGCGAAATAATGAAGAGTTGCAGCAGGATTCAGATCTGCTTCATGGCTCTATTGAAGAGTTCAAACTTGCTATTTTCGATAATATCCGCCGGCAGGAAACGAGAGAGAAAGAGAAGCAACTGGCGCTTGAGAAAGAACAACAAAAAGCCGATGCACAGGCAAGTGTTTCCACACCGGTTGATGCAGGAGGTCCGCGGTTGATCTATTTTATATGCGACCAGCGCGATCTGGATGATACACGGGCAATAGAAGACTGCTTGTTTGATGCAGGGCATGAAGTGATGCTGCCTGTTTTTGAAGGCGAGGAAGCACAACTGAGAAAGGAGCATGAAGAGAATTTACGGATGTGCGATGCGGTGATTCTGTATTACGGCAATGCGAATGAATTGTGGATGCGCAGTATGACGAGAGACTTGCTGAGGCTTCCGGCATTAGGCCGCACCAAACCGCTCTTGGCAAAGGTCGCTTACATTGCAGGCCCTCCCTCACCGCAAAAAGACAGATTCCGTTCCAATGAGCTGAAACCAATAGATGGCAAAAATGGATTCAACACACAACTCCTGAATGATTTTATCGAAAAACTTAGATAAATCGTCTTTAATGCAGGACACTTCAAACCTCAAGAATCCTTTTGTGGGACTGCGGGCTTTTGAAGAGCATGAAGACTATTTGTTTTTCGGAAGAAGTGCAGAGATCAATGACATGCTGAAGAAATTCAGCAACAGCCGGTTCATGGCGGTAATCGGCTCATCCGGTAGCGGTAAATCATCTCTGGTAAAATCCGGGTTGCTTCCGGCAATTTACAGTGGTTTCTTATCGGTAGGAAAAAATTGGCGCGTGGCAATGTTCCGGCCCGGCGACGATCCTATCGGGAATATGGCATCTCAACTCGCCGTGGAAGGGGTCTTGCATGATAAGACATCAGATTCTGATATTCCTTATAAACCAATAATTGAATCTACGCTTCGCAGAAGCAGCGGTGGGTTAATACAGGCTTACCGCCAGGCACATCTGCCTACAACCGAAAACCTGCTCATCGTTATTGATCAGTTCGAAGAGCTGTTCCGCTTCAGCAAGTATGAAAAGGAAAGAAACAAAGGCAAGAGTGATGCACTGGGATTCATCAACCTACTGCTGACAGCAACACAACAACAGGAATATCCTGTTTATGTACTGCTAACCATGCGCTCCGATTTCCTTGGCGATTGCGCAGAGTTCAGGGGGTTGCCCGAAGCGGTTAATGAAGGTCAGTACCTCGTGCCGCGCATGACGCGTGATGAAATCCGGGAGGCTATCACCGGTCCGATTGCTGTTTCCGGTGCACAGATTGCCCCCCGGCTCTTAACCCGGCTGCTGAACGACGTTGGTAACAACCTCGATCAGCTCCCCATTCTGCAGCATGCCCTGATGCGCACCTGGGATTCATGGTATAAAAAGAAGAAGTTTTCTGTTCCCATTGATATAGAAGATTATGAGAAGATTGGCAGGATGACCGCTGCCCTGTCGCAACATGCCGAGGAAGCATATGCCGAATTAACAACCGATAAGCAACAGATTAGTTGTAAACTGATGTTTCAGGCACTGACGGATAAAGCGGCTGATGTAAGAGGAATCAGAAGGCCTACCAGCATTCCTGACCTTGCCCGGCTTTCCGGTTCATCGAATGCAGAAGTGATGGAGATCGTGGAAATTTTCCGAAAGCCGGGACGCACTTTCCTGATGCCGCCTCCTGATGTAACGTTAAATGATCAGTCCATCATCGATATCTCGCATGAGAGTATTATGCGTATCTGGGACAGGCTGATGAAATGGATTGATGAAGAGGCAGCCAGTGCAGAAGCGTATTTGAAAATCTCTAAAGCAGCTAAGGAATATAAAGAAGGACAGACAGACCTTTGGCGCAATCCCGAACTGGAACTCGGGTTAAAATGGTATCGCGCCAATAAACCCAATGCTTTTTGGGCGGGTCGTTACGACAAGGACGTTGACCAGGATAACAAAGAGTTAGACCAGGATAACAAGAACTTCAAAGACGCTATTGACTTTTTATTAAAGAGTGAGGCCCGCGCAATCGAGCTAGAGAAAGAAAAGGAGCGGGCTGCCAGGTTCAGAAAGCAGGTGGCAATTGGAGCAATTGTTATCCTCTCACTTATAGCCATTGGTGCTTTCATTTCTACATTGCTGGTAAACAATGCCAGGAAAGAAGCAAAAAAGCAAGAGGGAATTGCCATTGAGAATAGAGTGGCTGCAGAAGCTGCAAAAGTTGAAGCCGATTCAAGCGCAGCCCGTGCAGTGCGGGCAAAAGAAGATGCGGATTCCAATGCAGCAAGGGCTGTCAGAGCAGAAATGCGTGCAGTAGAATCAGCGGAGGCCGCAACCATTGCCAGAGACATTGCCCTGCTTGCACAGGAAAAAGCAGAACAGGAAAGGCGGCGGGCGGAAGCATTGCTGCAAACTACTATAGAACAGAATAAAAACATTGCAGCATCAGAATACCAGAGGCTCATTCGGGAAGGGCCAACGGAAAAGGATTCTATTACTGCTGCGTTGTGGAATTTTAAATACTACGCCTATTCCTATCATCTCGATTCTTTGCGAAACAAACTTGGTGTGCAACGCGCCGTGCAAAAGAATGATGAGCTCTATGAAAAACTCTATTACAGCTTATTGGCAAGTGGCGAAACAAAAACGGAAATAGCAGAAAACAAGGCTTTCGTAATTGACCAGGTTGTGGAGGAAGAAACAGCATCTGCCGGACTGATTCCTGAAAAGTATTCTTTGGGCAACAGTTCGGAAGCCACAGTAGGTATCGACCAATCAAGTGTAGCAATCACCAATCCCGGCTGGAAGGACGATATCATGACTTTTCCAGGTAAGATAAGTGCTGTGGCAACCAACCCTTCAGCTAAATGCTTGCTGGTTGCCACGGAAGACAATACGCTCACCGTACGAAAATATGATGTCTATGGTGCTTATGTTGAAAATGAAATTCCGATGGGTGGCCAGGTTACGGCCCTCGATTACTTTGAAGACAACGAGGTAATCTTCTTTGGCCTGAAAACCGGAGAGATTGGCTATATCAAATACGACAATCAGAAAGACAGCAAGAATCAGCCGGTGTATCGCAATGAACTCGATGCAAAAGTAACCGCCATTGATTTCTTTATTAAGGATACAGCACCGCTGCTGTTGGCGACCAGCAGTAAGGGCCAGGCAGTAGTGTATGAATTAGGTTTAACTACAGAAATGATAACAGAATTCCTAAAAGAAAACAAAACACTCACCGGCAGTGAATTGCCTGAATCTGTGGGTGAGATAAAGTCTGCTTCCTTTTTACCGGCAGAAGACCGTGTTCAGCTCATAACCACAAAAGGAGCCTACTATTGGAATCCTTTCGTAGCGGAGTTGTCGGCAAAGCTGGAAACGGAACTGAAGGAAGATCCTAAAGACAAGGCTACTTTGCAAAAGATCATTGGGGAAACCACTTTCTATTGAAAATGATGAAAACCGCTTACCAACTCATACTGGTTTTATTAATAGTCTTCTTATCCGGGCAGGCAATTGCACAATGCGATCTCCAGGTATTTCCTGATGCTGCAGCCATCTGTGAAGGCGACAGTGTTCAACTGGTGGTTGTGGATTTAAATGGCAATGGCAGTGGCGTAATAAGCTGGACGCCGGCTGAAAGTATATCTGATCCAAATAGTGCAGTGGTGTTTGCAAAACCGGCCGTTACCACCACCTACCAGGTATCGGATGCAGGATGTACTGACTTAGGTGATACACTCACCGTTACTGTTACGGTAAATTCCTATCCTGAAGTGAATGCAGTAGCAGATATAGCCTACTGTAACGGAGCACCCGGAAACGAAATCATTTTTACCGGGAATACGGCCGGGGCCACTTATTCATGGCTTAGTACAGGCAACATCAATATTGGTTTTGGAACCAATGGCGATGGGAATATTCCTTCATTTATTGCTTTCAATGGCGACGCACAAACACTCGTCAATACGATAGAAGTAAGGGCCACTGCCAATGGCTGTACCGGTCCGGCAGAAAGTTTTAATATCTCGGTTTATCCAACGCCAGTGGTTAGCCAGGTGCCCAATGACTCAACATACTGTGACGGGGGAACTATGGATGTTGCCACATTTTCCAGCGCTACACCGGATGTGTTGTTTTCCTGGACATGCGATAACGATATCGGATTTGGAACGGCGGGAATTGGCAGCATACCTCCTTCAATAGCAACGGTAACAGGTGTTGACTCCATCATTGCAACCATCAAGGTCTCCGCAATTTTTAATGGTTGCATCGGCCCTGATACTTCTTTCACAATCACGGTGTATCCGATACCAACCTTCACAAGTGAAACCACAGATACCGTTTGCAGTGCTGTTTTGTTTAATTATACCGCTACCGCTACCCCGGGAACCAAATTTAAATGGGAACGGGAAGTAGTACCCGGCATCAGTAATCCGGCTGCCAACAGCGACAACAATGTCATTTCCGAAACACTGATCAATACCACCAGTCAGCCTATCATAGTCAAATACTTATTTACGTTAACCCCAACATTTGCAAAAAAGAAACTTTGCAAAAGTGAAACAGAACTGTTGGTTACTGTGAACCCGACACCGGGTGTCAATCCAATCACCAATAAAAACTTTTGCTCAGGCGAAACGGTAAATAGTATTTCCTTCAGCAGCGCGTCACCCGATGCAAAATTCTCCTGGACCAGTGACATCAATATCGGGTTCGGTACCTCCGGTATTGGAGCAATTCCTGCATTTGTAGCGAGCAATATTGGGAGTACAACCATAACCGCTACCATAACCGTTTCAGTTACAGCCCGAAACTGCAGCGGTGCTTCCCCTGCAGTATTTACTATTTCCATCACTCCCGGGCCGGTTCTCACCAGTTCCAAAACAGGTTCCGTATGTAACGGCACTACCTTCGCCTATACTGCAAGTTCCAGCGTAAGCAATACTTCATTTATCTGGAGCCGCAGTGCTGATATTTATGGCAACAACGCTGCATCTGCGCCATCGAACATTATCAACGAAGTGCTAAATAATACTTCGCCTCTTCCCATTCTTGTGAAGTATGCATTTCAGCTCACTTCCGGAGTTGCCTGTGCCGGTAGTGATACGTTGGTGGTTACCGTGTTTCCTAAACCTGTGCTCAGCAGTCCGCTCAACGTAATTACCTGCGATAGTGTACCCTTTGTCTATCTCGCCACCAGCCTGACCCCTGGAACCAGCATCACCTGGATCAGGAATCCGGTTCCCGGTATAAGCAATGGTTTCAACTCTGGAAGTACGGAACTGATTAATGAATCACTCAACAATACCACGACTGATACTATTTCTGTAGTTTATAATTTTACACTCACTGCCAATGCCTGCGCATCAAACTTTCAGGATGTAATCGTGAAAGTGATTCCGAATCCTGTTTTAAACAGTGTGGTTTTACGCGATACCGTATGCAACAATTCATTGTTTGAATACGAAGCCACCAGCACGATCAGCGGTACCACCTTCCAATGGGTCAGAGACAGTGTTCCAGGAATAAGTAATCCGGCAGATTCGGCAAATAGTCCGTTGATTAGCGAAACACTGGTGAATACAACAGACCAGCCCGTTGAAGTTACCTATGCTTATGCTTTGGTTGAACCCAATGGCTGCCCCTTTCAGCAAAACCTGATAGTCACGGTCTATCCAACCCTCAGCCTGTCGGGTGATACGATAGCCACAACCTGCGATAATGCGCCCTTTGTGTACCAGGCAGCATCCAATACTATTGCCGTCATTTTCAGCTGGACCAGGGATGCTGTTGCTGGAATCAGCAATCCGGCCGGTGCCGGACTGGGCAGCCTGATTAATGAAACACTGGACAATACCACGGATAATTCTATCACGGTGATTTATGAAATCACGATGCAGATCGGCGAGTGCATCTATCAGCAGGAGCTGGAAGTGATGGTGAACCCATCAATGAAACTTACCGGCGCAACAGAACTGACGATTTGTGATAACACCTTGTTTACCTATCAGGCCGTAAGTGCCACACCCGGTATATATTTCAGCTGGTCAAAGCCGGATGATGTGTTTGGAAATACAGCCAGTGCAGCAGATACGAGCTTCATCAATGAGGTATTGTTCAACAATACTCCTATTCCCCAGCTGGTCACCTATCAGTACACGCTTACAACTCCCGATTCTGTTTGTTCCAACATAGTAAACCTGCTTGTAACAGTTAATCCAACACCCATTATCGATCCGGTTGCTGATAAAGTGTATTGCAATGCCGATGAAACAGAAGGTATTCCGTTTTCCAGTACCACACCGGGGGCTTCATTTAACTGGACCAGCACTGCCGATATCGGTTTTGGTACCAATGGTACCGGAGCAATTCCGTCTTTTACCGCAATCAATACGGATACCATTCCTTTTACCGCAACGATAGAAGTGGCCGTTGTTGCCGGAACCAATAATTGTGCAGGTGAAAATATTTCGTTTGATATCACCGTTAACCCCGTTCCCAAGTTGATTTCTTCGGCAGCGGTTTCCATTTGCAGCGGCAACGAGCTTAATTACAGCATTACACCCAACTTTGAGAATAACATATTTTACAGCTGGATCACCCTGCCTGTACAATTTGTTTCCGGCAACACTAGCAAATTTGTAGCTGATTCGCTTAACCTGATTCCTGATTTATTAATTGACAGTATCAATTATGCCAAAATTCCGGTGGAATATGGCATTACGATAATTTATTCTGTTGGCGCTAATTTCTGCATCAGCGATACAACACTCATCGTAACGGTGAATCCTTCTCCGGCACTGCCTCTGTTTACTTCCATACTTCCAAACACAGATACCATCACCCTTTGCCGTGGATCCGAAAACATCAACTTTAATATAGATGAGACATCATCCGTGAAAGGCATTACCTATAACTGGGCGGCTGTTCCTGCATCGGCAGCCGACATTCGCAATAGCAGCAATCCAAATACAGTCATCAGTTTCAATAACCAGGTTGATGAAGTATTGATCAAAGCATATGCTTTCAACAGCGAAGCATTAGGTGGCTGCCCGGATTCCGCGATGCAAATGGTCGTGGTTAAAAATAGCATCGACTCAATAAATGAGCGCAAAATTTTCCTGAAACAACCCGGCAACCTCCTGGTATATCCGGATAATTCTTTGGCGATCGACAGCGGCTATCAATGGGGCTTTGATGTGAAAATAAATGATACCACGCTCAGTGCACCGGATAGCATTCCCAACCAGGTTTACCAGGTGTTTACCCCTGAAGCAAAATTCATTAATGCCGGGCAATTGGATACGATGAAATACGCCTTCTGGGTATTATTGAAAGAAGGTGAATGCCGGAGTAAGGTGTATTATAATGGTCCTTACGCTCCAAAGAAACTTGCAAGCGAAAATGCGGGAGATCATTCCGCTACCGTATCGGTTTATCCCAATCCGTCTCCGGGTGAATTTGTCATCACCCTGAATGGAAACATTTACGGAATCATCGAAGCCAGTTTATATAATTCACTGGGTCAAAGGGTATACCACTCTTCTTTTGAAAAGAAGACAGGTGAAGTGACCGAACTGATCAGTCAGCAATTCTTAACCAATGGCTTGTACTTGCTGCAATTGGTTGGCAGCGATCAAAAGAGATTAACCACAAGCATCATTATTTCAAATTAGCGCACTGCCAATGATGAAATCTTACTTCGCTCTTTTTATTTTTTTGATGCCGGCATGGGTAGCGGCACAGGGCAGTAAAGATACGCTCGTCATCAACGACCTGGTAGAATCATGGACGTTGGGATTGACAGAATCAGGTGATGATGCGGCAGATATCAGGATTTTCAATAAGTACAAAAGCCTCTTTTCGACCGATGCAATAATTGAGGATGATATCAATGGTTCATTTACGCCGGCAGTATACAAGGACCAAGAACCTTATAAAACTTCTCCTGCAACGGTCGAAGTGTATGCGCATGGCATAGCGCTTCAGTTTAAAAACCTGAAGATCACCGTAAACAGTCCCATTACGTATAATTATGACAGCCTCAGCACTGACAGCGTGATCAATGTCAGCATAGCTAGAACAATTTATGGAGAGAAATACCGGCAGTATGTAATAAAAAATATCGATTCGCTGGTAGCACATATCGTGCAATACAAGACCGAACAGGATGATATAGAAGAGGTGGATGCGGAAAAGGTTTCAGAGGCGATCAGAAATCTGATCTTTGACAGGGACAATCGTACCTATAATTTCCAGGCTTCGAATACGCTGACAGTAAGAATAGCCATAAAGAATAATACCGCAAAAATCACCGGCATCCGGATCAACCCTTCCACCAAAGTGGAAAAGGCAGGCTGCCTCAATGACCGTGACAGTGATGGGGTAATTGATGAAGAGGATGAATGCCCTGCGGATATGGGAGATTTTACCGCCGCCGGTTGCCTCGACAGTGACCTGGACGGCATTGCCGATACAGAGGATAAGTGTGATTTTATTTACGGGGTTGCCGGCAACAGCGGCTGCCCGCCGGATTATTTTCTCTCCAATGTAAACGTGACGGCATGGATCGGTGCACACGTAAATGATGCCGGACTTAATATGCCGTCGCTCGATCAGTTGGGATACAACGAACCTGATTTTTTACAGTCCTCAGAGGGAAAACTAGAAAGTCCTGGATTAATATTCAGCCCCGTAATTGGAGCGGATATCGCCTGGTATTTTGGGAAGAAGAAAAAGCGGGCGGGGATAGCCCTGGGGATTTCTTACACCGGATTTTCGGCAGATTATATGGTTTCGGAGGATGCAGTTTATACTTATAAAGCGAATGATGGACAAGATGACTACCGCAGGAGAGTAACGCTGCAGGATGGATCTACTGAAACCATAGATTACAAAATCATCAACGTTCCCCTCTTATTCCGTTACCGGGATATGTTTGGCAAGAAAAATACAGAGAAGGAATCCTATAAGTGGAGTTGGGAATTCAGTATCGGCCCTTCCTATATTGCATTTAACAACACGGCAAAATACAATGCCACTATTGATATAGAAGGAATCTACCAGGTAGATACGATCACCCAGGATGCGGTAACGTATTATGATTATTATAATGAAAGCTCTACCTGGAATATCCTGCTCACGGCCGATGCAATCAACCAGCAGGACAGTGTACCCGGTGCCAATGCGGTATTTGATTTATTGAATAGCAGCGGGTATGATTTCGCGACCGGTAAAAATTACTCCGGCGAAGACGGTAATGCCGACCGGAGTGGTTTTGCACTGAATGTAATGTTTGATGTGGCGTATAAACTGGATGATAAAGGTAAGCTGGCATTGAAGTTTGGCGCAGCGGGTTGTATTGCACCACTCAGCGATCAGTCTTCAGGGTATCAGTTAGTGGATACGTCCACCGATCCATATAACCCGCTCTATAACAGCAAAGCGAAATCCCTGTATTATTCCTTTGGCATTCATGGCGGACTGGTATTCAATTTCTGATCCTGGCATTTGCTCAATATTAAATTGATTGCGTCAGGCTTTTCAGGCTATATTTTCAAAACCATTTTTTCTTTTGCATCAAAGCAGCATCTTTACAAACCTGGCAGGTATCATTTGATTTTCATGCAGTGCAATGGTATGCTGGCGCTTGTCAGATTTCAAACTTTTCTAACTTGAAATAATACTTATCAGGAAATGTCACCTATCATCTTTATCACCGGAGCAACTTCCGGGTTCGGCAAGGCCATCGCAACCATTTTCGCAAAGAACAACTACCGGATCATCATCACCGGACGCAGAGCAGACCGTTTGCAATCCGTAGCAACGGCGTTAAAGAAGGAATTTAACGCAGAAGTGCTTTCGTTGAACTTTGATGTGCGCGATAAAAAAGCGGTTAACGAAACAGTTGCATCCATACCGGAAGACTGGAAGAACCACATCAGCATACTGGTTAACAATGCAGGCCTTGCCGCAGGGTTAGATCTTATTCAGGATGGCTCTACGGATGATTGGGATCAGATGATCGACACCAATGTGAAGGGGTTGCTGTATGTAACGAAAGCCATTGTTCCGTTTATGATAGCCCGTGAGCAGGGACACATCTTTAATATAGGTTCCGTGGCCGCCAGGCATGTTTATGAAAAAGGAAATGTGTACTGCGCTTCCAAGTTTGCAGTAGACGCCCTGTCGCAAGGCATGCGCATAGATTTGCTCCAGCACCAGATAAAAATAACAGCCATCCATCCGGGTGCGGTGGAAACGGAGTTTTCCAATGTCAGATTCAAAGGAGATGAAGAAAGAGCTAACGCCGTTTACAAAGGATATCAGCCCCTGGTTGCCGGAGATATTGCCAACGTCGTATACTACTGTGCCACGCAGCCGGCACATGTGTGCATTAATGAATTGGTGATAACTCCCACAGCCCAGGCCAATCCATTTTATCTGAACCGCAGGTAATTAATCAGGTATCTTTAAAGGACAATTCATCAGGCTATCACCATCTTATGCGCATCCTGCACACCGCCGACTGGCATCTTGGCAAACGACTTGAAAATTTCTCCCGCTTACCCGAACAGGAAGAAGTGCTGGAAGAAATTTGTGAGATAGCAGAACAACAACAGGTGGATGCCGTACTCATAGCCGGTGATCTGTTTGATACATTCAATCCCTCCACCGAAGCAATTGAATTATTCTATAAAACCGTAAAGCGGCTGGCCGGTAACGGACAGCGCGCGGTAATCGCCATTGCAGGCAACCACGACTCTCCTGAACGCATCGAAGCGCCCGACCCGCTGGCACGTGAATGCGGAATTGTTTTCGCAGGCTTTCCGAATACGGTCGTGAGGCTGTTTTCGCTGAAAAGCGGAATGGAGATAACAAAAAGCGATACGGGCTTCCTGGAATTGAAACTCCCGTTGTCAGATTTTCCATTGCGATTGCTGCTCACGCCGTATGCAAGTGAATTACGATTGAAATCATTTCTGGGAACAGACGATCCCGATGCTGCTTTGCGAACGCTGCTGCAGCAGCATTGGCAACAGCTGGCAACTGCCTATTGCGATGATCAGGGAGTAAACATACTGTTGGCTCATCTTTACCTGATGAAAAAGGATGCGCCTGCACCCGAAGAACCGGAGGAGGAAAAACCGATCCTCCATTTGGGTGGCGCGCAGGCTGTTTACTCAGAAAATATTCCATGGCAAATGCAATATGTTGCGCTCGGCCATCTTCATCGCAAGCAACTGATTGATACGGTTCCATGCCCGGTAATCTATAGCAGCAGTCCGCTGGCATACAGTTTCAGCGAAGCCAACCAGCAGAAATATGTGATGCTGCTGGAAGCTTCACCAGGACTGCCTGTTACTTATAATGAAGTCCCACTGCAAAAAGGCAAGCGGCTTTTGCGGTTTCGTTCGGAAAGTATAGAGGGAGCCGTAGAATGGCTCAGCAATCACCGCGATACGCTGGTAGAACTCACCATGGTAACAGACGATTTCCTGGCCGCTGAGCAACGTAAGCAATTGCAGGCCGCCCATCCGTCCATCATCAATATCATTCCCGAATTGAAGCGCAAGGACGCATTTGAAGGAAAAACAACTGCAACACCTGATATCACCAAAAATATCAATGAGCTTTTTATTGAATATTTCAAACAACAGAAGGGCCAGCTTCCCGATGAAAATATCCTGAACCTTTTTAAGGAAGTACTGGCAGCGGAGGAGCATGTATGATACCGGTCAGTCTAACCATACAGGGAATATATTCCTATCAGCAAAAGCAAACCATCAACTTTAAACCACTTACGGATGCCGGCATCTTTGGCATCTTCGGATCGGTAGGTAGCGGAAAATCAACGATTCTCGAAGCGATCTCATTTGCCTTGTATGGAGAAACAGAGCGTTTGCATAAACGGGACGACCGTGCGTACAACATGATGAACCTGCAGTCAAAGGAAATTTATATTGATTTTATTTTTAAGACAGGTGCCACTGAACAGGAGTACCGGTTCATCGCAAAAGGAAAACGCAACAGCAGGAATTTTGATAAAGTAACTACTCTTGACAGAACAGCCTACCAAAAGGTCAACGGCGATTGGCTGCCGGTGGATGCAGACAGTACCGCAGACATCTTACAGCTTAGTTATGAAAATTTCCGCCGTACGATCATTATTCCACAGGGAAAGTTCCAGGAATTCCTCGAACTGACAGACAGTGAACGTACCCGGATGATGAAGGAACTGTTTCATCTTCAGAAATTCGAATTATCGGACAATGTATCCCTGCTGGAGCAAAGTACCACTGAACAGCGCATTCGCCTGGAAGAACGTATTCAGCAAACGGGAGTGGTTACGGCAGCCGAAATTTCAGTAAAGGAAAATGAACTGAATCTCCTGCGCGAACAGTTAAAAAACCATCAGCAGGTTCTTACCGAAAAGAAAACGGCAGAGCAATTGTTTGCGCAGGTAAAAAAACAATTCCAGCGTATTGCAGAACAGCGCGAAGTTCTTCGCTTACTGCAACAGCAGGAACCTGAGATGATCATGCTGGAGCAACGCATCAGCAGGTACGAATACTGTTTGCTGCATTTCAAGCCGTTGTTCGACCGGAGCATGGAACTGCAGCAGGATGTGGCTAAACAGCAGGTTGAACTGGATCAGCAGAAGCAGTTGTTACAGGAATCACAGGCAACTTTAGCTGTAAAGGAAAGGCAATATCCTGAAGTGAAGAAAGCCTATGAAAACAGGTTGCAGCTAAAGGAACAAAGCGAAGAATTACAGAAAATTATGCAGCTTAATCAGTTGCAACAGGCTGGGAAAGAGATCGCCGCGCGAATGGAGAAGGGAATAGTATTCTTAGAAGCTGCTGAAAAGGAGCTTGCAGCAATGCAACAACAGCAGGACGCCTTAACCAATAAGATAAAAGAACAAAAGGACAACCTTCCTGATTTGATTGAGCTTTCGGCAATTAGTAATTGGTTTGTACAAAAGAATGCCATGCTGTCTGCCATGCAGCATACGCAACGTGAAGAGAAAAAGATAGCGGAAAAGTTCATTCAGCAATTGGGAAAAAGAAAAGCGCTGATTACTACTGATCTTGGAAAGGTAATTTCAGAATTCAATGCTGATGAACCTGCGATGTGGTCCGGTCAATTGAAACGTGCACTCGAATCCTCAGAGCAATTATTACATAATACAGAAAATGAACTTCAGCACTTGCTCCTGCAACAGGAATTGGTAGAACACGCTGCCAGCCTTAAACCGGGTGAACCCTGTCCCTTATGCGGTGCCCTGGATCATCCGAAAATTTTTTCCGTTTCAGATGTAAAGTCAAATGTGAAAAAGAGAAGAGCTGAAAAGGAAACTATTCAAAAGAACATTGCCCTCCTGGCTAAAACCATGCAGGAACTGGAAATGATTGAAAGCAGTGAAGCAGCTTTGTCGGAACAATTAGCAGACCTGAAGCAGCGGCAGCTGAATGAAGAAAAGGTTTTGAAGGAACACCATGCTTTATTTACCTGGACTTCGCACAGTCCGGATGATGAAAAGGCAATAATCAAACAATTTACGCAAGCCACAGCTGAACAAGTGGCTATGAAGGAATCGGAAAAGCAACTGGATGAAATTGAACAGCAAAAGAAAGAAAAGGAAGTCCGGAAAGAAAATGGAAGAGCTACGCTTGAGGAGCTGAAGAATAAACTTGCAGCCCATGATGCGCAGATTGATTTGCTGAAAGGCCAGATCAAAACGCTGCGTATAAGAGACTACGAATTAGTTGATAACACATTGATCAAGCAGGAAATCCTGCAATTGGCAACAGCATTTACTGCCGCTGAAGAAAACTACCGGCTGCTTGATCAGGAACTTCAGCAGTTACGCAAAGTAACAGGAGAATTAACGGGAACAATCTCTTCCGGTCAATCTGCATTTCAGCGATCTGCGGCACTGCTGTCGGAAGTGCAGGATAAGATGCGGATGTTGTTAAAGGAATCAGGATCTAATGAGAAAGAGGTATTGGATTTACTTGAAACCAATCTGAATACCGGTCGTTTAAAAAATGAGCTCAAATTATTTCTACAACAGTTGCATATTGCAAAGCAGATGTTGCAAGAAAGTGAAAAGGAGACTGCAAACAGAAGCTATGATGAGAATGCGCATCAGCGATTGAATGATGAAATTGCAGCAATAGTAATTTTAATTGAAGAGCAACAACAGCAGCAGGCAGATCTTTCAGCAGCATGGAATCAGGCCAGGCAAAACCTCGAACAACGGGCTCTTTTAACGCAACAGCTCAACCAGGTGTTGTTACGCGCCGCAGATATCGCTACCTTAAAGAATTTATTCAAAGCCAGCGGATTTGTAAATTATGTTTCCGCGGTGCATTTGCAACAACTGTGCAGTGCAGCCAACGAGCGATTCTATAAACTCACCCAACAGAAATTGCGACTGGAGGTCAGTGATCATAACAATTTCCTTGTGCGTGATTTTATGAATAACGGGCAGTTGCGAAGTGTAAAAACCCTTTCCGGCGGACAAAAATTTCAGGCAGCACTATCACTTGCCCTTGCATTAGCCGACAGCATTCAGATTCATTCGCAATCAAAGCAGAATTTCTTTTTCCTCGATGAAGGATTTGGTTCATTGGATAACGAATCTCTGGGAATGGTGTTCGAAACACTTCGTTCATTGCGAAAAGAAAATCGCATTGTAGGAATCATCTCTCACGTGCAGGAGATGCAACAGGAGATTGATACCTGTCTGCACATTGTGAATGAGGAGGAAACCGGAAGCAGGATTGAAGCGAATTGGTAAGGAACCAAAACCATAATCAAACTCGTGTGCGATTAATAGTTCGGTAACAATGTGCTTATTTTAACGTTTTTGGTAATATTTTTTTATCGCCATGACGCTAAGTCGCAAAGAAGTTGAGTCGACGAACTGGTGTCCTTTTACTTTGGCGTCTTTGCGTATTCGCGCTTATTTTGATGTATAGTCATAACGAGCCGATGGTTGTACCCGGTCAAAAGCCGGCATTATAAATCGATATTTTTTTCATATTTAAATTCCATTTCAAGTTCTTCTCTTGTATAATTGAATGCAGATACCTCGCACTTACCTGCATTCTCTATGAATGTTCTCTTATCTGCACCGGCCATCTCAGCAGCCCGGCCCATAGAAAGCATGCGCTGTTCATAAAGTTTTGCTGCCAGGAAAAAGGAAGGTTCCTGCTCATTCATGGTGAAATTGTCAGGCACCTTTACAGTCATTGATTTTATGATGATTTCTTTTTGATATTCAAAACTGCAAAATCAGCGGCACCAGTATCATTTGAAATTTTATCAATGGAAGATTGTTTTAGGAAAGTCAAAATAGTTCATTTATCTTAACAACTCTTTATTGATTACAGACATCTGATATTATTGTTATGTCATCACGCCGCCGTTTTCTCCAGCAATCCACCACCGCGCTGCTCACCGCAGTAAGCCTGCCTGCTTTTTCTGCCAAAGTGAGTAACAGCGAAATCCTTGCAGCTCAAAAATTACGGGCTGCACTTTCTCCTGAAGATTTTGCAATGGACGAAGATTTCTGGGCAATGATCCGCGAAGCCTATACCGTCTCTCCTACCATCATCAATCTGAATAATGGCGGAGTAAGTCCGCAAACACAGCATGTGCAGGAGATGCAATACAAGTACATTCAGATGAGCAATGAAGCGCCCAGCCATTATATGTGGCATATACTGGACCAGGGGCGTGAACCATTGCGTCAGAAGTTAGCCGACCTCGCGGGCTGCCTCACGGAAGAAGTGGCCATTGACCGTAATGCTACGGAAGCACTGGAGACCGTCATCTTCGGACTTAACCTGAAAGCCGGTGATGAAGTGATTCTTACCAAACAGGATTACCCGAACATGGTGAATGCCTGGAAACAACGCGAACAACGGGATGGCATTAAACTGGTATGGCTGAACCTGGAGTTGCCGGCGGAAGACGACAACTATTTTGTGCAGCAGTTTTCAAATGCCGTAACAGACAAAACCAGGTTGGTGCATGTAACGCATATGATCAACTGGATGGGCCAGATTCTGCCGGTTAAAAAGATTGCAGATGCGGTGAAGAAGAAAAATGCGGCCATTGAGATTCTTTCCGACTCCGCGCATACGTTTGGTCATTTTGATTATACCATTCCTGAACTGGGTTGCGATTACTGGGGCACCAGCTTGCATAAATGGTTGTGTGCACCCTTTGGTACCGGTATGCTTTGGGTGAAGAAGGAAAAGATACCGGCCATCTGGCCTTTGTTTGCCAACGGTGACCCGCAAAGCGCCAACATCAGGAAGTTTGAAGCACAAGGTACCCGTTCCTTTCCAGCCGAACAGGCAATAGCCTATGCTGTGGACTTTCACAATGCCATCGGATCGCAGCGTAAAGAAGCACGATTGCGTTATCTGAAAAATTACTGGGCGGAAAAAGTGAAGGATGTTCCCAAAGTGAAATTACATACCTCTTTAAAGGATGCATTTTCCTGTGCTATTTGCGGATTCTCGGTAGAAGGTATCCCCACACTGGCAACGGCAGAATTCCTCTTCAGTAAATACAAGATTCATGCAGTGAATATTGAATGGGAAAATATAAAATGTGTAAGAATAACACCACATGTATACACCTCCCTGAAAGACCTCGACAAACTGGTCGTAGCCATCAAAGACCTCGCTACCAACGGAAGATCGTAACAACACGATGCATCTCGTTGTAAGCAGTGCATTGTATCTAAGTCAAGGACGCGATGCATCGCGTCTCCACAACTCCACAAATCTACAGTCTACAAATCTACAAGTCTACAAGTCTACAACTCTACAGCACTACATCACCACAACTCCACAACATCATACACAAAAAAAAACCGTCACCAACAAAGTTGATGACGGACAGATATCTTAATGAAGAAGGACTACTTCACCGAAGCCACAATCGCCTTAAAGGCAGGCGCATCATTCATGGCCAGATCAGCCAAAGTTTTACGATTGAGTGTAATGTTATTCTTGCTTAACTTCGAAATAAAAACCGAATAGCTCATGCCTTCTTCGCGAATGGCTGCATTGATGCGGGCAATCCAGAGTGCACGGTAATCGCGTTTTTTCTGTTTCCTTCCCTGGTAAGCATACACCATCGACTTCTCAACGGCATTCTTAGCTACGGATAATACGTTTTTACGTTTACCGAAATATCCTTTTGCCTGGCTGAACATCCGCTTGCGGCGGGCACGGGAGGCAACATTATTGACTGAACGTGGCATGTGTTAAATTTTTAAAAAAGTCAGATTAAGAGCATTTTCTTCACATTTCCCATATTGGTAGCATCAACCAAACCGGTTTTTCCGAGTTGCTTCTTCCTGTCATGGGCCTTCTTGGTCAGAATATGGCGCTTGTAGGCTTTCTTACGTTTTACTTTTCCGGTGCCGGTAAGCGCAAAACGCTTCTTGGCACTGGAATTGGTCTTCATTTTAGGCATTACTGCAAAATTAGGGACGGCAAAGATAGTAATATTCTATTCACAAGGAATAAAAGAGCAAATATTCTTGCAAAAAGCCGGGTTTCGGGGGTTACTTTCCTTTATGCGACTTTGGATTCAATAAAATAGACATCCGGTTGCCTTCGAGTTTCGGCAGTTGTTCCAACGTACCCACTTCCGTTAGCCGCTCCACAAACTTGAGTAATAACAGTTCGCCCCGTTCTTTAAAGAGAATCGTCCTTCCGCGAAACTGCACATAGGCTTTCACCTTGGCACCTTCCTGCAGAAAACGTTCCGCATGACGGGTCTTAAATTCAAAGTCATGTTCATCGGTATTGGAAGTAAACCGGATTTCCTTCAATATACTTTTTACCGCTTTGGCCTTCATCTCCTTTTCCTTACGCTTTTTGTCGTAGAGGAATTTGTTATAGTCGATGATCCGGCAAACGGGCGGACTTGCAGTGGCTGCTATTTCTACAAGGTCAAGGCCCTGTTCTTCAGCCATGGATAATGCTTCGCGGGAAGTGAAAACGCCATTCGGTACATTGTCGCCAACCAGCCTTACTTGCGGGGCCTGTACCAGGCGGTTGATGCGGTGTTCGAGTTCTCTTGGTTTTCTACGGTCTAATGCCAATCTGTTTATGTTTTCGTTAAAAAAAATTAAGCATACAATAAGCTATGCAACGAAGGTAGTAAGTTGCAGGTTACATTCCATATCTGAATTGATTTCTTCAGCCTGAATTATTTTTTAATTAACTTAACCGGTAAAGTGCCGGAAACAGGTTTTCAGTCATACATCCTCACACTATTGCCGACTCATTCTTCACCTGCTCCATAAATGCTTCAATGCTCTGCTGGCCTTTATCGCCTTCGCCATGTTTCCTTACACTCACCTTACTTTCCTGTTCTTCTTTATCGCCCAGCACCAGCATATAGGGGATCTTTTTCATCTCCGCATCCCTGATCTTACGTCCAATCTTCTCGCTCCGGTCATCCAGTTCAACACGTATGCGTTGCTTTCTGAAAAGCGCTTCGAGCCGTTTGGCATAATCGAGGTGCCGGTCGCTGATAGGCAGCAGGCTTACCTGCTTCGGCGCCAGCCATACCGGAAAGTTGCCTCCATAATGTTCGATCAAAAATCCGATAAACCGTTCATGTGTTCCTAATGGCGCACGGTGAATCACCAATGGCATCTCATCCTGGTTATTTTTATTTTTGAAGGTAAGGCCAAATCGTTTGGGTTGTCCAAAGTCTACCTGGTTGGTCGCCAGGGTAAACTCGCGGCCGATTACGCTCCAGATCTGCACATCAATTTTAGGTCCGTAAAAAGCGGCTTCATCGGGTACTTCAATATATGGAATATTCGAGCGGATCAATACATTACGTACCATATCCTCTGTCTTCCTCCAGAGATCCGGCATATCCAGGTACTTCTGACCCCGTTTTGCAGGATCATGGGTTGAAAAGCGCATTACATATTTATCGATACCGAAAATCTTAAAGTACTTCAGGTACATTTCATTTACTGCCTGGAATTCCGATTCAAACTGCTCTTCCGTACAGTAAATATGGGCATCATTCATATTCATGGAACGCACGCGCATGATGCCAAACAGTTCACCTGATTGTTCATAGCGGTAACAGGTTCCATATTCCGCCAGCCTCAGCGGGAGATCTTTGTAACTCTTTGGTGTTGACGAAAATATTTTATGATGGTGCGGGCAGTTCATCGCCTTCAGGTAATACTTATTACCATCCATTTCCATTGGTGGAAACATGGAATCGGCATAATAAGGCAAGTGCCCGCTGGTGAGGTACATCGATTCTTTGGCAATATGCGGCGACTTTACCCGGTAATACCCTGCCTCTTCTTCCGTTTTCTTGGCAAGGTTTTCCAGTTGTTCAATCATGGCACCGCCATTCGGCAACCAAAGAGGCAATCCGGGGCCTACATCATCATCAAAGACAAAAAGCTCGAGTTCTTTTCCAATTTTCCGGTGATCGCGTTTCTTGGCTTCCTCCAACTGCTCGAGGTATTCATCCAGCTCCTTTTGTTTGGGGAATGTTATTCCATAAATGCGGGTCAGTTGCTTGTTTTTCTCATTCCCTTTCCAGTAAGCACCGGCGATATTGGTCAGCTTTGCCGCTTTAATGAAACCGGTATGCGGAATATGAGGGCCGCGGCACAGGTCGGTAAAATCACCTTGTTTGTAAAAGGTGATCTCCCCGTCATTCAATTCATGAATGGTTTCTATTTTGTACTCATCGCCTTTGGCGGTAAAATACTTCAGTGCGGCTTCCTTAGCTATTTCGGTACGTATATAAGGATTGTTTCTGGCAGCCAGCTCATTCATTTTGGCTTCAACTTTTTTCAGGTCATCCTGGCTGATTTCCCTTCCTCCCAGGTCCACATCGTAATAAAATCCGTTGTCTACAGGCGGTCCATATCCGAATTTTATGCCGGGATAGAGTGCTTCCAATGCCTCGGCCATCAGGTGCGCTGATGAATGCCAGAAAGTTTCCTTTCCTTCCTTATCCTCCCAGGTGAGCAGCACCAGGCTTGCATCCTCCTCTATGGGACGCGTTGCATCAGAAACTTTGCCGTTTACTTTTGCGGCCAGCACTTTCCTGGCCAATCCTTCACTGATGGATCTGGCAATTTCAAGGGAATTGGTTCCTTGATTGAACTGACGGATGCTACCGTCGGGGAAAGAAATGTTTATCATAAATAATAAAGGTAACTGGAATGACGGGAGCGTTCGCGGCAAGATTACAAGGGTGCTTCAATAGCCGTTCGCTTTCCTTATTTGGTTGATTGGTTTAAGGCATTCAATTCTTTTTGTGCCGGCTCATAACCGGGCTTCAAAGTTAATGCTTGGCGGAAATCTGCAATGGCCTGGTCTGTGTTTCCTTTTTCCCTCGAACAAAGGCCACGGTAAAAGTACGCTTCAGCATAAGCCGGTTTCACTTTAATGGCAAAGTCGAACATACGGTACGCCATATCAATCGAATCCTGCAGGATATAAACATAGCCCATATTAAAATAGGAAAATTCATACTGTGGATTTACCCGAATCAGTTGCTGATAGGTTGCCTTTGCTTTTTCATAGGCTCCATGATCCTGGTAGAACATGGCCTTGGCATAGTAAGCTTCCGTAACGGTACTGTCGATACGTATGGCATTATCAAAATACTGCGCGGCCATTGAATTTTTGTTGTTGCTGGTGATTAACCCAAGCTGCATATAGCCATCATAGAAATCCGGTTTAGCCTGTACAGATTTCTGAAAAGCCGTGATGGCCCGGCCGGTATCACCCATCTCTTTAAAATTGAGGCCGCGGATAAACCAGGCTTCAAAATTTTGCTGATCAATTTCCTGTACCCTCGTGAGCTGCAACATGGAATTTTGATAATCCCTTTTATAAAAATATACTTTGCTCAGTTTAATCAAAGCCTCTGTATTGGCAGGGTCTTTTCTGATAATCTGCCGGAAGGCATCGATAGCACCATCGGCAGATCCTCCTTTCAGGTAAATATCAGCTATCGCGAAATAATACTTCATATTGGAAGAGTCGAGTGCAATTGCCGCCGACATGTCACGGAAGGAAGCAGGCAGGTTCCCCAGATTCAGGAATACATTGCTGCGCAGAAAAAATTGCTCGGGATTGGACGGATCGGCATTAATTTTTTCCGTGAGTGCCCTGATCTGCGGATCCTCCGAGTTGTTGCCGGCCAGCGAGTCAACCGCAGCATTTTCATTGCCTTCATCCGCACGGTTGCAGGAAAAAGAAGCAAGTAATGCAATACAAATGGCAGTAATCAATAAAAATCTCATGCGTTAAATTTAGGCAAAGGAATGCAGCCAGGCGATGAATTTCCGCAGTTAAGGTGCTGCATCAGTTGAAGACTACTTTCGGCATAAGCCCGAGCGCATTATCGAAAATGAATAACTGATCAATATCGTAGGTGTAGTAGTTGCTGATAGGAAATGAGTCAATAATCGTGGTCACCGCCGCTTCATCTTTTGCATTCAGCGTAATCCAGCCCTTGGTACGTTGCATATTAACGCCATATGTTTCTATTACTTCTTTCAGCAACAAGTCATTAACCATTTCACGGTGTTCTGGTATTAGTTGCCAGAAACGTTCATCTAATTCGAGCAGGTAGAAGGTAACGAGGTATTTGTTCATTCAGGGGTGCTTCCTGCAAATATATTTCAGAAAGTTGTTTTAAAAAAATCAGTTTGATGGCCGTTCACATGGCACCGTTCAGTTGTGGTCTTTAAGCGAAACTATGCTGAAGGGTGTGCGACAAAATGGATTTAGATTATTGGGACAATTAAGTAACTGTGTAAAGTTGAGTAGTGAAAACAGAATAGCAAGTGATCCGCTTCGCCGCTACAAATTAACCATTTAACCATTCAGTAATTTAACCCACCAACCACTGCTTTACAAAAATGCTGAAAGCATCCGGTTGGCTGTCGGCATTGCAGTTACTGCTTGTTCGTTGTTTTGCTTTTGATGCGCCCGCTTTCCGTCAGTGCCTTTTGCAAAAGGTATTCTATCTGCCCGTTCAGACTGCGAAAATCACTGGCAGCCCACTGTTCCAGCGCTTTTAATGTTTCAGGATTGATCCGTAATATGAAAGCTTTCTTCTCCGCAGCCATAAGCAATTGAACGTGTGTAACGGACTCTTGAGATGCAGTGGCAGCACTTCGGCCGAAGTGCCGCCACCATTTATAGAAATTAGATTACTTAGTTATACAGGGTGCCTGCATTAACCACCGGGCTCACGTTTTTATCGCCGCAAAGCACCACCAGCAAATTACTCACCATGGCGGCTTTGCGTTCTTCATCGAGGTGCACAATCTCTTTTTCCGAAAGGCGCTCCAGTGCCATTTCAACCATGCCCACAGCACCTTCCACAATCAGTTTACGTGCAGAAACGACGGCTGAAGCCTGTTGCCGCTGCAACATGGCTCCGGCAATTTCAGGTGCATAGGCCAGGTGGCTGATGCGTGCTTCGCTCACAATGATACCTGCCTGCGAGAGGCGTTCATTCAGTTCTGTTACCAGCATTTCATTTACTTTATCTCCGCCGCTGCGCAATGTAATCACGGCACTTTCATCATCACCATGATCATAAGGGCAGGTGCCTGCCAGGTGCCTGATTGCCGCCTCGCTTTGTATGGCTACAAACTGCTCAAAATTGTTCACCTCGTAAAGTGCCTTGGCCGTGTCTACTACATTCCAAACCACCACGGCGGCAATTTCAATCGGGTTGCCGATTTTATCATTCACTTTTAGCGGCTGCCCGTTCAGGTTTCGGGCCCGCAAAGAGATATGCTGTCGTGCAAAGAACGGATTCACCCACTTGAGCCCGTTGTGCTTTACGGTTCCCTTGTAATCACCAAACAGTGTAAGGGCTTTGGCATCATTCGGGTTGATGATGAAGAGCCCCCGTATGATGAACGGCAACGCGATTGCAAAGGGAATGATGGCCACCGGCATTTCCTTTATGGCAAACAGGATAACTGCCGCAATGCAAATCAGTGCAACGCCTATCATGATAAATCCTGATATGGCGGTAAATTTTTTTTCCTGGATCATGGTTTTTAATTTGATATTAATTTGATATCACAAAGATAGCATCTTCATTTTTGAATTTCCAAATGTTTCCATGAATTTATTTTTTTGTAAACAACACCATAGGTTCGGAACTGCCGTCCGATCGCTATAGAAAAAGTAAGTTTGTTCGGTTTTTCATTCTATGATTGCACTCACTGAAGATTTGTGGTTTCCGGAAGTAACGCAGGCGGAGGAAGATGGTTTGCTGGCAGTTGGCGGCGACCTGTCGCCTGCCCGGCTGTTACTGGCTTACCGGAGTGGCATCTTTCCCTGGTTCATGCATGAGGGCATGATATTCTGGTACAGTCCGCCAAAAAGATTTGTATTGTTTCCGGATGCGCTGCACATCAGCAGGAGCATGAAACGCCTGATGCGCACGCAAAAATTTCAGGTTACCGAAAACAGCGCTTTTGACCGGGTAATACAGATGTGTGCGGATGTGCATGCCCGCAACCATTCGGAAACCTGGATCAGCAAGGAATTTATCAAAGCCTATTGCGGATTGCACCGGATGGGTATTGCGCAGTCTATAGAAGTCTGGCAGCAGGAAGAACTTGTAGGGGGCATTTACGGAATATCGATCGGAGAAATATTCTGTGGCGAAAGTATGGTCAGCATCGTACCCAATGCTTCCAAAATGGCATTGATTCATCTTTGCACCCATGGCGGGTACCGGCTTATTGACTGCCAGGTGGAAACCAATCACCTTCTCAGCATGGGTGCACAAAACATAAGCAGGCAGGAATACTTAAAACTTTTGCAGCAGGCAATTAGCTGAACCGGAGTGATAAGCAGGTTAGTCCGCCATCCATTTTTTCAAACTCTGATACTTCCAGCTCGATAGGATCGAACCCGTTTTCTTGCAGCATATTCTTCACCTTGTTAAAACCGGCCGGCATAATCAGCCGGTTATTGATGGCCAGGCAGTTGGCGCCATACAGTTCATCTTCCGGTATTTCAAGAATGTTAAACTTGCTGAAGACCGGGTTTCTTGCCATTTCCGCTGAAGCCAGTAAACAATGGTTGCCAATGTAATTCACTACGGTTTTTAGATGCAGGGCAGCTGACATGGGTACCAGTGTAAAAGTATAGCCGTATTTACGGAGTATTTCGCCCAGTTGCAGAGCGCCGGTTTCATTGGTACGGTTGGTGAGGCCGATATAAAAATGACGGTCAACCTGCAGCACATCGCCACCTTCCAGTGTGTCGGGGGCTGTTATAAATTCCAGGGTACGGAAGCGCTGCAACACCGGTTGCATTGAAATAACTTCGTCCCTCCGGCTGGCTGCTCCCGGGTTGGTGATGATGGCTGCCTCATCAATAACCACCGCTGTATCCTCTACAAAACAGCTGTCGGGAAACAACGGATCTGCAGGCAGGGTGGTAACAATCAGTCCGCATTGCTCCAGTGCTTCAACATAATGCCGGTGTTGGGAAAGCGCCAGCAAAAAGTCAGGTTTGCCAAGGTTTGCTGTGGTTATTCCATCCGGATAGCTGGAACCCGGAACCCGTGTAATAGCATAGTGCATCATAACCTGTAAATCTAATGCGATTAACGGAAGATTGATGATTTTGAAAATAACTGAAACAAAAGGATATTGCTGTTACGTATGAGAGGCCAGTTCAGTGCCACCTGGATTAATAACTGCATCATCAGGATGATTTGCACGGTAAATTCAGGGTTTTCGAACGGCGGTTGATGGTTTGCTGAAGCGTATTGTATGATGCAATACAAAATTCTATATTTGTCACCCTGTTTTTTTTGAATAGCAGCATACAGTGTACATAGGATGTAATCTCAGCCTCAGGATAAACCGTATGTAACTGACAACGCGTAAAAAAGCAATTCACATCCCTACTGATTATCATTTAACCTAAACGTATTTCAATGCGCATTAAATCTACCTTACTATACCCCTTCACTGTATACCTGGCTTCATTTGTTAAGAGCAGCGCTACTGTTCAACTTTTATCAATCATTGGCATTGTTTCATGGTCGGTGCAATTAGCCTTTGCGCAATCGCCCGCTATCGAGTGGGACCGCACATTCGGCGGATTAAAGCAGGAAGAAATGTATGCACTGATTCAGACTTCCGATGGGGGTTACCTGCTTGGAGGCGATTCTGATTCTCCGATCAGCGGCGCAAAAACGCAGGGCAGCCAGGGTATTAATGATTATTGGGTGGTAAGAATCAATGGCAGTGGCACAAAACTCTGGGATAAACGGTTTGGTGGTAACTCCAGGGAAGAACTCTTTGCTGTAAAAGAAACACCGGATGGCGGTTTTGTTTTAGCAGGATGGTCTATGTCGGCAGTTTCAGGAGATCAGACACAAGCAAGCAGGGGAAGCAGCGACTACTGGATCGTAAAAGTAGATGCAAACGGAAATAAACTGTGGGATAAGCGGTACGGAGGCCCCGGCGATGATGAACTCCGTGCCATGGAGTTGACAAGTGACGGGGGGTATGTATTTGTAGGTGAATCTTCATCCGGCATCGGAGGCGAAAAAACAGAAAGCAATCATGGCGAATTTGATGTATGGGTGGTAAAAACGGATGGGGACGGCAACCTGCAATGGGAAGCCTCTTATGGCGGCAGCCTGGACGACCGGGTAAATGCCATTCAGCAAACGGCCGACGGAGGATTTGTTATCGGTGCCTGGACCATCTCTCCCGTAAGTTTTGATGTGTCGCAACCGGGCAGGGGGTCTTCAGATATGTGGCTGATCAGAACAGATGCGAACGGCCAGAAATTATGGGACGGCCGATATGGTGGCGACAACAACGAATATCTCTATAGCCTCGATCAGACTACTGATGGCGGATTCATTTTGGGTGGATATACCCGGTCGAATGTAAACGGTGAGGTTACCATTCCCGGAAAAGGGGGTTTTGATTTTTGGATCGTGAAGACTGACTTAAATGGCACCAAACAATGGGACAAACGCTACGGCAGTAACCTGGATGAGAAAGGGAAGTCAATTGCGGTAACTGCCGACGGCGGATTTATTATGGGAGGCTGGTCTGAATCGTTAAGTGGTGGTGATAAGACGGAGAGTACCAAAGGCGCATCGGATTATTGGGTAATCAAGACAGATGCCGATGGCAACCTGCAATGGGATAAAGACCTCGGGGCTGCAAATGAAGAGCGCTTACATGATGTATTGGAAACCAATGATGGCGGATTTATCGTTGCAGGACATTCTTTTTCTGGCAGCAATGGTGACAAGACACAATCGAATACCGGTATAAATGATTACTGGATTGTGAAGCTGGCAGCAACCATGCCCACCCAGCTTTTTTATGCAGATAAGGATAACGATGGATTTGGAAATGCCGCTTCGGATACGCTGGCGGTATCAGCTCCGGCCGGATATGTTGCATTGAGTACAGACTGCAATGATGACAATAGTGCCATCAACCCTGCAGCGGCTGAAGTTTGCAATGCGGGAATAGATGATAACTGCAACGGCCTTTCCGATGATGGGGATATCACCGTAACAGGCCAGCTTGCCTTTTACAGCGATGGTGATCTGGATGGATATGGCGCCGGGATGATGATTCTGGCCTGCGTTCAGCCAAACGGATCGGGCCTTACTGCCGATGATTGCAATGATGCGGATATGGAAATCAATCCAGCTGCAGCGGAGATCTGCAATGCGGGAATAGATGATAACTGCAACGGCCTTTCCGATGATGGGGATATCACCGTAACAGGCCAGCTTGCTTTTTACAGCGATGGTGACCTGGATGGATATGGCGCCGGGGCGATGATTCTGGCCTGCGTTCAGCCAAACGGATCGGGCCTTACTGCCGATGATTGTAACGATGCGGATATGCAAATCAATCCTGCAGCAGCGGAGATCTGCAATGCAGGAATAGATGATAACTGCAACGGATTGACCGATGAGGGCGATCCCACGTTAATCGGACTGAATAGTTATTATGCCGATGCAGATCAGGATCTGTTTGGAGCAGGTGATGCACTGATTGCATGCATTCAACCTGCCGGAAGCTCGCTTGCAGCGGGGGATTGTAACGACGCTAATGCCGCAATCAATCCCGCAGCCGATGAAATTTGTAATGCCGGCATTGATGACAATTGCAACGGAATGGCAGATGACGGAGATGTAACCACTACCGGCCAGGGCAGCTATTATCCGGACAGCGACAATGATAATTTTGGTTCAAATGATGCTATCCATGCATGCAGCCAACCTGCCAATACGCTGCCGGTGAGCGGGGATTGCAATGACGATGAAAGTACCATACATCCTTTGGCAAAGGAACTCTGCAATGGCGGAATAGATGATAACTGCAATGGGGTGGCTGATGATGCGGACACAACTGTTATAGGACGACCAAGTTATTATACCGACAATGATCAGGATAATTATGGCTCCGGAGCAGCTATAAAGGCCTGTATTCAGCCGGAAGGAACGGCCAGTGAAAACGATGATTGTAATAACAACAATGCCGCTGTGTATCCGGGCGCACCTGAAATCTGCAACAGCGGTATTGATGATAACTGCAATGGATTAGCTGATCAAGGAGATACTACTCTCATTGGGCTGAACAGCTATTATACCGATGCCGATCATGACTCCTATGGAACCGGTGATGCCCTGCTTGCCTGTATTCAGCCGCAGGAAACGGCCATATTGGGAGGCGATTGCCATGACGGCGATGCATCCATAAACCCATCAGCCGTAGAAACCTGTAATGCAGGCATTGACGATAACTGCAACGGCCTGGCAGATGATGCAGACGGAACGGTTACCGGACAAGCTCAATATTACCTCGACAACGATACGGATGGGTTTGGCGGTGAAACCATAGTTACCGCATGCCTTCAGCCCGCCGGCAGTACCCTTAGTGCAGGAGATTGCAATGATGCGAATGCTGCCGTAAATCCCGGAGCAACGGACCTTTGCAATGGTATTGATGATAATTGCAACCAGGTTATAGATGACAATCAGCTCATGCAGCCTGTTGTAAACCCTGTAGGTGATATAACTGCCTGTAGCGGTGATGCGGTATTACTCAGCACTGCATTTGATCCGGCACTGAGTTACCAGTGGTATAAAGGCAACTCCGCACTAAACGGGGCTACTTCCAATACCTATTCTACCACTAAAGCCGGCAGTTTCAAGGTAAAAATAAGTACCGTTCCGGGATGCGAAGCAACATCGGCATTTACCAAGATCAACCGCCTCACTAAGCCTGATGCGCAGATTGATGCCTTGGGCAACCTGGATATCTGTGCAACCGGCTCCGTTGATCTGATGGCAAATGATGGTGCCGGATTTCAATACCAGTGGAAGAAGGGCAGTAGTTTACTGGAGGGCGCCACGAACATTTTGTACACTGCTACTTCAAAGGGTACTTACCGCGTTATTGTAACCAGCCAGGAAGGCTGCAGCAAGACTTCCGCAGGTTCCAAGGTAACATCGAGCTGCAAAACGGAACTTATCACTTCAAAGGAAAGCATCAGCGAATTACGGGTCTATCCGAATCCTGCCGATCGGTTCATGATGGTGGAGATAAGTTTGCCGGATGAAAGCAGTGGCAGTGCTGTTATTGAACTGACGGACTTGTTGGGCCGTGTGGTGCAATCTCTTAAAGTGCCTTTTTCCGGAAACCTGGTTAGCTGCCAGCTGTCGCTTGATGACGTGATTGCAGATGGCAACTACCTGCTTCGTGTTACAACAGGCAAGGAGTTTTTTGTGAAACAGGTAGTGGTGCAGCAGTGATCAGGGTTGTTCACGACTGCAATAGGTTCCGGTCGTTTTTGGCTGCACGCATCATTTCCGAAAAGCTTTTTTTCTGAACAAATGCATTGATGGCAAGCGCGATGCGCCGCGCTTTGGTCGGTTCCGTTTTGGCACTTTCAATCCACTTTGAATAATAATGCTGATGCGATTTCGGCAAGCCTGAAAAGTAGGCCATTGCTTCCGGTTCTTCGGCAAGGCAGCTCAGTAGTGTACCTGAAATTTTTAATGGCTTTTCATCCACTTCCAGTTGCACCTTTAGTTTTTCCCCTTTCCGCTTTCCCAACTGTTTCCGCATTGCTGCATTTAATGGCAGAATAAAATTTCCGTCACCCATCGGCAGCAAGGCGGTTTGCTGAATACTATGATGATCCAGTTTTCCTTTCACCCTGAAAGACTTTTTATTGCCGGGAATCAGCTTGCTGGCAATGGCTTCAGGAACTTCAATATAGGTCCACCCGGTTTTTTCGCCCTGTTGATCAAATTTAAGAACGGTGGCATTAAATTGAATCATCAATAGCTTTTGTGCAAATTTTGTAATTGTGCCGGAAAACTGCAAACCATCGGGCTGTACCATGGAAAGCAGTATGCGCAAAATGCATATTTATAATTTCGAAAGAAACGCCACCAGGCTTTCCTCTTTTTTCAGGCCCAGCTTCTGCCGGAGGCGATGGCGGGCCACATCAATACTGTTGGTGGTCTGATAGGTGATGGCGGCAATATCCTTGGTGCCCAGGTTCAGTTTCAGGTAAGCGCACAGCCTGATTTCATTGGAGGAAAGGTCGGGATAGTTTTCACCGAGTTTCTTGTAAAAATCCACATGCACCCGCTGGAAACAGATTTCAAACTCCTTCCAGGCATCATCGTTCGAATCAAACTCTATTTCAGAAAGGATTTCATTCACCAGGTTCCTGTACACCGGGTTATCGGTAATTTTTGCCTGTTTCAGCTTTTCTGCAAGACGTATAATGAACTCCTTATTCTTCAGCTGATGCATCACGGTAGTAGTTAACTCCTTATTCCTGAACTCCAGCTCATTGGTCACATTTTGTTTTTCCAGTTGCGATTGTACAAGTTTATTTTGCCCAAGCTTATACCTGAAATACAGGAGGATAAAACCAATGGCCAGCCCGGCAATGACCAGTGCCAGCAGCAGCTGGATGCTCCTGTTTCTTGATTCAGCCTGCAGCCGTTCGAGTTCCGCCGCTTTGGTTTGTTGTTCAAACTTAAACTCGGCAGCCTGGTACGATAGCTTGCGGATATTATCTTCATCGAGGTATTGGTTGAAATACGTATGATACCGTTTGTAATAATGCAAAGCCGAATCCGGCTTTTCCATTTTTTCCCAATAGGAAGACATATCGAGGCAAACCTCCGACAAGGTTTCCAACTGGCTGTTTTTTAATGCCAGCCCAAAGGCTTTGTTAAGTGTGGTATATGCTTCGCCGAGGTTATTGCGGTTGAGCTGAATATGCCCGAGCAAGGCATAGGCCGAGCTCAAAGTAACGTCTTTAGGGCCTGCGTACTCGGTACCGGTCTGCGCTAACTCCTGCAGGCAACTCATCAACAGCCGGTAGGACTGTTCATGATCTCCTTCTTTTTCATACACCCTGGCCATGTTGAGGTAGGTTTCACCCCGGCTGAAATGGTTGACGGGGTGGCTGAAGATTTTAAGGGCTTCTTCAAAATAGCCGAGTGCCACTTCATGCTGCTGCTGCTGGTAATACACCAATCCCAGGTTTTCCTTCACCATGCCCACGGATGCCATGTCTTTCTTTTTCTCAAAGGCATCACCAGCCATTTTGTAGTACAACAAGGCATCTTCATAATTATGCGAACTATAATGGATATTGCCGGTATTCATATAAAAATCGCACATCGCATCTTCATACTTGTTTTCTTCTGCAAGAGCCATTCCCTTGCGGTAGAACTCGAGTGCTTCCACCAGTTGATTTTTGACCAGGGCGATGTTGCCCAGCAGCAGGTAGTCATCGGCAAGACGATTCCAGTCTTCCGCTTTGGTGAAATAGCCGGCTGCTTTGGTGTAAGACACCGCGGCCTTGTCAAGACTGTCCTGCATCACGGCAATGTTTCCGATGGCGTGATGGATCTGGCCGAGCAGGTAGGGCGCGGTTTTTTCACCGGAGACGGACAAGGCAATACCGATATACCTGGCCGCGGAATCGGTATTCACTGACTGATAGATATTGGAAAGCCTCACATAAACGGCGATGCGCTGATCATTGCTGTTTGCTTTAATCAATGCCCTTTTCAGACTGTCAATTTCCGTGGCCGGTGATGCAGCTACCCTGCTGCCGTTCAAAAGCAGTAGCAGGCAACACAACAGGAATGGCAGCTTCATATTCTTTCCGGTAGCAAATACGGGCATCTGAACAGCTTAGGTAAATCAATCGCTAAGTTACAAGAAGAAAGTTGCGGAGTTAAAATACAAACCCATATGTGTCGAGGATACGGTGTGTTTTTTATTAAGGAAAGAAGAATGAGCGCTAAGACGCTAAGGCGCAAAGAAGAAGGGAGGGTTTTTCGACGCTTTATGATTACGTAACTCCCGGCGGTCAGTTTGTCTCATTTAATAGAACTTTCAAGTGAATTATTAAGAAAGAAAAAACAATTTTATCACCGTTCTTTTGCATAGCAATCCTACTTCCTGAGTAAAATAGGTGGTCAGTATGCCGGAATTACAAAATAGCCTTTTTCCTTAGGGGGGTCAATATGCCGGTAGAGGGAGCAGCATGGCCGGAATATACATTAAGGCTGTTGGTTAGCTTGCCAATGATAAATTCAAGTCCTGTATCAGGCGTTTTTTTCACCTTCACAATTTACGAAGGAATGTTGTCCTTAATTACGGAATTGTTCTGCAGGAGGATATCATGGTATTGGGCATAACGTTTTGCGGGCTTGGCGAAGGTGGCGAATACGAAGCACAAAACTGTCAACCAGCACAACACTTTATACGAAGCACAACTATTCAATTAACCACTGAACCGCCACTTTAGCTAAGCCTATGTTACCGGCTGCTCTACTTCTTTCATTGTCTGTTGTATCGTGTAAAATAGTCGTCAATTTCTGGTCGCAACTCAATCCCAACACGCTCAAAGGTGTCAAGTAGTTGCTGATATGTTCCTTGTCCACCAAGGAAGTCCCAAAACTCATTGGCTACTTTCAATTCGTTTTGCAAGTCCAACATTCCTCGCATTGTCCAACGGTTGTATGGCTCGGGTTCATAAGGGTTATAAGGAATTGCAATTAGCGTTTGAACATTTGCTGTCGGATTAGTTGCAAGTGTCGCAGCAACCCACTCTAATAATGTCCGCTTAAATTCTTTGAAACCACCTGCGTTTGGTTTTGCAGTCTTAATGTCAAAGAGGAAGATTGCACCGTCATGCCCGACAACTTTCACATCAACTTTTGTGAGTTTCACGGTTCGCATTTCTCCGCTTTGGCAAACTGCTTTGATAGCATTTATCTCGTCAGGTTTATTAGGTGAAGTGTTGGCAGTTGCCAAACCGTCCATGATATTTTGAATTAAGTTGTGTGCATCAGAAGAAATTTGTGTGCCTGCAACTTGTTGCGATGTTGCAGATTGAAAGTTTGCAGTCGCTAATGCTTTTGCAACTGGCTCAAAAATGCTTGTCCCAAAATTTGTATTGAGAGAATGAATGAAAGAGAACAAAGCCATACGGTCCTTACCTAACAATCGTGTATGAAACGGCATTGATGCAGGTTCGGGATTGTAACTCTGAAATTTGTTGCGCAAACTGTTTCGCAAAACAGTTTCAACATTTTGTATTTGAGTTTGTGTTAATGCCATTATTTATTTATGAGGTTTTCAATACCATCAATCTCAGGTAGCTGTGCAAAAAACTCATCTCTATGATTTTCCAAAATATTAACTGGTTGCCTTCTATAAGAATATGTGTCATCTTTCACGCAACATGTATGATAGTGCCTGTTTGATTTTCCTTCGAGGGGTTGTCCATTAAAATTTTCACCTTCTACCCAACCATGATAATTTGAAAATATACATTCACCGTAATTAAAGTTTGGACAATCACTGCAAAACAATCTTCTTTTTCCGTTTCTTTCTCTAATAACATCATTCAATGTTCCGGCAGCATAATTTTCAATTACTACATCGCAATACAGGATATTCTCACCACACTTTGGGCATCTGTTGTGCATATTGTTTTTTAAGTCCACTGCAAATGTTGGAATGGAAGTCCTAATTGAAAACTCTCTACTTTGAAGCTCTTTCTTATAGCCAACTTCAATGCCATAGATTTCTTTGTTGTTTTGGAGAATTAGGAAATCGGGTGGTGCAATAGGATTTTTGTTTCCGAAAATTCTTTGGATTAACAGCAAAGGGACGATAATTCCGATTTGAAGACGTATGAATTCTGCAAACACAATGAGTTCCTTTGGCGCACCCAATGTTTTAGGAAGTAATGAGTCAACAAAATCATCAATTGCAGGTGTCCATTCAGCTTGCCAAATTTTTACATCACTTTCTTTTAGCTCAGCAGCCAATTCCTCATCACCTTCTTTCTCGTATAAAAATTCATTTGGAATTTTTTCTTCAAGTTTTTCAATGTATGCTTTTCTTAATTTAGGATTGACTGTTATCGTATCAAACAGTAACATTTGATTTACTGAATAGAAAATGAGTTTGTAAAAGTTTATTAAATGCTCTGTTGACTTAGCAGCATTGTAATATGCTCTGCCAGAAAAAATGTATTCAATCACATCGCCTAAAATCATTTGGCGATTTAATTTTAAATGACTGTTTGAGGCAGTTTTGCCACCTGCGTAAAGCTCTCTTGAAATTTCCTCATAAATTGGTTTGTAATCGTCTGAATTCAGTAAAGCATCTATTCTTTGATACTCTTCATTGTGTTCAGCGAAAACTTCATCAAGGCATTTGAGATGTTCAACAGATATTCCTAATTTATCAAGTAGTAACTTCATTATTTTTTCTTCAGGTGGAAAATGATTTCTGAATATGCACCCTTGTCTTTCTCGGTGCGGTTTAATACAGGTCGCTTAAACTGATTGACGATTTTCATTCCTGCATTTTCCGCAATGACAGGATACATATTGTATTTGTCATTTGCCACTAAGAAGACATCAAAATCTGTAACGAGATATTTTTTAGCGTTGTTCAACACATCGCTGATGCCTTGAATGTAACTCTGCTTCGCTTCTCTGCCTTGCCCTTTGAAAAGCGGTCCTATTTCTAATTCATCGTGTCTGTCAAATCCGAATAAGTCGTATGCGTAAGCATGTTGTTCATGGTAGTCAATCAGTCCTACATAAGGCGGTGAAGAGAAAATGCCTTTGATTTTTTTCTTCTCTGCTAATTCTGCGAAAGCAGAATTTTTCTTTTTGAGTTCACTGAAAATATCAATCGTTCTGCTGTCGCCTGTCAAGCAAACCTGAAAGGTTTGTGTCCTTAGATTATCAAAATGAGCTAGACGCTTCACTGCGTCTTTAGAGTATGTTTCCCACCATTTAAGAATTGAAAAAAGTGGCTTGCACATTTTGCCATGCTTAGCACAATAATATGTTGCAGTGATTGGCTCTAAAAGTGTAGCGAGGTCGGCATGAGTAGTTGCTCTGCAACTTCGAATTGTCCGACTTAGAATTACGCTTACTATTTTTTTAGTGTCTGCATTTTTGATTTTCTTGATTTCGTTGAATACGAATTCAATTTCTTCTCTGATGTGTTGTGAATACCACTTGCCTAAAAAAGTATCTGTATTGTCTTGACGAAGTTTGATATTAAATTGCTTTACAAGTTTGTTGTAAATCGGCAGAAACTCCTTTTCTTTTTCGGTTCCGAATTGTTCTTCATCAACTTGTCCTTGCCTCAAACTGTATTTATATTCGGGAACTGGAAAATATTTGTTGTTGAACTCGTAAAGAGCTTGTAACAGTTTGTCTTCAAACTCTACAGTGTGGGAGTTGTTAAGAAATGCTCTTAGTGCTTTTGTGATGCGGTTAATTTCTGTCTGAACATCAACCAAATTGTATTTAATGACTTTGCAATTTCCAATTAGTGCATTGAAAGCTGATACATCAATACCGATTGCGTTCATTCCAAGTTCGCTTGATTGCACCATTGTCGTGCCGCTACCGGAAAAGGGGTCAAGAATGATGTCGCCTTTTTTGAAATAGGTTTCTGTTTTAAACTTGTCGGTTTTGCCGTCAAGGAAATACTCTACGAGTTGCGGGATGAACTTGCCTTTGTATGGGTGTAATCGGTGAACATGCTTTGTTGTTTCAGCTTCCTTGTATTGCTCAAATGATAGAGCCCAATTTAAATCGTCTCCGAGTTGGTCTTTCCAAGAATCTTGTCGGGAACTCTTTTGGTCTTTATAATAGTCAATAAGTTCATCTTTCAAAACTTGTGTTGAACCATTGTCACCAATTTTTTTAATACGTCCATATTGGATTAAATATGAAATGTTAGAAGTTGTAACATTCTTATCCAAATATTCAGTCGCCCATTTGCTTGCTTCTTTGATTGATAATAATTCTGCCATTTTATTGGTTTTTTGTTACTCCGTATTTGATTGTTTTTTCAGCAACTTTCAGTGCTTGAATTCCTAAATCTTCATCCTTAATTTCATAAAGAATCTTTTCACTTAAATATTGAATTAGTAATGATTCCTTGTCGAGTTCAAGAATGTCAGCCAACTTAGTTATCTGGTCTCTAGTTGCTTTCCTTTCACCTCTTTCAATTTTACTAAGAATCGCTGTGTCGATGTCGAGTTGAGCAGAAACGTGTCGCAATAGCAACCCTTTTTTTTCTCTTTTGTCTCTGATTAATTCGCCTGTTGTTTTCAATTTGTGAATATTAACTTGACAATAAATGTCAAATGTAAATAGTCTTTTTGAGTTTGTCGCAATAAGTTTCAAAGAATGTATTAGCAATCTCCGAACTTGTCAAATGGTTGGGTGGTGAATGGGCTTTGGGTGTGGCTAGGCAAAATTAAATGTGCTGCAAAAGCATTGGCCGGTGTATCGTCTTGCAGCTCTTTTAATTATGCGAAGCGTTGGCATTTTGTCATCCGTTTTTGTCACTGTTGTTAGACTTCTTCAATGTCGTCATAGCATGACTGGTATCGATTGCCTTTGCGCAATAATTGCATCCATATTCCAATTATGTTTTGTAATAACTTATTGAAAATAAACAATCTAATTTTTAGGCACTCAATATCCCCATTGCATTTATTTCCTTGACACTGATACAACAATCAACAACCAAATTCAAAATTCTATCCGATTATTCTTAATACTATTGTCAGCTTCCAGTTTGGAGATTGCGAGTTAATGAAATGGTTTGCCGAGCAGCAACCCTTACATAAACCGGCACAAAAACCAAAAGTCAAAAAGTAATTCATGGTAAATTATTCAAATCATTCGACTTTACTTAGCAGTTATAGGAAATTGCTTCAAGCTCCTGGCTTTAGCTTTTATGATCTAATACCAAAATGTTCTATTTCCTGCACCAACCCTCAAACAATGTTTTGTATTACCCCGTTACTCACTTTCTCCCAATCCAAATAACCCTAACCACCAACAATCAATTACCACCAACCAAAAATCAGTTTCAAACCAGCAGGTTATAAGTATTATTGCACTTCAAAATATCCATTAACGGTACTTTTAGCATGAACAAATATCCTGAGTTTAAACAGCTCAACCTTCCGGAAATAGACCGGGAAATTCTTCAGTTTTGGAGCGATCAGCAGATCTTTGAGCAAAGCGTGGCTACACGAAGAGGCAAAACGCCTTTTGTGTTTTATGAAGGGCCGCCATCAGCCAACGGCCATCCCGGCATTCATCATGTCATTTCCAGAACGATTAAAGATTTATTTTGCCGCTACCGGACCCTGAAAGGATTTGAGGTGAAAAGAAAAGGCGGCTGGGATACCCATGGCCTGCCGGTAGAACTGGCCGTGGAGAAAATGCTCGGCATAAAAAAAGACGATATCGGAAAAAAAATATCGGTTGCCGAATACAACAGCATCTGCCGCCGCGAAGTGCTGAAGTATAAGGATGTCTGGGATCATCTTACCCGGAAAATGGGCTATTGGGTTGACCTCGAACATCCCTACGTTACCTTCGAAAATTATTACATCGAGTCGGTATGGTGGCTGCTCAAACAGTTTCATACCAAAGGATACCTGTATGAAGGGTATGCCATTCAACCGTATTCTCCGGCGGCAGGCACCGGCCTCAGCTCGCATGAACTGAATCAGCCTGGAACGTATAAGGACATCCGCGATACTTCGGTAATTGCACAGTTCAACATCATACCGGCTTCTTTAGATAAAAATAAAGTGCCGCCATTCTTAGCTGATGCCGCAGCGGAAGGCAATTGCTTTCTGCTGGCATGGACCACCACTCCCTGGACATTGCCATCCAATTGCGCGCTGGCTGTGGGAGAAAAAATCAGCTACGCGCTGGTGAAAACCTATAACCCCTATACCTACCGGCAGGTAAACCTGTTGCTTGCAAAAGACCTGATACCCAAATACTTTTCTGATGGAGATCCGGAAGCAGCACGGAAATTATCCGATTATAAACCCGGCGATAAGGTGATTCCTTTTGAAATAACCGGTGAAGTCTCCGGCAAGCAACTGGAAGGAATCAGCTACGAACAACTGATGCCCTATGTGCAGCCTGATGGAAATGCCTTCATGGTGGTGACCGGCGATTTTGTAACTACAGAAGACGGAACCGGCATTGTGCATATCGCACCAAGCTTTGGGGCCGATGATTTCAGGATTGCAAAGAAGTACGGGATACCTGCACTCACGTTGGTGGACAGGCAGGGCCGCTTTGTTCCGGAAGTAACCGATTTTGCCGGTGAGTTTGTAAAGGAGCAATACCTGAGTGAAGATGAAAAGGAACTGGAGAAAAAGAAACAAGGGCGGGAAAAATACCTATCGGTAGATGAGCGGATCGCCATTATGTTAAAGGAACAGAATAAGGCTTTCAAGGTAGAAAAGTTTGAACACAGCTACCCGCATTGCTGGCGCACCGACAAGCCCATCCTTTATTATCCGCTTGATTCCTGGTTCATTAAAAGCACAGCCGCCAGGGACAGGCTGATTGAACTTAACAAAACCATAAACTGGAAACCCGAAGCTACCGGTACGGGCCGGTTTGGCAACTGGCTGGAAAACCTGCAAGACTGGAACCTTTCCCGCACCCGTTTCTGGGGTACGCCGTTGCCAATCTGGAAAACAGAAGATGGAACGGAAGAGTTATGCATTGGCTCATTAGAGGAATTGTCTGCGGAAATTGATAAGTCGGTGAAAGCCGGTTTCATGCAAAGCAATCCTGTTAGCAGCACCAATGAAACGATAGCCGGCAGCTTTCTTAAGACCAGTGCTTCCGGAGCATCGCTCGATCTGCATAAACCTTTTGTTGACGATATTCTCCTCCTTTCACCGAATGGAAAGCTCATGCGGCGTGTGCCCGACCTGATTGATGTGTGGTTTGACTCAGGCGCCATGCCCTATGCACAGTTGCATTATCCGTTTGAAAATAAGGAAGCATTAGGCGAGAATTTCCCGGCAGATTACATAGCCGAAGGCGTGGATCAGACGCGCGGCTGGTTTTTTACCCTGCATGTGATTGCGGTGATGCTGTTTGATTCCGTTGCCTTTAAGAATGTAATTGCAAACGGACTGGTGCTCGATAAGTATGGCAACAAGATGTCGAAACGACTCGGCAATATTGTAGAGCCTTTTGAGACCCTGGATCAGTTTGGTGTGGATGCAACGAGGTGGTACCTCATCAGCAATTCACAGCCATGGGATAACCTGAAGTTTGACCTGAACGGAATTGATGAAGTGCGCAGAAAGCTGTTTGGTACTTTATTTAATACGTATGCCTTCTTCATCCTCTATGCAAATATTGATGGCTTTGCCTACCGGGAAGAGGAAGTGCCAATGGAGAAGCGCCAGGAAATTGACCGGTGGATCATCAGCCTGCTGAATTCACTGATAAAGGAAGTAGATGAATCGCTGGCGGATTATGAACCTACGAAAGCCGCCAGGGCAGTGCAAACATTTGTAGATGAACACCTTAGCAATTGGTATGTCCGGTTGAGCCGGCGCCGTTTCTGGAAAGGGGAATATGAAGAAGATAAGATTGCCGCTTACCAGACGCTGTACCAATGCCTGGAAACGCTTACGCAACTGATGTCGCCCATTGCGCCTTTCTTTTCAGACTGGATGTTCAGAAATCTGAATGGGGTAACCGGCAGGAAGAAGGAGGTTTCCGTTCACCTGACCGATTTCCCGGTCTATAATCCGCAGTTAATCAATCCATTGCTGGAAGAACGCATGCAGATGGCACAGGATATTTCCTCCATGGTACTTTCGCTGCGCAAGAAGGTGAATATCAAAGTACGGCAGCCATTGAGCAGGATCATGATCCCTTATTCAGCCGAACCGGTACGTAAGCAATTGTTGCTGGTGCGCGACCTGATTTTATCTGAAGTAAATGTAAAGGAACTCGATTTTGTGGCCGACACTTCAGGATTGGTTACCAAAAAGGTGAAGCCCAACTTTAAATTGCTTGGGGCGCGGTTGGGCAAGAAAATGAAGGTCGTTAATGAGCAATTATTATTGTTGCAACAGGATCAGATCCAGTGTCTTGAACTGGAAGGTTTCATTGAATTGGTAATTGATAATGAAGCGGTTGTGATTAACTTAAATGAGGTTGAGGTGATTTCGGAAGACATCCCGGGCTGGCAGGTTGCCAACCAGGGCGAGCTTACGGTGGCACTGGATGTTACCATCACTGAATCGTTGCAGGAAGAAGGAAATGCGCGGGAGCTGGTTAACAGGATACAGAAAATGCGCAAAGATCTGGGCTATAATGTGACTGACAGAATTGAGGTTTTCATTGAGAAATCAGATACAATAAATTTGTCGGTAATAAATTTTAAGAACTATATTTGCGCCGAAATTTTAGCAGAATCATTAGAATTAGTTGATTCACTGACCGGTGCAGAAACTTTAACGGTGAACGATTTACCCGTAAAAGTAATTATCAAACAAAAAAAGGAATTGTGATTATGGCAAAGAGCAAAAAGAAGGTTGCCGCTAAGCCTGTAAAAAAGTCAGCAGCCCCCAAGAAGAAACCGGCAGCCGCTAAAAAGGGAGTTAAAATCGCCACCAAAAAAGCTAAACCTGCACCCACCAAGCAAGTGAAAAAAACTATTGTAAAGTCTAAGTCAGCTGTAAAAGCAGTGAAGAAGCCGGCAGCCAAAGCCGGCCAGAAAGCGACGTCAACGAAAGCGTCTAAACCTTCTGAAGTATTGAAGAAAGTTGCCAAGCCGGTAACTGCCACAGCACCTAAACCGGCAGTGAAACCAACAACCAAGGTAACGCCACAGGTTATTGGTAAGGCTGTCGTAAAGCCGATTGTAAAAGCATCTGTTCAGCCTGCTAAAAAGAAAGAAACGGAATTGAGAACACGCTATAAGGATGATGAACTGGAAGAGTTCAGGTTATTGATTTTGGATAAACTGGATGCCGCCAGGAAGGAGCTGAAATACCTGCAGGACCAGATCAACCGGAAGGGTGATAACGGCACAGACGATACCGAAAACAAATTTGCCTCTTCCGATGACGGATCGAGCAGTATGGAACGGGAATACCTGAACCAGATGGCTGCACGCCAGATCATGTACATGGATCATTTGGATAAAGCGTTGGTTCGTATTCAAAACAAGACCTATGGTATCTGCCGGGTAACGGGCAAGCTAATTGAAAAAGAAAGGTTGAAATCTGTTCCGCATGCTACCCTGAGCATGCAGGCAAAAATGATGCAGTCGCACTAACCGTTCTCTTGAAGTACCTCCATCCGGTTATTGTTATCGTATCCGTACTGATTTTCGACCAGGCCCTTAAGTTTTGGGTTAAGTTGAATTTCCTGTATACGGAAAGCCTGCGTATTACCGACTGGTTTTACCTCTATTTTATCGAGAATGAAGGAATGGCCTTTGGATGGTCGTTGGGAGGCGAATGGGGTAAACTCACTTTAACCCTGTTCAGGCTGCTGGCCGTTATCCTGATCGGATACTATCTTGTAAAGCTGGTTAAGCAGCAATCACATCGCGGCTTTATTACCAGTATTTCGCTGATCATGGCCGGTGCTATCGGTAATATTCTGGATTCCATATTTTATGGAAAGCTTTTTTCATCCAGCACCCCTCAACAGCTGGCAGCTTTTCTTCCCGAAGGAGGTGGATATGCGCCCTGGTTACATGGCCGCGTAGTGGATATGTTGTATTTTCCATTGTATGAAGGATTTATTCCGCATTGGGTGCCTGTTTGGGGTGGAGAATACCTTATTTTCTTCAGGCCCATCTTCAATATAGCCGATGCTTCTATCACCACCGGCGTTTTTTTGATCATCCTGTTTCAGAAGCATTTCTTCAGGCATGAAAACAAGGATAAAGCTGTTCCGGAAAAAAAGCCGGATGGGGTTACTCCTGAATAATACTCCCGCTGACAAGTACGTCATTCCCCAAGCTAACCTTACCGGGCCGGCAGTGAGCATATGGTAAAGGATCGGATAATTTTGTATATGGTAAAATGGTAATTTGATTTTGCAGGAAAGGGGCAACGTAGTAAGCGCTTTTGCATGCGGAAAAAAATACTTGATCGATGCTGTTGGCCATTGTATATTTGGATACGACTTTCACCTCTTAAATTGTAAACCATGAAGAAGTTTTACCTTCTCTTCGCGATTCTTTTTCAGATGCTGAACAGCAATGCGCAACTGCCGAAACTGGTTTTTGGAAATTCAGCCAACCTGTCGGTGCTTGATTTTGAGCCTGAAATTAATGTAGTGCAGTATGGCTCAGGAAGCAATTCCGGAGATTTCGACCTTGATACTGATGGCAGCGCCGATATAACTATTAACTTAGAACGAAAGCTTACCGCACTTTATGAAGCGGCATACATCACCTTCCCGAATGCCGCAACAGAGATTGCGCTGAATGCAGCCGATGATCTGACAATCATTGCCTTTAAACAGGGTGATACCCTTTATGACAACCTGTATTCCTTCGATTTTGATGAAACTGCTTTTGATGGTGCCTTACTGTATGTTTCCAGCGGGTCAAATCAATACGGACAGTTTTCAAACACGTCTTTCCGGTACCTCGCTTTCAGAATCACCTCCGGCGATACGTTGTATGGCTGGTTGCGAATGGCCAGAGCCAGCGAATTCAACTCCGACAGTTTAAGTTACCGGGTTGATCAGTTGGCCTATGAAGGAACATTGTCATCGATTCTTTCACCAGGTGTGTTGCACCGAATTACTGTGTACCCTACCATCACCAGTTCCAGCCTGTTTATAGAAAACAATTACCTGCAGGATGCAAAAGTTGACCTTTACAGTGTGTCCGGTAAACGCCTGATGCATGATGTCGTTACCGGTCAAAAAAAGGAATTGCACCTCGATGCCTTTCCTGACGGCATGTACCTGCTGGTCATTAACTCAGAAGCGGGGCAGGAGACCGTTAAGGTGATAAAGCAATAGGGAGCAAAAGGGTAAGGATTGAAATCCATGGGGAAATACTTTTTTACACGGTTGCACAATAGTATACTTGCAGCATGAAGCGATTGTGCCAGATCTTTGCAGTATTGGTAACCGGTATGTGTTGCTGCGAATATTCCGTTATGGCGCAATGCAATTCCGTTTCCGGTGCAACCTTTAAAGGCACTATCGTCCCTGCTTCCACATTTCAATCTCTTACACCGGTTAATGCGGGAGAATACTGGAATTTCACAGCCTCAACCTGCAACAAATATGTATTCTCGTTTTGCCCTACCGACGGAGGATCTGTATCATGGGACACTCAATTTACCATTGATGACAATACCGGGGTTGCCGTAGCCGGTGCTTACAACGATGACAACTGTGGAAATCAGTCTTACCTTGAATGGTCACCTACAGCAAATGGTACGTACCGGATTTATGTAACCCGGTATAGTTGTTTAAATACCGGGCCATCCAGTGGTACATTGGTTTATAAAGTCATTCCTTCAAATACCACAACATCGGAATATTCATTGGTGGGCGATGCTTCAGCTCCGTCGGGATGCGCATTTCTTACCGCAGATGCAACCAACAATATCGGCTGCGCCTGGGATGTAAATTCAACGTTTGATTTCAGTGCATCTTTCAGTTATGATTTTACAGTCAATCTCGGATCGAATGACAATGGTGCCGATGGTATTTGTTTTGTGATGCAGAATGATCCGGATGGGTTATGCACCTGTGGCGGTTCAGGAGGTAGTATGGGTGCCGCCGGTATTTCAAAAAGCGTGATTGTAGAATTGGATACCTACCTGAATTATGAAGACCGTGATGATGGTATTTCCGGTGTGCTTTGCAGCGGCGGCCCCAACCCGGATCATATCGACCTCTGGCTGAATGGCAATGTAAACCCATCAGGCGTCTGTGGAAGCAGCCCGGGTGCACGTATTATTCCATCCGGTGTTGCTTTAATGAATGGTGCCAGCTTATACAATATCGAAAATGGGATAGACCATACTTTACGCATCAGCTGGATACCTTCCGGTGCAACCGGCACATTAACGGTAAGCGTGCTGGATAACAGCGGCCTCATCACCTATGCTACCTTCTCGTATGCTTTCAACCCTACTACCATATTCGGTACCACCACTCCTTATTTCGGATTTACGGCATCCACGGGTGCCCTTTCCAATCAGCAATCGGCCTGTCTTTCACCAATGCTGTTGCCGGTAGAGTTGTCTTCTTTTACGGCTACCTGCCAGCCATCCGGCAACGTCCTGGTGAAGTGGAAAACAGTGAGCGAACTTAACAATGATTACTTTTCTATTGAACGGTCGGTGGATGGCAGCCACTATTCTGAAGTTATGATTTTGCCCGGCGCGGGCACGTCGGCTGCCGTGCATGAATACAGCTGGAGCGATAAAGAAATTATTCCGGGTACGGTTTATTACAGGATAGCGGATAATGCAATTAATGGCAGTAAAGTGTATTCCCCCGCGGTAAGTGTATCCTGCGGAAAGGTGACAGATCCGGTATTGTCAGCTTATGCAGATGGAAGTGGCTACCTCCATATTTCAATGAATGGAGACGGTGACCTCGCAGGAATGCTCGATGTAATTGATATGAGCGGGAAGTTATTGGTTTCAATTCCTGTAAACAGCCAGATGGCTGCGCAGCAAGAGTTGCAGGTATTCACAGGGTATCTTCCTGAAGGCGTTTACCTGGTTAGTCTAAAAAATCGTGCAATACATTACTGTACCAAGCTGGCGATCTTTTAAACGTTGAAGTATCCGGTAATTCCAATGGGTGTAGGACAATTCGTTCATCGTGGTTGTATTGTTAAATGGCTAAATGGTTAAATGGTTAAATTGCTGCGGCGAAGCCGGTCAATTGCTATGCTGTAATCACTACGCTGCTTTACACACTTACTCAAATACGCAATAATCAATTTCAACATCTTATAATCAATATCCGATTGATATTACATCGCCGGTGCAACGCATACCTTTAACTGACAAGCAAAAAGTTTTGTCCTCTACCCCATCCAACAACCGATGGGCTGCGTATTTACACTAACGACATCATGAAAAGGGAATATTCATTTTTAACTGTTTGGGAACTACGCAATACTTCACTGGAAGAAGCCTGGAAGACCATAAAAGCGGTTGAGGACTGGCCGCAATGGTGGAAAGGAGTGGAACAGGTGAAAACACGAAAGGAAGGCGATGCTGATGGCATTGGAAAAGTTTCTACGTTCACTTTTAAATCCGCATTACCCTACCGGCTTACCTTTGATTCGGAGCTGGTGCAACTGGAAAAGTACCGGATGATGAAAGGAAAAGCAACTGGTGAGCTGGAAGGTACTGGTACCTGGTTCTTTCAAATGAAAGATGATATTGTGCATATTGAATACCATTGGCAGGTAAGAACAACCAGGCCCTGGATGAATTTTTTGGCACCAGTTCTCAAGCCTGCATTCAAGTGGAATCATGATACAGTGATGCAATGGGGATTGGAAGGATTAACAAAACGCCTTCATGCAAAGAGCATCTGATGTATTGCCTTTTTTCTGTGAAGAAAGACACTATGAATTCACAATTTTTAAGAGACACAAGTTCTGCAGGAAAGATATTTTTTGGCCAATTAAAAATTGCGTGCAGATTCAAGGGGTGTATGACAATTTGCATTTCTCAGCGATAAAATAATACAAGCGCGAAGACGCCAAGAAAACGTAGCATATTGATCCTTTGTGATTTTCTTCGCGAC
>CAZGBP010000012.1:0-53712 GCA_964524035.1 uncultured Bifidobacteriaceae bacterium
CGTGGCCGCAATTGCAAGACAAAGACGGGAATATTTGGTTCAGCAATTGGGGTGGTGTCTACCGGTATGATGGCAAATCGTTTACAAGTTTTACAAAAAAGGATGGCTTACCCGGCAACGTTACCCGAATTATAGAAGACAAAAACGGAATGCTTTGGTTTGGTGGTGATAGGCTTAGCCGTTACGACGGTAAATCTTTCACTGTTTTTACAACCAGGGATGGACTAACCAATCCGGGAGTTTGGTCAATATTGGAAGACACAAGTGGAAATCTTTGGGTAGGCACCCGGCAAACGGGCCTCTACCTGTATAATGGAAAGACATTTATTACTTATTCGGAATATGAACAGCAGCCTTCAACGAACTGACAAACAAAATTTGCAGCAATAGTTATCAGTTAACAAATGCAATGAACCGTTAACATTTTAAATTTGCGATAGGTGGGTTTTGGTCGCTGCCGTCAGTTTGGAGATTATTCTAAGAGCTGTTTTCCGCATGGACTTTATACTGAAAGCCAACCGGGTTAAATTAATGTATCGTTAGCACCGGGTGGCAGACCTCTTATTAAAGTAAGATTACAATTAACAGCGGTATGGACAAGACAACAAAATTACTCCTGATCAGCGGACAAATTGGATGCTTTCTGTTCATCCTTATGTTTTTAATTCAAGGATCACTGAGAGGCGACTATTCGTCACTTAAATTTCCCGTTAGTTCTTTATCAATCGGAAATCTTGGCTGGATACAGAAAACTAATTTCCTAATTTCAGGTTTACTGATTATTCTTTTTGCAATTGGCTTTCGGCGTGCGACTCCGTTTTTAAAAAACGCCTTGGGGACCTCAAGACTTTTTATTGCAGTGGGACTGGGGCTTGTTGGCGCTGGTTTTTTTTCCTCTGACCCAATTTATGGGTATCCAATCGCTGAGCCAATCAGAACAGCTCAGTTTACAGTTAGCGGGCACCTTCACGACTTTTTTTCCATTTTCGTTTTTATTTGTTTGCCGATTGCTTGTTTTAAAATGCGCAATAGGTTTAAAGAATTCAATAATAAAAAATGGGTGAACTACACTTCAATTTCCGCTATAGGTATGATTACCGCTTTTATTTTTGCGGCAATAGGCTTTAAACAAGTGCCGGTATTTGTTGACTTTGCAGGTGTTTTCCAAAGACTAAGTATCATGTTTGGCTTTGTCTGGATGGCATCTTTATCAAGGTTTGTTATCAGGACATCAGGCACGTTTAAATACCCCAGCCGCTAACAGCACCTAAACGGGCGGACTTGGTAATTGCAATGTGCGGAGTAGTGGCCGCTGTGCGTTTTTTTTGCAGCATGCGGATAAACTTTTATCTTTAAACAGACTTCTGCGGGTATAGATACGGAAAGCCCCGGAAGCCCGGCTACGTGTGTTTGTGAAACGTGAGCGGTCATGATATGATGTCGTCGACATTCATCAAAATTTACCTCATTTGTACTATTATGACGTACCAGGTTGACATATTTAAACCAAAGGCAACTATATTCCTTCAGAATCTTACAGTTCAAATCCTTATATCAATTAAGGAAAACTCAGAAAACAGCTTTTTGAATGTTGCAGACAAACTTGGTGAGAAGAATCCGTTAAAATCTTCCATTTTAAAAGGGAATTGCTAAAGCAGTTGGATGATAATGCTAACTAAAGTACTTAAGATTATTTTGCTTGCTATTGGTGCATTAGCAACACTCTTTTTGGTGACATTCCTGGTCCGAAAATTAAGAGTTGAAAGGGAAATCGGTAAAGTAGTTTCTGCAAATTTTGTTGTCACTTACCATGGAATTCTTGAAAGTGAAGCCGGGGATATTTCCAAAGCTCTTGAATCTAATTATGAAAGAATTAGAGCTGAATTGGAAGATCCAAAGCACGACCTGATTTCAGTTTATATACATCCAACACAAAAGGAATTCAATGATGCAACCGGATTGCCGGATAGCAAAGCCAATGGCGTTAGCAGAGGTCCAAAAGTATTTCATCTGATGTATCAGACCTGGTTCAATAGCATATTGCCTGCCGACATGAAAAAGGTGGCAGTACATGAGTTTACGCATTGTGTACAGCTTAATATTTTAATTCATGAGGCACTTTCAAAGTATAAATATGAAACAGAAAGTGATTTTAACAAAACCTTTGAAATGGAATTTGAGAAAAATTATCCGCAATGGTTCTGGGAAGCAATTTGTGATTATGAAGCGGGAATTGTTAATAAAATAAGCGTAAGACACGGAATGAAAAACAATCTGACATTGAAGGAATTGAATAACAGCAACCAGATATACAATGTTGGATACACCATTATTGAGTACTTTGTATCAGAATATGGAAAGGAAAAACTGCCGGAGTTCATTAAATCATATGGTAATTTTGAGAAAACTATCGGAGTTACAGAAAAACATTTTGAAATTGAATGGAGGAAATTTGTAAGAGAAAAATATTATTAGAAATTCGTAAAACGGCTAATTGGAGTTTGGTTAAATAACGGGTTCAGTGCTAAACGGAACAGCAGGATTGCTGCGACGCATGATTAAGACAAAATGATGAACGGAAAAATAAGACCTGTAACAAAATCAGACATAGACGGACTGAAACAAGTAGTTGATTCAAGTGGATTGTTTCCTTCTGAATACTTAGACGAAATGACTGCTGATTATTTCGACAATCCTCGCACGCAAGACATTTGGTTTACCTATATAGAAAACAATAATCAAGTTGCAATTGGATATTGTGTGCCGGAAAAATTTACTGACGGCACATATAATTTATTAGCAATTGGAGTTTCCAAAGACACACAAAGACTAGGAATAGCAAGTCAGATGATGAATTATATTGAACAACGACTAAAGCAAAATGACGGAAGAATATTAATTGTAGAAACTTCAAGTGACGATGCTCAAATGGGAGCAAGAAATTTTTACAAGAAAATTGGCTATATGCAAGCCGCAGTAATTAAAGACTTTTGGAAAGACGGAGAAGACAAGATTGTTTTTTGGAAGAAATTATAATGCGGAGGATTTACACGACAGCGACAAGAAGGGCAGTAGCTGACAACATTTGAAAATCAAGCCAGGAAGCGACAAACAACATGAAGTTGGTTACCGCAGACTTATGGACGATGAAATGCTCGTTTCATTTTTCTTTTCACATTTTAGATGCAGTCCATTGAACAATGCACACCACTGCTGATTAAATGAATTATTAAAAATCTTGACAGTCAAAACAAACTGAAACCTTATATTGCATGAACGCTTCAAGATATGGTTGACAAGGGAAAAACCAATATCAAAAGGAAAACAGATAACAATGAAATAACTACTATTGCATTTAAATATGACGCAGGAACAAAAAGCATTACCGAAATGGATACTTGTAGTTACAGGACTCTTTGCCTTGATGGAACTGGGAGTAAGTTTATCATTATTCCTTTCACCTCAATCAATGGCAGATAAAGTTGACCTTAATGCGAAAGGAGTGGAGTTCCTGATCTTCATGTGGGCTTCCAGGCAATTGGCACTTGGCGTTATCTTAGCGTATGCGACAATACGGAGATCTATTCCAATGCTGACCATTGCCTATATTTTCTTCCTGGTGATGTTTTTGGGAGACCTGTTTGTTGGTGTATTGCAGAAAAACAATTCTTTGATCATTGGCGGTATCGTAATGTCTGGTATTGCTTTACTCTTACTGTTTTTAATCAATAGGAAAAATTAGGGAAACCTGGTAACTGCCTTTCTAAAGGTATATTTGACTTATCGAATTACTTAAATTATAAGGCTTTCCTGATATTGCGGGATAGGCAAGCTGAAGATGCTTCTGTTTTCCGGAATACCGTATCAGACATTAATGCCAAAAAACTTAAACGTTGGCAGGAAAAGTCAAAAATAGATTCAGTGAGGTTGTAAAACACAGTAAAGCGGGAAAGCGTTTTAGAAAGAATAAAATGAAAACGAACCAGATGATGGAAAAGACTTTTGTAGCTGAAGGCGTTTTGCACAAACTACCTGATGCTATGAAAAAAGCATTAATAGCCAGAACAGATATCTTGGATCGCTGGAATAAGTTAACACCAATACAGCGCAATGAATGGATTTGTTGGGTTACAATTGTCAAGAAGGAAGAAACAAGAGCGGCACATATACAACGTATGCTCGAAGAGTTATCTGAAGGGAAGCGCAATCCCTGCTGCTGGCCAGGCTGTCCACACCGCATGCCCTCGGCTCAAAAGTGGTTTAAATAATTATAGTGTGAATATATTTGCTATTGTGACAGCTGTCTATGGCCACATTAACTTCAACAGCAATACTTACGAATCATCCAATTAAAACTATCTATGAATTTAAAGAACGCATTGCGAAAATGACATCTGCAGCGGTGCATTACTGCTTACCGACACCGCATTCTACAGAAACAAAAATTACCATGAGAGTTCGGATACCATGGAGACGTTGGACATAAACAAAATGGCGAAAGTGATTAACGGAGTTTATCAGGCGTTGGCGGCCATGTAGAAAAGAAAAACTTCTGGTAATAACGCTTAACAACTATATAGCAGGGGCAAGGGGTAATCGTGTGTTTTGTTCTCATTAGACATTTTTTGTTTTTTCAGGCAGTCCGTCGCTGCGGAACACTGCCCCTGCAGCCAGAAATTCCCCGGCAGCCATTCCACCATACGGGCATATGATTTTTGCTAAAAAAAAATTGCGAAACCGAAAAGTTGCGCATATATTTGCAACCGATTAGTTCGAAAACCCTACAACAGGCAAATGAGAAGAGACATCTATCAGGCAATTGCAGATCCGACAAGACGGGCCATCATCGTTTTAATTGCACTGCAGGCCATGACGCCTAATGCCATTGCCGAACACTTCGACACCACCCGGCAGGCAGTTTCAAAACACCTGCGCATCCTGTCGGAGTGCGAACTGGTAAAGCGGGAACATCAGGGCAGAGAAATTTATTACTCGCTGGAAATTGACAAAATGAAAGAAATAGATACATGGATTGGACAATTCCGGAAAATCTGGGAAACCCGTTTCAATCAATTAGATCAATTATTAACAACTATTAAAAAAAATAAGAAATGAACGATTTGCAATTTGATTTTGCGGTTGACAAATCAACCAGGTCGGTAGTGGTAATAAGAGAATTTAATGCAGAACTTCCACTTGTTTGGGACGCATTTACAAAACAGGAAATCCTTGACCAATGGTGGGCACCAAAGCCCTGGACTTCAAAAACAAAATTTATGAATTTCAAAGAGGGTGGAAGGAGGTTTTATGCCATGGTTAGCCCGGAGGGACATGAAAGCTGGCAAATTCAGGACTATACTTCCATAACTCCCAAAACCAATTTCAAATATTTCAGTGTTTTCGCAGATAAAGATGAAACCCCTCACTTGCCAGGTTCAGACTGGGATTTGCATTTTACCGAACTGCATGGAATAACCAAAGTACGTATTACCATTTATAACGAATCGCTCGAACGCATGGAAAAAATGCTTGAAATGGGCTTCCGGGAAGGGTTTACCATGACATTGAATGAATTGCAGGCGTTGTTACAAAACATAAAAAAATGAATCATAACCTGCCATGATTATATGCAGCCGGTAACAAAAAAATATTTTTAATACCGCGCCTGAGCAGGTTTCATTTTGTTTAAGAGCATATTTTTAACACGTCAAGTAACCGCACAAGAGACTGCCGGCATCATGTAGCGATTAAGCGTTCTGGTTTCAGAATGAGTAACTACGCTTTTTTCAATTCCTTTATGGATGTCTTAATAAATCCCTCTTTATCTGATTTTGCGCCTTTGATTCTTGCTTTTATATCGGGAGGGATGGTAAAATACTTTTCAGCCCACAGATGAATCTCTACCAGGACAGGGAATAACTCAATTCCCTTCCCGGTTAATTTGTAAAAAACACGGGTCTTCGTTCCCGGGGCATTAACTTTTTCAATTATTCCATTTTCTTCAAGAGTCGCAAGACGTGCCGACAAAATATTTGTTGCAATGCCTTCGGCTGCATTTAAAAAATCCTTATAGGTGCATTTCTTGTTAAACATCAGGTCTCTGATCAGGAGCAGCGACCATTTATCGCCCCAGATATCCAGGGAGTTGCTTATAGGGCAATCTGACCTCTTTTGATTCTTGTTCATAAAAAAAAATTATTTAGCGCTTGCAAAATGCAAGTATAGTTGTATGTTTGCACTTGCATAATGCAAGCAAAGATATAAACTATATGTTAAAAAACACGAAAATGGGTAAGACAATTTTGGTTACAGGAGCATCCTCCGGCTTTGGCCTCATGGTGGCCAATCAGCTTCACCGTAGCGGGTATACGGTTATTGGCACCAGCCGGAATCCGGATAAGCACCCGGCAGCTGTACCGTTTAAATTGCTGCCGCTGGATATTGCTGACGGCCATTCAGTACCCGGCTTTGTAAAACGATTATTCAGTGAGGTAGAGAAATTGGACGTGCTGATCAACAATGCGGGATTTTACCAGTCGGGCCTTGCCGAAGAAACAACCATAGAACAAGGCAGAAAGCAATTTGAGACAAATTTTTGGGGAACCATAAAACTCACCAACGAATTATTACCCCATTTCAGGAGTCAGCGCTTTGGGAAAATAATTACCATCGGGTCCATCATGGGATTAATCGGGCTTCCAAGTGGTGCGTATTATGGTGCTTCCAAACATGCCCTGGAAGGGTATTTTAAATGCCTGCGTTTTGAGCTGAATGAATTTAATATCAAGGTATGCATGGTGGAACCAACCGGCTTCAAAACCAATGTGATCGCAAATTCAGTTGGAGCCGAAAAGAAGATTGAGGACTATGCTTCTTACCGGAAAAAGGTTGACGCATTTGCGAACGATTTGTTTTCCAAAGCCCCTGAAGCAACACCCGTAATTGATGTGCTGCTAAAATTGGTTGAAGATAAAAACCCAAAATTCAATCATCCAGTCGGGAAGGGAGCATCCGTTTTACCCGGGCTTCAGCTTTTTCATTACAAAGCATTTGAAAATACGTTTCTCAAAAGCATAAATAAATTTTAAAAGACGAAAGAAAGAGTCGCTCTTCTCCTCATCACATTTAGTCTTAAAATGAAAACAGCAGATTCACAAATCAAAGTAACCTTTCAGAATGTAAGAACGGAAACCGTTAATGTAAACGGTACAAAATTTTATTTCCGCAGGTTGGGTCAGGAAAATGGCGGTATTCCCATCGTTTTTCTTAACCACCTGGCTGCCACAATGGATAATTGCGATCCACGTATGATGGATGGTTTGGCAGCGAAGCATCAGGTGATTTGTTTTGATAACCGTGGAGTGGGAGCTACCAAAGGAAAAACGCCGGGCACCATTGCTGAAATGGCGGAAGATGCAAGGGCATTCATACATGCCTTGGGTTATGAAAAAGTGGACCTGGTTTCCTTTTCATTAGGCGGCTTTATTTCCCAGGAAATTTTGCTGCAGGAACCGCAACTCGTTCGTAAGGCAATTATGGCGGGCACAGGTCCTGCCGGAGGTGAAGGAATAGAAAAGGTTACGGCGATTACTTATTATGATATTCTGAGAGGGTTGTTCAGTTTTCAGGATGCCAAAGCTTTTCTTTTTTTTAACAGGAATAAAAACGGTAAAAAGTCAGCTAAGGAGTTTCTAAAGAGATTGAAGGAACGAAAGAAATTTCGCGATGAGAAAATGAGTATTCAAAATTTTCAGAGGCAGCTAAGGGCAATTCATCGCTGGGGACTGCAAGCTCCTCAGGATTTGTCAGTGATTAATCAACCGGTTTTATTGGTTAATGGCGACAACGACCGAATGGTGCCGAGCCTCAACACGTACGATTTGAAGAGACGAATCCGGAATTCCGGGATCATTATTTATGAAGATGCCGGCCATGGTGCTATTTTTCAGTATCACCGGGAGTTTGTGAGCAGTGCTTTAAAATTTCTTGAGCAATAATTTCAACTGATCAATCACCCTTTAAACAACAATGATAAATGAAAGCGTTCCGGATTAAACGATACAGCAAAAAAGATAAACTGCAGCTTGAAGAAATAGCCGAGCCTGCGGTAAGCGAAACGGATGTTTTGGTTCAGGTGTATGCTGCCGGTGTAAACCTTCTGGATTCCAAGGTTAAGAACGGAGAGTTCAAACTGCTGCTTCGCTACAAAGTTCCCATAACATTGGGACACGATGTAGCCGGAGTTATAATAAAAGTAGGTTCACAGGTGAGAAAATTCAAAGTGGGTGATGAAGTTTATGCTAGGCCCTCCGATTTCAGGATAGGGACTTTTGCTGAGTACATTTCAATGAATGAAAATGATGTGGCACTGAAACCCAAAAACATTTCTATGGAGGAGGCGGCCTCCTTTCCATTGGTTGGTTTAACTGCATGGCAGGCTTTGATTGAAAAAGCAAAGCTGAAAAAAGGACAAAAGGTTTTTATTCAGGCTGGTTCGGGTGGCGTAGGAACATTTGCCATCCAGTTAGCTAAACATTTAGGCGCCACCGTTGCCACTACAACAAGCATGGGAAACATGGCTTTGGTAAAAAGCCTGGGGGCTGATATTGTTATTGATTACAGGAAGGAGGATTTTGAAGCCCTGCTTAAAGACTATGATGTTGTGCTGAACAGTCAGGACGCAAAAACCCTAGAAAAATCGATGCGTATATTAAAGCCTGGTGGAACCGTCATTTCCATTTCAGGTCCGCCTGATATTGATTTTGCAAATGAAAAGGGCGCCCCATGGTTCGTAAAGTGGATCATAAAAGTTCTGAGCGCAGGAACCCGGAAGAAGGCCAAGCGACTTGGCATAAACTACTCCTTTCTATTTATGAGGGCGGAAGGAAATCAGCTGGCTGAAATCACTTCACTGATCAATGCAAGTGTCATCAAACCTGTTATTGACAGAGTGTTTCCGTTTGAACAAACCAATGATGCATTGACGTATGTTGAATCCGGCCGCGCAAAAGGAAAAGTAGTTATCAAAGTGAAATAGGAATCACTGCTCATAAAATGTATTATTACCATACCTTATTGCCGGCGGGTGGGCAGGAATGGTGCGGTTTCGTATCTGAAGCAGCGCATTTCAGAAATCAAAAAAACAGGTGTTAAGCAGTAATGTGTAGCGCTGAACCGCTGCATTGGCCAGGCAACCGTTTGCAGATGCCATATTGCCGCAAACAGCACTATTGGGACAGATCAGCGGGTGCTTTGAATTTTTCTGGAGAAGTAAATAGCCTGGCGGTTCAATTTGAAAGTTCGGCTTTCTTAAAGGCAGATGAAGAACTGTATGGATAAAGCCCGCCATCATTACCTGCTGAAACGGCAGGAAAAAGCTTTTCGGCTATTGTACGTATTATGAAAAGTACGTATTTTGCTTAACTAACTTACCTTTCCATTATGATACAGAATTTAGCAGACCTTCAACCTGTCATTCTGATTGCTTTACTCTGTGCAATGTATGGCATTGAAAGTATCAGGCCGTATCTTGCTAACCCGGGCAATAAGCGACAGCATGATTTCCAAAACCTGATAATGATCGCAATAAACTTTGTTATCAATGGAGCGATCGGCACGGGTGTAGTATTTGTAGTTCATTATACTGCTGCCAATCACTTAGGACTTTTAAATCTGACTGATTTCCCTTCTGTGGTTGAGATCGTAGCCGGGTTACTGCTGCTTGATTTTGGTGGCTACTGCCTGCACAACTTACAGCATAAAGTTCCTTTCCTCTGGAGGTTTCACAGGGTGCATCATGCTGACCTTTCTGTCAACTCAACCACCTCATTGCGTTTTCATCCCATTGAAACGGTGCTTGTACAAGGCATCTATTTCTCTGTAGCGGTTCCTATTTTTGGCATTTCTGTAACTTCATTTGTTTTATATGGAACACTGAACCTGATGCTGATCATCCTGCAGCATAGTAATGTTAGATTTCCCTATTGGCTCGAAAAATTCGGGCGATATGTTTTGGCAACCCCCGGATGGCATAAAATACATCATTCAAACGAACAAAAATTTACAGACAGCCATTATGGAGACCTCTTTACTTTCTGGGACAGAATTTTTGGCACCTGGCACAAAGTAAGTCCGGAGGAGATACAGTACGGACTAAAAGAATTTGCTGACAGCGAAAGGCAGAAGGCCGTGTTTTTACTTCGCTCTCCATTCTTAGATGTGAAAAGCCATTGACATGATAGCTGCACCTGCCGGGTGGACATCAGATGCCGCATAGCCGGTCGCTGCCGGGTTCCAAGACAAAGGAATCAACTGCATGAAAACTATTACTGCGATACAAACATTGACCAGTCAGGATGTGGCTGAATTTCAGCAACTCCTTTCAGTTTTTGAAACTGTTTTTGAAATGGAGAATATCAACCGTCCGGACATTTCGCATTTACAAAGGCTATTAGCAAATGAAAGCTTTTTTTCCGTGGTGGCTCTGAGCGGTAATGCGGTTGTCGGGGGCTTAACCGGTTACATTCTGGAACAGTATCACTCCGTGAAGCCGTTGGCCTATATCTACGATCTTGCCGTATTAACTGCCTATCAGAGAAAAGGGATTGGTAAAGAACTAATGAAGTATACCCATGAGTATTGCAGGCAGAAAGGATACCAGGCAATGTTTGTTCAGGCAGAGAAGATTGACGACTATGCAATTGACTTTTATCGCTTAACCAATCCGACAACGGAAGAACAAGTTGTTCATTTTACGTACGTTTTACCATGAATAAAATTCTTAACAGGCAGGCCAAATGAAAAAAGACGGCCGCCAGGCAGCGTAGATTGTGTTAGCATGGCAAGCCGGATTTAATAAGCATTTTATTGTACTGCAACAGAAGAGCCAACCTATCGGAAAAAATAGTGAACACGGAAACCAAATTGTACAATGACCGTCAATCCTCCAATGACAAAGAAATCTGCAACCGGCTGGCAGCATTGATTGACAAAGAACTGAGCGATGCCGAAAATAAAATCTGGCATGCTCACCCTGTCTGGTTTTTGGAGGGGAATCCTGTTGTGGGCTATAGCGTGCAAAAAGCCGGAGTCAGGTTGATGTTCTGGAGTGGTGCCGGCTTTGAAGAAGAAGATTTAAATGTCAGAGGCGAAAAATTTAAAGATGCCTCTATATTCTATAAAAACAGTTCCGAAATAAAAGCAAATGATGTAAAACGATGGCTAAAAAAATCACGGGAAATACAATGGGATTATAAAAACATTGTAAAAAGAAAGGGAAAATTGGAAAGGTTGAAATAGATTGATTGAATATCATTAATTTGAATGTTTGAACAATGCTAATAGCCATGATACGCGTATTGCAAAAATGACTTTCGCCTCAGTGCATCCGCATTATCTCTCGAAAGTCGAAAAGAAAGGAAGAACAAAAGAAGAATTGCATCAGGTGATTAACCGGTTATGATAAGGATAAGATTCAGGAGATCATTGAAAAAAAGGCAACTTTTGAAGAATTCTTTCAAAATGCTGTAATTAACTCCAATGCTCACCTGATAACAGGTATTATCTGTGGTTACCGGGTAGAGGCAATCTTGAATCCGCTAACACAACAGGTAAGATATTTGGATAAGTTAGTTGATGAATTGGCTAAAGGCCGGAAGATGGAGAAGATATTACGAACCGGATAGCGTGACAATAAAGCCGATAAATATTTTACGCATCGCAGCAATACATTAAAAGCTCAATAAAGTAAAGGAGACTACTCATTGCCAGACATGGCGTGCTGCTGTCGGGTTATACGCTCTGAAACACAATGCCAAATCAGGATAAAGGATAACAAGGTGGGAGCTACAGGGCTCGAACCTGTGACCCTCCCGACCGATAGTCGGGATGCTCTGAACATTGTTTTTTCCGGCCATGCTGACCCCTCTACCGGAATATTGACCCCCCCCAGGTAAAAGGCCATTTCGTAATCCCGGCATATTGACCTCCCTATTTTATTCAGGAAGTAGGATTGTTATGGCGCAACCAGGCAGGGATAGTTCAACCAACTGAAATAGAAAGTGGTGGAGGAGAAATTCTTCACCACTTCATTCAAACAACTAATTTTGTTGAGATGCCTTAGAAAACTCATTCGAAGAACATGAAAAACTCGACATTAAATAATGGAGCAAAAAGTCAACTTTGTTCTGACGACGTACATTCAATACCCAAGTACTCATTTTTGAACCCGTTGATGACTGGGCAGCAGATATGTCTGCCCGAAATAAAGGAGCGGGAATTGATAAATCATTTAATCCTGCTGTAAAAGTAAGGGATGCTGCGGCAGAAGGAATGGTACATTACCAATAAGAGATTAAACCGGATTACTAAGTAAATTAAGAGGCGTAATTGCTACTAAGAATCTTAGACCGCAGATATTTCATTAAAAGTTCTGGTTTCTCACTCGCTCTCGTTTGCAGTATGTTATGGGAGGGAAATGAGCGGAACGAGTGCGCCTGCCTTTCTTGCTCAAACTTTTAATTGATTTCATCTCAATTTTACTTTTTAATTTATTTGAAATCAGCATTGCGATGTGCCTTCCTTATTTTACAGGAGAGCTGAAGGGAATATTATTATGCGCAAGCGTTTGCTATCAGCACAAATGCTTTGCTGCAAACGCACGCGAGTTTGGTTTAATGGCCCAGGCATCAAAGTAAACAAAGGTAATTCCATGTGCATGTTTGGAATGCTTCCTTCACTTCGATTTAAAGAAGATATATTAACTCCAATAAGTTCTCTTGTATCACCAAATCTTGGGTTTGGTATTACATATACCTACAAGGGCTTGACAATCCAAATTCCATTGTATTACAATGAGAAAGCCTGTACCGAAAATGATAGATGGAATATAGGTGTAGAAATTGGAGTAAGGATAAGCAACTCCAAACCAAAATCAGAAAATGAAGATAAACAAAAAGGGAACACTTAGCGATAACAGGCTATTACAGTTTAGCTAGAACACCCCATGAATGTTTTTACATGAACTGAAAAAAATCGTTTTTTCTTAGTAAACAGCCTCTTATCTTACCCGCCAAATTGCTTTGCCGTATGTCATTTCTTTCAAAAGAGGCTACCATTGCACCTGCCGGTTTCAATCGCTGGAAAGTACCAGTGGCAGCACTATGCATTCACCTTTGCATCGGGCAAATTTATGCATTCAGTGTATTCAACAGACCACTTACGCAGCTCATTGGCGTTACTATTCAATTACCTGATGATTGGACGCTTACCCAGCTGGGCTGGATTTTTAGTTTTGCGTTGTTTTTCCTGGGTGCTTCGGCCGCCATCTTCGGAAAATGGATGGAAAGGGTGGGTCCAAGACGGGCTATGTTTACAGCAGCACTTTGCTTCAGCAGCGGATTCTTTCTTTCTGCATTTGGTATTTACCTGCACCAACTCTGGCTGCTGTATTTTGGTTCAGGCGTTTTGGGTGGTATAGGGCTGGGACTCGGCTATATATCACCTGTATCTACTCTCATCAAATGGTTTCCTGACAAACCGGGTATGGCAACCGGTATGGCTATTATGGGTTTTGGCGGTGGTGGAATGATTGCTTCTCCATTATCAATGTACCTGATGGACCGTTTCCGTAGTGATTCATCAACAGGGGTTTTTGAAACCTTCTTAATAATGGGAGCAATTTACCTTGTGGTTATGTTGTTTGGAGCATTCCTTGTGCGGGTGCCTGCTGAAGGCTGGAAACCGAAAGGCTTCGAACCCTTCCGAATACAACAAAAGAAAATGGTTACTTCCCAGCATGTTCTGGTTGACAATGCTGTGAAAACCCGCCAGTTTTATCTTCTCTTTGGTGTACTTATGCTAAATGTGACAGCAGGGATTGGCGTACTCGGACAAGCTTCTGTAATGATACAGGAACTGTTTTCCGAAGCATCAGTTGGTGCAGCCAAAGCAATTGATGCAAAGAAAGCAGCCGGTTTTGTTATGTTGCTTAGTCTGTTTAATATGGCGGGCCGTTTCTTCTGGTCATCTTTGTCTGATTATATTGGCCGCCGTAACACTTACCTCCTCTTTTTTTCGCTGGGAATATTATTGTATGCTGCCATTCCTTCTATTGGTGCTTCGGGTTCAGTGGTGTTGTTCATTGCAGCTTTTGCCGTTATCATAAGTATGTATGGTGGTGGCTTTGCAACCATACCTGCCTACCTGCGTGATTTGTTTGGCACCAAACAGGTGGGTGCCATACATGGACGTCTGCTGCTGGCATGGTCGGCGGCTGCTATACTTGGTCCCGTACTTATTAACTACCTGCGGCAATACCAATTGGAGGTTAAGGGCCTTCCTGCTGCTGAAGTGTATTCTGTTACTATGTACATCATGGCAGGATTACTATTTATAGGACTTCTCTGCAACTTGCTGGTAACACCTGTACATGGAAGCTTTCATGAAATACAAAAATGAAAGAAAGGCTTTTAAAGCACAGTCAATATGGGGGTTTCATTTCAATATATGCTATTATTGAGTGAACGTAATTCTATTTAGCTTTTAGTTGCTTTAGGAGGCGACTGTGAAAAAAATGGGATGAAGAGTTATTAAAAAGCGAAAGGGGTGGAAGAAATTTGAGTTATGAGAAACAAAACTTACCACCCTAAGTGCAAAACGAATTCAGGACAGTACAAGATTAAGAATTGGCGAGAGGATAACCAGGTGTTAAAACAACGGGATTCCCTTGAAATCTGGACAGACGCACCGAGTAAACAAATTATATGGGATTGGTGGAGCACCGAAACGTCCAAGATCCAAGGAAGCCAAAATTGACAGCCCTCGTTTGTCGTGGACTTGGCATAAACTACTCCTTTCTATTTATGAGGGCGGAAGGAAATCATCTGGCTGAAATCACTTCACTGATCAATGCAAGTGTCAGCAAACCTGCTATTGACAAGGAGTTTCCGTTTGAACAGACCAATGATGCATTGACGTATGTTGAATCCGGCCGCGCAAAAGGAAAAGTAGTTATCAAAGTGAAATAGGAATTCTTGCTCATATAATGCATGCTAAAAATATTTTTGTGCCTGCAGGTGCAAAGGTATTGTCCGGCTTAGTGTCTGGAGAAGTGCATAACAGAAATCAGAAAACCGGCCTTATGAAGGAACTGTACGTCAGAGCAAAGTTGACTTCTAGGTCCATTAATTAATGTGTACGAACTGTGCGCAAGCATGTAAATATAAAAGGTTGCATGAGATATAACCGTATGGCTTTTAGTGTGGGAACAACTGGGCTCCAACCAGTGACCCTCCCGACTTTAAGTCGGGATGCTCTGAACATTGTTGTGAATTTTATTAATTAAAAAATCACCCTGATATTGCATTCAACTAAAAAAGGGCTGAATATATTAAAGTGGGAGCTACAGGGCTCGAACCTGTGACCCTCTGCTTGTAAGGCAGATGCTCTGAACCAACTGAGCTAAGCTCCCTAACGGGATGGCAAAAGTAATTTCAATTTCCGGATTTGCAAACAGAATCTTTCAGGCTGGACCATAAAGGGATCTTACCTGAAGATTCTACCTTTGTTGCATGAGTGTAAAATCACTGTTAGCGCGGCCATTTGCAGCAGTCATTGCAAACAGGGTCTTAAAAGGGAGCAGCAAGGCCGTCCATGCCCAGGAAATCATTTTCAACAAATTGATAAAAGCTGGTTCCAAAACTGCTTTTGGCATGGAGCATGGGTTTTCACAGATTAATACCTATGAAGAGTTTGTTAAAAGGGTACCGGTAAGGGAATATGAAGCCTTTAAACCCTATATTGAAAGAGTTAAACAAGGGGAGCAGGATGTACTTTGGCAAGGAAAGCCACTCTATTTTGCCAAATCTTCCGGTACCACTTCAGGAGTGAAGTACATTCCCATTACCAAGGATTCAATTAGCAATCATATCAATTCGGCACGGAATGCATTGCTTATGTATATTTCGGAAACGGGTAATGCCGCTTTTGTTGACGGCAGAATGATATTTTTATCCGGAAGCCCGGTGCTGGAGAAAACCGGAGGTATTTTAACAGGAAGGCTTTCCGGAATTGTAAATCACCATGTGCCCGGTTACCTGAGAAGCAATCAATTGCCTTCTTATGATACCAATTGTATAGATGACTGGGAAGAAAAGGTAGACCGGATAGTGGAAGAAACCTGGAGTCAGAATATGACCCTGATAAGCGGTATTCCGCCCTGGGTGCAGATGTATTTCGAAAAGTTATTACAGAAAACAGGCCATAGTCACATTAAGGAAATCTTTCCGAACCTATCCTTGCTGGTATATGGTGGAGTTAATTTTGAACCCTATCGTGCGAAATTGTTTGCCACCATAGGTGAAGAGATTGCTTCTATAGAAACATTTCCGGCATCAGAAGGTTTTTTTGCTTTTCAATCGTCGCAGAAGGAGCCAGGCCTGTTGCTCAATACGGATTCCGGAATATTTTTTGAATTTATTCCCGCCTCTGAAATTGACGCTGCCAATCCTACGCGATTGAGATTGCGGGATGTACAGGCCGGAGTAAATTATGCACTGGTAGTAAGTTCCAATGCCGGACTTTGGGCGTATTCGGTAGGGGATACCGTTAAATTTATTTCCCAGTCGCCATACCGGTTGGTTGTTACCGGCAGAACCTCCCATTTTATTTCCGCATTCGGCGAACATGTTATCGGATCAGAAGTAGAGCATGCATTGATGACTGCTGCTGCATCCGCTAATGCGGAAGTGGTTGAATTTACGGTGGCACCGCAGGTAAATCCGGCTGGAGGCGCTTTGCCTTTTCATGAATGGTTTGTAGAGTTTTCTGTACCTCCTGCCGACATGGCCTCATTCAGCAAATCAGTTGATGAAGGGTTAAGAAAAAAAAACATCTACTACGATGACCTGATTTCCGGTAACATTCTGCAACCATTAAAGATCAGGGAAATGAAAAAAGATGCCTTTCGGAACTATATGAAATCGGTGGGCAAGTTAGGCGGACAGAACAAAGTGCCAAGGCTTAGTAATAACAGAGTGCTTGCAGAGGCTATTCAACCCTGGGTTATCGGGGCGGTGGATTCGGCGTGACAGGTGAAGCATTTTTTCAACCCGTTTCCTCAGGGCATAAGTATCGCCGGATTCAGATTCCGAATCGACTTCAGCAATATACCCAGCGTACATTTGGTATAAGACGGTGAAGCGCATCAAACAGTAATAGCGTGCTTTGTTGTTGTTTTTTTAATAGAATCGGATGACTATAATCATGTGAAAAAAATACCGGGCTGTATGTTTCATATTGGTTTATGTGGTACTTTTGCTTCGAAATGAAGTTTACAAAAGCAATAGCAGCATGCAGCATGGCCCTCATTATGGCTTTGCAGTCATTCTCGTTATTATTTGTACAGTTGGAATTTTCTGTCAACCAGCCCTACATAGCCAGGGTACTTTGTATGAATCGTGATAAGCCCCAAATAAAATGTGACGGGAAGTGTTTTCTTACAAAAGAATTAAGCCGCAATGCCGACCTTGAAACCAATAATCAAAAGGGAATTTCAGGGTTTAATGCAGTTACATTATTTATTGACCAACCTGACAACCGGGTATACTACCCGGAAAATAAAGAGATCATTCTATCATCCGGCCAGTACTATTTAGATTCTGGATTTCTCAACGCTACAGACCGCCCACCCACTGCTTAAGGTTGCTGCAGCTTAGGCTGTAAAATCTTTTTCAACCTTAAAATTTCAATCATGTGCAAGTTTATTTTGATTGCACTGGTTGCAGGTTGGGTTTCTATACAAAGTTTGCATGCACAATGCCTGGGAGGCTGCTGTTCTGCGGCTAATACATCGGGCCTGTCACTGCAGGCAAATATTCCGGAGCAAGGTAAATGGATTATAGGAGCAAACCTGCTAACCATGCAGTATCAGCCATTAAGCGATGAGGAATTGTTGCTTTATTCAACGGCGGAGGCGTCGGTTTACAGTGTACGCAGCCAGGGAAGCATAAAGGGTACCTTAAGCTACGGCTTAAGCCGTAGAATCGTGTTAATGGCCGTTTTACCCTATAATTATTCGTCTGAAAACAAGGAGGGGCATTATCATGAAGAAAAGCAAGCGGCCGAGATCCATAATTACGGAGCTATTCACGGGATTGGAGACGGCATACTGTCCTTTTCGTACCGGCTGCTTGATAAGCAGGAAAGTGGATGGAAGGCTTTTGCAGGAGGCGGGATTAAAATTCCGACCGGTACCACCAATGCCTATTCCACCTATGCGGTAGTCTTGCCGGTTCACCTTCAGCCGGGCACAGGATCATGGGATCCGGTTGTTTCCGCAAGTGTGCAGAAGACATACAACCGGTTATTCTTTCAGTCAGACGCGCGCATCAGGATTGCTACAACTGCCAAAGATCATAATATGGGAACCTATGCTAATGCGGGTATTCTCGCCGGATACGACCTCATTTCCAGTATGGAGAATAAATTCATGCTTTCATTGAATTGTTCGGGCGGATTGTCAGTTGATTACAATGCACCAATGAAAATTTCAACTGACAGTGAGCATATTCACGGTAGTGATACGACCACCGCGATGGTACAAGATCCCAATACCGGTTTTACCAGGTTATTGGCCAATTTTACGGCCACTGCTTTCATTACGAACAGGCTTTTTGTGCCGCTCTCTTTTTCCATTCCTTTGGCGCAACAATTGCAGGGCTATCAATCTTCAGGCAAATTTTCCGCATCAGTCGGAGTCTCATTCATTATTAACTAAAAACAACTTCATGAAAAATCAGATCATTGTATTTCTTGCATTAATGACCTTTGCAGTCTCATTTTCAGCGTGTACCAAGCCGGGACTGGGTGGTGAGGCCAGCATACTTGCCTTTCCAAAACATCACGACGACCCGATTCCGGATGCTACCATTTACATCAAGTATGATGCAAAGGAATTTCCGGGAACCGATGTGAGTGTATATGATGATGCAGAAGTGGCGTCCGTTCATCCGGGCGAAGATCCGCATGCTCATTTTACTAACCTGGAGAAAGGAGCGTATTATCTGTATGGTGTGGGCTTCGATAGTTCCATCAATCAAATTGTAACCGGTGGTATTCCTGTGGAAATCACCGAGAAGTCCGGCGAACTGGAAATCGTTGTTCCAGTCACAGAATAATCAAAACAGAAACTTATTCATTAATCACCTTGCATTTTAAACAATTTTAAACGTAACAAATCAAACATTATGAAAAACAATTTCAGATTACTTGGAGTATTGCTCCTTCTGTCGGCCACCATTGCATTTACCGGTTGTGAAACGGACGAAGAACCCATGCCGAATGCTACACAGAAACTGTCATTCCACGTGCATACGAATGTTGGTAGCCAGGAAGCAGATTATGTATCCACCTTTACGGATGCCTCGGGACGTAAGTTTACCATATCTGATTTCCGTTATTACCTTTCCAACATTGTACTCATAAAAAGTGACGGCAGCGAGTTACCGTTATCGGATCTGGTTTTACTGGTTAGTCCATTGGAGAATGATTATGAGTTGATGGATGTGCCGGTAGGTGATTACAAAGGCATGAAGTTGCTGTTTGGACTCGACTCTGCCACCAACCATCTTGATCCTGCAACCTATCCTGCCGGTAACCCGTTGGCAATTCAAACGCCCGGTATACACTGGGATTGGAATTCAGGGTATATTTTTATGAAGATGGAAGGACTTTGTGATACAACGCTTTCAGGAAGTGGTAATGCTGACTTTCCCTTTTTCTACCATGTTGGAATGGATGAATTGAAGCGGTCGATCGATATGACCAATGAACCATTTTCGGTTGTTTCCGGAACAGACAAAGAGGTTGTATTGGAATTAGATATTTTGGATGTGCTCCAAAATGTTGATATGCGTACAGAAAATGAAACCCATACTTTTAACAATATGCCACTTGCCAGTAAGATTGCGGATAATTTTCAGACTTCGCTGGTAATGGAATAGATTGCTTAATACGAGGTGTGTACGCAGATGTATAATAACTAAAAACAATGCACTGTGCAGGTGGTTATTTAAAATACCGCTTGCCGGTGCATTGTTGTAGTTTTGCATAGTATTTTTAATAAGCAGTTACGAGAGATAAAGCTCATTTAACTTGAACCGGTATGTTACTTTACTGTGCGTTCTGATTGCGATCGCTTCCTGTACCGTGGATCCGGATATTTCGGATCAGATTACAGGTAATGAAGTGCTGACACTGGAGGTGCCAAAAGGGTTTCCGTATCCGGATATTCCTGCAGACAATCAACCCACACAAAACAGGATTGAACTGGGCAAGCGGTTGTTTTTTGACCCAATTCTTTCCCGCGACAGCACCATCTCCTGCGGAAGTTGTCATCATAAGGACCTCTTTTTTACTGATGGATTAGCGCTAAGTGTTGGCATTGATAGCCAGTTAACACCCCGTAATGCCCCATCTATTATTAATGTTGCTTATCAGCCTTATATGTTTTGGGATGGTGGGGTACCAACCATTGAACAACAGGTGCTTGCACCTATATCTAATCCTCTTGAAATGGATTATGATGTTAACGCCGTGGTGGCTCGCTTAAACAAGCATCCGGAGTATCCGGCTTTGTTCCGGGAAGCATATGATCAGGAACCTACAGTATTTACACTCACCCGTGCAATTGCCAATTATGAACGGTCTCTTTTCAGCGGGGTATCGCTATTTGATGAATATCAGTATAACAATAAAAAAGATGCCTTGTCACCTTCCGCACTCAACGGAAAAAGCATTTTCTTTGGTGAAGCAGGGGAGTGTTTTCATTGTCATAATGAATTCAACTTTACCGATAACAGTTTTAAGAACAATGGATTGTATCTCAACTATGCAGATTCAGGCAGGGCAAGAATAACATTATTATCCTCTGATGTAGGAAAGTTTAAAGTGCCCTCCTTGAGAAATGTTGCCATGACGGCCCCTTATATGCATGATGGCTCCATGTCAACACTGGAAGAAGTAGTAGAGCACTATAACAGCGGGGGCAAACCCCATCCAAACAAAAGCGGTCTTATAAAACCGCTCAGCCTGACGGTGCAGGAAAAGGAAGACCTCGTGAATTTTTTAAAATCATTGACAGACCAATAGCCACCGGCCAACCAGAGCCATCACTACCGGATTATAGTAACATTCCCCTTGTATACTTCTTCGTAATCATATTCAGAACATTTCGCCCGGATATAATAAATATATGTTTCCATTGGTTGAGGCTGACCGAGCAGTGTTCCATTCCAATCAGATCCCCCCGCAGCTTTATAGCTGTAAAGGGTCTGCCCCCATCTGTTGTAAACGAAGGCATCCAGAATTTCATAACACGGATTTACAATTAGTTGCCAGGTATCATTCCTGCCATCTCCATTGGGAGTGAAGGCAGTTGGAATCTGTATTGAAGGTTCAGGAATGGTAACGTTTACTGTTACACAGGCCGTGTCGATACATCCATTGTCGCCTACCGCTATCACACAGTAGATGATGGTATCAATTGGTGTTGCGATCGGGTTTGGTACAGTATCATTGTCAAGGCCAAAAACCGGGAACCAGGAATAGCTAAAATTGCCAAGAGTGTCGGCAGAAAGTTGGGTGCTTTGTCCCAGGATGATGGAATCTGGAAATGCAAAAGCAATAACGCTGTTTGACTTTACATCAACGGTTACTTCATCAGTTAGCGAACAACCTCTTGAGTCTGTGACTGTTACCGTATAAGTTGTAAGTGAGTTTGGAGATGGATTGATGCTGGGATCTGTAGAGCCATTGCTCCAATCGTATGTTAATGTTCCGGTACCGGTTGTGAGCGTGGTTAGCGATGCTTCTGTTCCAATACAAACGATGGTATCGCTGAAGACCTCAAGCGTGAGGGGCACAAAAATGGTGGTGCTTTCCGGAATAACCAGACCTGTGAGGGTGCCACCGGCATTTCCCCCTGTGGCACCATTTGAGCTTCCGTTGCATGCTGCCGGTGCATTGGCATTAAGTGTGAGACCAGCCTGTCCGCCGGCTGCATTCAGGACAATATTTGCTGAGACGCTTCCACCGCTCATCCAAAGAATCCCGGCGCCACCGCCGGCCCCCGGACCAAAGCAAGAATCGGCGACACCGCCATTGTCAACACTGCCACCATCGCCACCTTTCACTTCCACATTTACAGGCGATGTAATTGACTGAACATCCAGTAAAACCACACCACCTCCGCCTCCTCCGCCGCCGCCATCACGATTGGCAATTGTTAATTGACTACCCCCATTTGCAAGAATGGAAAATCCGTTCCCATTTAGCGTGGGTGCTTTAATTAAAATTATACCACCTCCGTTTGCCCCTGATGTTCCTTCGCCTGTATTATCATCTCCGCTGCCGCCGCCACCACCTGCAAATACTTTATTTGCTGTATTTGAATAAAGTAGTGCCTGGCCTCCTAATCCGGGATTGGGACCCTTACAATCAGCCAGCCCGGTATTTAAGCGCTGTCCGCCAATGCCGGCCATGGAAAAATTACTTCCGCCGCCACCGCCTGTATTGTTGTCATTGCCGCCTCCTCCACCATTGGCCGGAGCACCTCTGCCCAGTTCAAAACCTCCATCAGTGCCAATACCCTCGCCTTTAGCGCCTCCGCAAAGGTCAATAATATCACAACGGTAATTTGCGGATCCGGCACCTGAACCATAACATCCGGGTTGATTCTGAACATTGCCTCCGCGAAATCCTTTTCCTGATGCATCAATATTTGCATTCATGGTGATAGTGCCTGAAGCCTGAAAAGCAATAATGCCACCTGTTTTACCATCCCAGGCTGGCGCTATTAGGTCACTCACAATATCTGCATCAGCATATTGAGGCACTGAAACCAACTGCACCCTTCCGTTAAAAGCATCATAGTTTCGCAAAATGGCCTCATTAAAGGTGATTACATTGTTATTGATATCAGCAACGGTGAGTAATTCATAATTGCCGGCTTCCAGGTAGTCATTTACGGTGCCATAGGTTACTGCGTCAGCAATATCCGTTTCGGCTCCCGTCATCTGTATCAGCATCACTCTATCGCCATTGGCAATACCGACCGCGATTCCGGGCAAAGCAACCCGGTTATTGCAAAAGTCTACGGAGATCACTTCCCAATAGCTGTTTATGATACCGGAAATCGTGGTTTGCCCATAAGTAAGGGACTGCATCAGCAGCAACAGGCAAACAACATATAAATGCTTAACAGGCGCACATAGGTATTTCATACGATGTTTAGTCTGGGTATCAAATAATAAGCAAGCTAATCGACCGGCTGCAATCATGCAATTAATAAGACCCTGGTAAGAGTACAAGTTTAAAGGTTTTATTAAATCCCGGGAATGCAAATTGCAGCATGTATATGCCTGGCGCGAGATCCTTGTCTTTCATACTCACATTCAGATTATGCACACCGGGCTGCGTGAGCGAACCATCATCAGCAATCAGGTCTTTCACCAGTTGTCCGGATAAGGTGTAGAGATGAATCTTGAGGTCAACCTGATTTTTCAATTCGTATGACAGTTGAAACTGATCGCTTGTAAGTGTTGGATAAACATACAGGGAAGAGACTTCAATATCTTCAATACCCACCAGTGTTTTAAAATGGCCAACTACCGCATCGCCGGATGCGAGCGAGAAATAAACATTGGGGTCGGTGGAGTTTGGGTTTACAAAGTTATTGTCGAGGCTCCAGTAGTCGAAGGTATAACCCGTTTCAGGAATTGCGGATAATTGTACAATCTGTCCGCTGAGATAAGAAGCAGCATAGGGATAGGATGATGGAATCAAGCCCTGAACTTTCACATCACCGGATCCGGCCGGTGTAACATTTACTGTGAGGTCATAGGAGGGTAGCAGATTCTGAAAATGCGCGATAACGGTATCACCTGCCTGCAGATTGAGTGCCATGGTATCAGAGTTCAGGTTGGGTGCGATGCTATTGTTCGCTACTTCCCAATGGGAGAATACCATGTTCGTTGCGGCAGTAGCTTTGAAATTCAGGTCTACATTTCCGAAATAAGTACCCGTCCATGGATAATTTGCGGGTTGCAACGTGCTGATGGTAACATCACCTGAAAGAGGCGGATCAACAATCACGGTAATATCGAAAGGGCCGGATACATCATAACAATCCACTAAAGCCGAATCAATGTAAGCGCACCGGCCGTCAATGTAGTTTTGAATAAATGTGAGATTGTTTTGCCAACCGCTCATGCTTCCGCCCCATCGTGCTATCTGACCGGGCATTTCGGGCGTGAGAATGTCTATGAACTCCGATAGTAAACCCTGTACCGTATCACAATCAAGAACGGTATTCATCAGGTCAGCATACCTGTTAATGTAAGCGGCCTTAAAGTCATCATTTAACATGAGTTTGGTGAGCATATCCATTGTTCCCATCTGTGGCCCTGCATTTGAAAATACGGATTGCAAGTCGCACGGGTCGGCGGTGTAATTAGTGGTAGGCCAACCGGAATAGTTTTGTCCGAGGCCAAATACATTATCCTGATCCCATAAGGAGTATGTCCACTTGGTGCGCTCTCCATTCGGGTTTCTTCCCCGCCACCACATCGTATTCCAACTGATCCAGTCACTGTTTACGATGTACGTATTGAAGATGCAATAGTCTATAAATCCGGGAATATTCAAACGGTCGTTGACATGCGCATAATTTGCGGGTACCGTCAGTGAGTTGGTCATCATGAAATTGTAAAGATTATTCCAGGCGGTATCGCTTCCGTATTTGATATTCAATCCACCCCAAAAGGCAAGTACATCAATGTCTTCCTCTCCCTGGTTGTAATAATGGTCTGTAAAATCAGGTTCGTCCATTTTTTCGCGTGCTTCATAAACTCCCCAGTATTCACCGTTGATATAAACGATAGCGGCTTCATACGTGCGATAATCCATATCCAGTTCGAATTTCTGCGCAAGCGTTTGTACAAAAGCATCACGCAGATGACAACCTCCGCCGCTTCCCCAGGTAAATGGGTAGTTGTCGGATGCACCCGCTTTGAGAATAATATGATCATAGGTTTCGCGGTCTTTCAATTCAAAAATAGGGTAGTCAATCGTGTGGGTATAGCCATAGTCATCTTCCATTTCGAAGTCTACCCCTTTTTGCGGGAATGCCCACGAGTCGTTGCCGTGTGGATCCACTTTGCCTTCGCCTTCTGAAACCAGCAGGCGGTCTTTGCTGTAGAACTCAAGATAGGCATCAATATCCCAGGTTCCCCAGCTGTTGAAAAGGTCATCAAAGTCAGTTGAAGCAAGAGAAAGAATATAATAACGCGGATCATGCGATACGTTAATGAAATACGTATTGGTTTCTGTGAAGCTGGGCAGAATGCCGGCTTGCGAGCTGAAAGCGGCTGCCCTTAAAACCGTGGTACTCGTTATGGAAACAGGAGCAGTATAAATAGTTGAAGAAGCTGTCGGCGTAGAGCCATCCAAGGTGTACCGGATTACCGCATTTGGATCTGCATCGGAGATGGTAACCGTTTGGCTGCCGGAGTAGAAACCCTGCGCAATGTCCATTACCGGTTTTGCAGTGTAGGCGGTACTTGCTACATTGTTTGTATTACCGGGAGTGGGTGAAGTGAATATACCCCAGGTAGCAGCACCATTAGGAGTGCGGCCGCGCGAATGATTCTTTTTTGTGAGTTGCATCGATACGCTGTCAATGATGGTGCCGGATGCATCACACAATGCTATTTGTTCAAATTTGGTTTGTGTGAGCTTGAAGTTGGTGTGTATATGACTGCCTGCAATCTTGTCTTTCGAAGAAGCCCAAATCCGTAAGAAGCCATTGGCTGCGATGTTTACAGAAGAAGGAAAACTCCACTTCAGCAGGTCGTTGTAGTCATCGGACAAATAATAACCACCGAGATTTACCGGACTGGAAGTGGTATTGTACAGTTCAATATAATCTTCATAGTCACCATCCTGGTCGGCCTGAATATTTCTGTTAGAGGCAGAGTATTCATTGATTACGATTTGTGCATTCGCAATAGCTGGCAGTAAAATCCAGAGTACGGCGGCTAAACTCAAGAGTAACGGTTTCTTCATGGTGTATCATTTCAATGATAAAGAGTTTAAAGTTAGGCATTCGTGCTGAGAATAAAAATCAAATTCAGGTTATCCGGCATATCATAAACCGGCAATTGTTGATAAATCCTGCTCAGGGCAAATTAAGAACCTTTTATGATCCTGTGAACAGAATCATAAAATTTCGTAATATGGACTTCAGGTATTCGAATTGGGATAGAATCAATAAGGATAAACAAGTAAGCGAAAGTCCGGTGGCTGGTTTTTAATAAAGGGTGATTTGCTGACTGACCCACTATGGCATTTTGAATTTGAACCTATAGTCTGGAATTTTGTTAGCCTATGTTCTAAAATATCAATGAATAACGACTTGAATTATATTGGAATTGATAAGCTGGTTTAACAAGTGGAAGTGAAATGAATAATGCAAAAACAGATAATATGGGAGACCAAAATGAATCGGCACAGCCGGCCATTTCAAAGGCAACATTTGGTGCCGGCTGCTTTTGGTGTACCGAAGCGGTCTTTCAACGGATAAAGGGGGTTGTACGAGTAACATCCGGGTATTCCGGCGGTAATGTTGATAACCCAACTTACCGGGAAATATGTTCCGGAACAACAGGTCATGCCGAAGTGGTGCAGGTTGAATTCGATCCTTCCAAAGTAGGGTATGAAGATTTGCTCCGTGTTTTCTGGAAAACGCATGATCCGACTACCTTGAACAGGCAGGGTGCAGATACCGGCACGCAGTACCGGTCTGTTATTTATTATCACAATGAAGCACAACGGCAACTTGCTGAAGAATATAAAGCAGAGTTGATGAAAGCGGAGGTCTATGCCAAACCCATTGTTACGGAAATATCGCCCGCCCAACGATTTTTTAAAGCAGAAGAATACCATCAGGATTATTATAACGCTAATGGCAGTGCACCGTATTGCCAGTTGGTGATTGCTCCAAAGATTGATAAACTGGAAAAGTTCTTTAAAGATCAGTTGAAATGAACTTTTAAAGGGGAGCAATGCAGGAAGCAATGGAAATGCGTTTTTTTCAACAAGTTACCAGCAGAATAAGCGAATCGGCTTTTTGGAATTAAAAACAATAATTCAGATCAGCATGAAAGCCCACAGGAGTATAAAAGCGATCCTTTTCGCGGAAGAAGTTGATATGGGAGGCTTCATGGTACGCCAACCTTTTCCGACTTCCGGATTTGAACAGATTGATCCGTTTCTTCTGCTGCATCATGCGAACATTGAACTTTCACCGGATATCGTTATAGCTGATTCAGGTGTGGGGCCACATCCGCACCGGGGATTTTCACCGGTTACTTTTATTTTTAAAGGAGGGGTGCATCACCGCGACAGCAGGGGAAATGACAGTGTAATTTATGAAGGCGGAGTGCAGTGGATGCATGCCGGCATGGGAATAATTCATAGTGAACGGGCTCCAAAAAATATTCATGAAATCGGGGGCAGGCAGGAAATCATTCAACTATGGGTTAACACTCCGGCTAAGCATAAGATGGATATACCATCGTATTTTCCTTTGAAAGCAGAAGAGATAGCCGGAGTACAAAGTGAAGATCAGTTGGTTTTGTTAAAAGTTGTTGCCGGAAATTTGAGCGGGCAAAAGGGTCGTATCCCCACCTTATCGGAAGTGAATGCTGCAACACTTACATTCAGGAAGAATGGCCGGATCTCTGTTCCTGTTCCTCCACGGCATAATGCAGTATTGTATTTGCTGAATGGTAAATTAAACATAGACGGTTATGGAATGGTGGATCAGCTTAATGCTGTTGTATTTGAACAGGATGGTGCCGGCATTGCAATGGAAGCCACGGAAGATGCTACCGCATTACTGATTTCCGGCCGGCCGCTGAATGAAAAGGTAGAGAGTTATGGACCGTTTGTGATGAATTCGCAGACAGAGATTCTGCAGGCACTAAAAGATTACCAGATGGGAAAGATGGGTATACTGATCGAAGATTGAATGAAGGGATTTCTGCAACAAGCTGCTGCTAATTCTTCAAAACTATTCTAAACGTAGTTCCTTTACCGACCTGTGATTCTTTCACAAAGATTTTACCATTGTGGAATTCTTCTACTATTCGTTTTGCCAGCGACAATCCAAGGCCCCATCCTCTTTTTTTGGTAGAAAACCCGGGTCTGAAAACAGCTTTTAGTTTACCGGGCGGAATCCCTTTTCCGCTGTCTTTTATATCGAGATATGTTTGCTTACCCTGTTGCTGCAGGTAGATGTCGATCTTGCCCGAACCCCCGATAGCATCTAATGCATTCTTTAAGAGGTTTTCGATTACCCAGGCGAAAAGAGGCGGGCTGATTTTTGCCATCACCTCTTTACCATCCGGTGCATGCAGGTTGATCTGCACTTTTCCGGAAGCGCGCCTCCTGATGTAATGCGCACTTTTTTCCACTTCGTGATAGAGATTCGTGGTTACCAGATCCGGTACGGAGCCAATCTTGGAGAACCGTTCTGCAATCAACTCCAGCCGTTCAATATCCTTCTCCACTTCAGGTATCACTTTAAGGGTTTCATCACCTTCTTTCAACTGCAGTTTCATATAATCCACCCAACCGGAGAGGGCCGAAATAGGAGTGCCCAGCTGATGTGCCGTTTCTTTGGCCATGCCGGCCCACACCCGGTTTTGTTCAGCCCGCCTGGCTGTGCTGAAGGTGAGGTAGGCCACGGCCAGGAAAAGGAGGATGATACTGAATTGAATGAATGGAAAATAACGCAACTGCACCAGCAGGTAAGAGTCGCGATAGTAAATATATTGATGCGCGTCTTTTGAATATTCTATATCGATGGGTGGTCTGTCCGCTTTCATCAGTGCCAGCTGTTTCGGAAGGTAACCCGTGTCGCGCTCTATTCTCAGGGAATCGAGGTTCTTATGGCCAATGATCGCACCGGTCTCGTCTGTCAGTATCAGCGGAACGGTTTCATTGCTTTCTATAATATGGAACATGAATCCAAGATCAATGTTTCCACTGGTGGCATTCAGGAGTTTGTATACGTCGGCCAGCAATTCCATTTTCTTGCGTTCCTCTTTTGCAAGTTTACCTGCCAGAAAGTTGGTGTACAGAATAGACGTGATGATAATGAGCAGCAGCGCGAAGAGCAACAGGGTCTTCCAGGTATTTTTCTGTTCGTAAATATTCATCGCTTTACTTTGGCGCCGGATCTTTTGGTTTAAAAATACTCTTAAAGTTATCTAATTCCTTTAGCTGGTTTTCTTTGGTGATACTTGGTCCCTCATTTTCATCTGCTGAAGACGGCAGGGTATCTTCTTCGAACTCCATATACTCTATTTCTATCGGAGCTTTCCAGTCTTTGATTTGCTGCTGGTCTTTTTCCTGTTCATAAAATTCCTGCTCCAGTACTTTTTTTAATTCATTCTTTTCTTTTTTCAGGTCGGCGGCAATTTTTTCTTTTACCGATGACTTGTCGTATTTGATTGTCGGGCTGTCGGCCGGCCCGGTCATAGTAAGATAGAGATTGAGGAACCCTTCAGTGGTCTTGTCTGCTTGAGCAAGGTCTGATGTCGATTTCTCAAACTTCGAAGTCAGGAGTTTTAGCAGGTTCAGTTGAATTTTGTAGTCAATAAAATTTTCAAACGAATGAGAACCCTGCAGCTGCAGATTCAATGCATTGGTCAGGATCTTCATCTGCGGAATATAGATCTTTTGATTTTTTATCTCTACCTGGTTTTGCAGCCTGGAGAAGCGGATATTTTTCAGTTCGCTGATCCTTACAAACTTCGCCAGCGCCATCATAGGATCGAAGTCGTTGAGTTCTCCATTTTCAATACTCACATCGGCCACTGCATATAATTTGCTTTTGTTGAATACCCGTTCATCCCAGGTTGCCTGCAGCGCCAGTTCAGTCGTGATCTCCCCTTTGATGTGCTTATCAGTTAATGAAGCTTGCCCAAAATTGTTGAACTCGTAAAACAATTGTGTGATATTCAATTTCTGAAGTTTGGCGGTCAGGTCGAGCTTGTTTCGTTTCATGTTGGAGATATCAAGCTTGCCATTGGCCGCCACCACGCCATTCGCGGCATTCAGACCAAAGTCATTAAAGTAGATGGTATTGCCAAGAAACAGGATGTTTCCATGTACGTCAGTCGCTGAGAATTTATCGTACCGGAACTGGTCAATTTGCCCCATAACAGAACCGGTAAAAACGTAGAAGAGCGAGGGAATGGAATAATACTCACCCGTCGTTTTTTCTTCTGCATCAGCAGTATTTTCACTGCTTCCAACGAGATCTGACCATGAAAGTGACCTGGATGCGAGCTGCATGTTTAAACCGATCTTTTGCCTGTTAGGCATTGTATCCGTGAGGGAATGCAGGAGATACGGAATAAAATTATTGATGCTGCCTGTGAAACGTAAATCACTTTCATTCGCTTTGAATGAAAGCCGGTTAATAACTACCTGGTTATTCCGGATATCAAATTCACCATTGATCTGGTCATACCGTATCTGGTCCGTCCGAATCAGCACATCATCCAATAAAAAGCTGCCACCCGCTTCCAGCGCTTTAATTGATGCCGCATCGGTAAGATGCGATAGCGGTCCCTTGAAATAGAATTGCTGAAAGGCAACGGTTCCACTAAGGGCTGTTACATAGGTGGATGGAAAAAGAGGCGTAATCTTTTCAAGGCTAACTTCCCCGTCTAACGCAATATCAAGGTGTGGGGTAACCAGGTTTTTTAAAAGGATAGTACCCTTGACAGGATTATCATTAAAGACGGTAGAGAAATTGCGGATGTTGAAGTAAGATGTATTCAGGTTATTGCCTTCGCCATTTGAAAATGATCCGCTAAGGTTTACACTATTGAATGATTCCTTCAGTTTATCATGCGACAAGGTTCCATCTTTGATTTCAAAATGAACAGTTACATGTGGGCTCGAAATGGTGGACGCCAAACCGGTAATACTTCCATCAAACTTAATAGCGCCCTTGCTGGTAAAATGCTCTAGTTGCATTGCATATTCCCGGGGCAGCAAAGCAGCCAGTTCTTCAAGCCTCAGGGAAGCTGCTTTCAGATGCAGATCCAACTGATTGCCTTTGGGAAGTGTTTGCATGGTGCCAGACACATCCAGTACAATACCTGCCAGGTCAATCTTAGTATCCTGAATCGTGTACCTGTTTTTTTCAAGATTAACGGCAAGCACCCCGTTTACTTCGACCTGCTTGTCGGTAAAATAGCTAATGTTACGAACTGACAGCTTATTATTGACAAAGCTGGCATTAATATTCAGCAGGAACGAATCAGTTGAAAAATCGCCGGACAGGGATGCTGCCTGCATATCAAAAAGGTAATGCTGATCAGACCAATCATCATCGTAACGAACAAGGATACCGGAAAACAAGGCATCCTCAATCTTCATGGCAAACTCCTTGCCCGTGCTATCCGCAGCAGGTTTTAATATATCGTAGTTGTGCTTACCGTCAGCAGTGATGCGCAGGTGCAGTGTACCGTTTTGCGCGACAATCTTTTTTACCGTATAGTTACTTCCAAAAAGATCCCATATATTGAACAGGAGTGAAATTCTTTCGCAAACGAGGAGGTTGTTTTTTTCGGGCAACATCTCTTTCAATTCCACCTCGTTGAAACTGACCGATGCGGATGGAAAATTTGCAAAAACTGAAAAATTGATACTGCCGTTAACGGACACCTCCGTAGCAAGCATTTTGTTCAGTTCCCTTACGGCAAGTTCCTTTATTTTTTTTCCAAATACCACACCTGCCAGCATGCCGGCAGCAAGCAGTGAAAGGGATACAATCAGTGTTGCTTTTAAAAGGGTAAGGACAGTTTTTTTCCAGGATTTTTCCACAAGAATGTATAACTGTTATCGGGGGAAATTATTTTCTCAAAGTTAGTCCTTAGTATGGGGTGCTGCGCTTATTCAAAATCAGGTTTTAAACAGGCTGCATGTTGATTGTAAATACACAACCTGAAGGGCTCACGGCATTTGCCTCCTGATACGCAGTGTTGGTTTAGCCGGCCTTATTTGCTGTAAGAAGGTCCTCCGGCGTATCAATTGAAAGGCTTTCCTGTGCGGTCAGTGCCGTTTGAATCCGGAAGCCATGGGCAAGCCATCGCAACTGTTCCAATGACTCAGCCTGTTCAAGGGGAGTGGGAGGAAGTTTTACAATCTCCGGCAGTATATGTTTCCGGTAGCCATAGATGCCGATATGTTTATAGAATGTTCCGTTGGCGAGCCATTGTTCGCGTGGAATATTGCGGTAATAGGGAATCGGGCTTCTGCTGAAGTACAAAGCCCGCTGTTGCTCATCCATAACTACTTTTACGGTGTTAGGATTTGATAATTCCGTTTCCTGCGAAATTCTTTTTACCAGAGTAGCGATATCTGTTGATTCCATCATAAGGCAATTTGCCAGCAATGCAATCTGGCCCGGAGCAATAAATGGTTCATCTCCCTGTATATTAATCACTGCATCAAAGTCGTCTTCAATACTCTTGGCCACTTCCGCGCATCGTTCCGTTCCGGATTGATGTGTTACGGAAGTCATCATCACCCGGCCATTAAATTGTTTTACTGCCTGCTCAATACGATGATCATCCGTTGCCACAACAACAGTTTTTAATGCTTCACATTTCAGTGCCTGCTCATAGACGCGTTGTATCATGCTCTTGCCCTGTATAATAGCAAGAGGCTTCCCGGGAAAACGGGTGGAGCCATAACGGGCAGGAATTACAGCGAGTATATTCATCACCGGTTTCATGCTTTTCTCACCACGAGGATATTTCCGCTGATATCAATCACTTTCACTGCGGTGCCTGCTTCAAGTAACCCGCTTTCTGCCAGGGCATCGTAGCGTTCTTTTTCAATTTCCACCTGGCCGGATGGGCGCAAGGGGGTTATGGTAATACCTTCTTTATGCAACATACCATGCAGTGTTGACGGGGTTTCATGAAAGCTGGTAGCGGATTCCAGCGTGTCTGTCAACACAAATCCCTTCAGCATCCTGCTTTGCAAAATGCTTCTGCCAAAAGCGATGAAAACAAAGAAAGAGAGGCCCAGTGGAATCACCACCCGTAAGAGCGCCAGCCATACTTCAGTAGAATCTGTGAGTGAAAAGTCGAAATGGATATTACGAATAAGAGCAAGTGTAAGGCCCATAATCACCAGTATAATGCCTGAAATACCGGGTACACCAAAGCCCGGTGTCACAAATATCTCAATGGCAATCAGCGCCAGTCCTGCAATGAAGAGCAGTATCTCCCAATGTTCGGCAAGGCCATCGAGGTATAATGGCGCGAAATAAAGAATGGCCGCCACTGCCGAAGCGATGATCGGGAACCCGATGCCGGGATGCTGAAATTCAAAATAGATACCGCCCAAAATAATCATCAGGAGTATGCCATTAACAATTGGATTCAACAGGAAAGCAATAAAGTCATCGAGCCAATCTGTCTTGTGAACGATCACCTCATAATCGCTGATGCCAGCTTGCTGTAACACCGCTTCCTGAGTTTCCGCCAGGCCATCGCAATAACCATACTTTAATGCTTCATTTGCCGTAAGCGTAATAATCTTGCCGGAGTCAGCTATATCCTTAAGATAGTTGTTAGGGGAAACCATTCCTTCTGCGATCATGGGATCGCGGCCTTGCTGTTCCGCGGTGGAGCGCATCATGCCTCTCATATAAGATTGGTATTTATCAGGCATCACTTCACCGGTCTGGTTCACAACAGATGCCGCGCCGATTGCCGCTCCTTTCTTCATATAGATACTATCACATGCAATAGCGATCAGTGCGCCTGCCGATGCTGCGTTTTGGGTGATCCATACGATTACCGGCAACTTAGCGTTTAACAACCTCGCACGAATGGAATCGGCCATCGACAACTCTCCACCATAGGTATTCAGTTTGATCAATACATAATCGCATTGCATGGCTTCGGCAGCATCCATAGCCGTTTTTACCAACCGCCAGGCAGCCGGGAAAATTTCCTGGTTAAGTTCGAAGACATATATCTTTTTCGGAGGGTCGGGTGGTGTGCTGAGGGCAACAGGCACACTGTGTACTACAAAGTACAAAATCAACAGCTTCGTTAATAAGTTATTCTTCATACCCGGGTTGAACCCGCTGAGGCGGGATACTTTTACAAAAGTTACTTCTTATTAAATATACTGATAGGATTCATGCTGGCTTGTTGGTATTTGGTTTAATGTTTGTGATCAGGAATTAATAAAAGGAGCTACTTTAAAACCATGGTAAAGTTAATTTTTTCTTTCATGCTGTTGATTCCCGTTTGCCAGTTCTGTCTGCCAGTTGCATTAAATGCACAGACGGTGAAGGTAAATAACGGGAATACAAAGGAGCCGATTACCGATTATCATGTTGTGCAGCCCGGAGAAACATTATACAGTCTCTCAAAAAAGTATCAAACTACCGTGGCTGCATTAATGGAACTGAATCCGGAAATCGTTAACAACTATCTTCCATCCGGCGAAAAAATAAAAGTGCCTGCGATGGCGGAAACTATTGTTGCTAATGCCGCACCCGCAGAAGGAAATGCGATACTGCATACGGTTCAAAAGAAAGAAACATTGTATTCGCTGGGCAAACGATACCATACCACAGTTGAGAACCTGTTGTTTTGGAATAACCTCCAGGATCCGGCTATTGAAGAAGGGGCAGTGCTGATTGTCGGATATGAATCTGCCGCCCTTTCTTTAGAAGGGCCGTTAACTGTTACCGCTCCTGAAATGATTAAGCCGGACGAAAATGTTCCGGCCTCCATGAGCAAACCCCATGAATCCGGCCAGGCTATAACAGGAGAGGCGCAGGCTTTTCCCGATGAATTGGCGATAAAAGGAGTTGCCACCTGGGTAAAATCGCCCGGCGATGAAGCGGATATGTTTGCATTACATCCTACTGCTGCGAAGGGAACAGAAGTAATGGTGAAAAATATGATGAATGGCAAAACCGTGACCGTAAAAGTAATTGGTAAGCTGCCTGCCACTTCTGAAAATGAGAATGTCATGATCAAAATTTCAGGCGCTGCGGCGGGTAAACTCGGGGTGCTGGATGACCGGTTTCTTGCAGCCATCTATTTTGAGGGAATAAATGAGATAAATTCCTACGAAGGAAATGCCCCGAAATACTAAATGGTATGCCTGCCGTGAATACGGAGGAAGCGCAAAAGCCGGAATAGCATATTCCGGCTTATAAAGCGTGTTCAGATTACAGGATCAGTGTTCTATTCTATAATTACTTTTTTCAACACCTGTTTTTTGCCATCATTGCTCTTGATAAAATAAATTCCTTTTTCAAGAAAACTCACATCAATATCCTTTGTTTGTCCTGCACTCATGATAGTGGGTGGAAAGTAAGCAACCATTTCACCTATAACATTCATGATAATGATCTCTACGGTGTTATTTACGCCGGAGCCATATCTGAAAGTAAACCTTCCGTCATTCGGATTCGGATAAATTTCAAATCCGGCCGTTGTCCCGTATTCATGGATACCGCTGAAAGCAGATGATGTAACATTGATATTATCTATATACAATACATTCCCGTAATAGCCGATATTTCTGAAAGCAATTACCACCTCCGGATTTCCGGCAAATACATCAAGAGTAACCGTATCAGTACGCCATTCATCGTTTGCAGGCACAAAATAGTTGTAGTTATTGCCGTTTACGGTTGCGAGATCATTGCCGCCCCGCTTATAGAGCGAGGTAAAAGTATTTCCACAATCGGTAGAAGCCAGGATTTCCAGGGTGTCTACGTAGGGCCAGCCGTAAGGCTGATAGGCTACATCAAAGGTAAGAGCAGCGTCGGTGAAACCGGTTAAAGCATATTTGCCGGTCTGTACATCCGCATATCCACCCTGCAGGTCACTGTTGTAATTATCGTAAAACATGCAATGATCGCTTAATCCATATCCACCCACCGCATCATCAATGTTCCATTGCGTTAACAGCCAGTTGGTATTGAACTGGCCCGCTTCAAAGTCTTCCACTATTGGCAATGGTTGAACAATAACGCCATCAACCGTATATTCTTTAGTGATACTTTCGCTCACACCTCCATCAGTAATGGTAAGTGTAACATCGTAGATTCCGGGAATGGCAAAGACAACAGCCGGATTTTTTTCAGTGGAACCAGAAGGTACCGCACCCGGAAAACTCCATTGATAGGTAGCTGCGGCGCTTGCAACGGAATGGTCGGTAAAGAAAATGGTATCTCCGGAGCAATAGATGGTTTGATTTCCGATTGCAAAATCAGCAATGAGCCCGGAAGGTTCGTAGAGATCATTTTCCCAGACACCCACATGCCAGGTGGCCAACCGCACCTTGTTTCCTTTGTAATACGGTACGATCCTGAGCGGTTCAGCTACTGCAGGAAGGCCTCCGCCGTATACTTCCCAGTCGGCCATTGTGTTATTCCGGTAAAATACTATTCCTTGTTTCATTGCCAGATATACACCACCCTCGGTTCCGAACTGATGTGCCAGACTCCAGATATTCAGGTTGTCGAGTGATGCTGTTGTCAGGTTCGACCAACCGGCTCCTCCATTATCGGAGTGATAAATCTTTGAGCCATTCCCGCCATTCGTAAACGATAACCACAGTTCGTTTTCATTGGTGCCGCTCTGTGTAAAGTTCAAATACTTCTGATTGGCAAGCGGCAAAGTTATTTGTGACCAACTGATTCCTCCATCTGTAGTTTTCCAAAGCACGCTCTTGGAAGATTGCATTTGTTGCACATAAATCACTTTGGTATTTACCCTGCTTTGTTCAATCCAGAGCACCTTCTGATTGCTGTTGGTTCCGAACGAGTAGATATTATAAAAACTGGATCCCCCATCATTGCTTTTGTAGAGTTTATTTTCCTTGCCCATATAGGCAGTGTGATAGTTGTCCCAGTCAAAGACAATACGAGAGCTTTCGCCCTGGTAATAGCTTTCATTTGGCTGTCCGGAAGATCCGATGTAATCGGTTATACCATCTATGGTTTCGGGCAAGATCACGCTTCCAATGTCAGAGAAGTACACTTTTCTTTCATGGCTGTAATTGGCATAGCCGGTCGGTGCTTCCCCACCGCCCAATGCCAGGAACTCACGGGTTGGATAACCTTCCGCAAATCCCATATTTCCGTTGTGATACCTTCCGCCAACCATCATGTCTTCATTCCATCCCTGGTCATAGCCCCACAATTCCGTAGCCAAAATGCCACGGCATTTTGACTTATGTGTTTCTAAGAAATCACCGGAATAGTTAATGCCACCATCACTGCTCCACCATACATCTTCTGTGTTTTCACCTGTTTTGTAATTCCGAATGGTTTGAATATCTACATGCATCAGGGGTAGCCCGCCAATATACCCTCCAACACCCTGGTAGCTGGCAGCACCGTCATCGGAGCGCCACATGTTCAGCCCGCCGATCAGTATCCTGTTTTCATCAAGGTGCGATGCAATGATGAATGTATTGTAATAAATTTGATTATAGTCTGCTGACTGGCCATCGAAATCCATCAGGCAGGGATGTGTTTCAAAATCATATGGGGCACCGATAAGTCCATGCGGGTTGCTCCAGTTTTCACCGGCATCGTTGCTTACATAGGTGCCAATGAATCCGCCCAACTGCAGTTGCGCAGAAGATTGACTGGATCCTACCAGCAGCACATAAACTTTCTCAGGATTGGCCTCTGTAACAGCAATTCTGCCGCCATAGCTTTCTATCTTTCCGGCATCGGCGGCAGGAACTTCAAACCAGCCGTTGCTGAACTTAGTGAAAGTTGCACCATAGTCAATGGATTTGTAGAAGTAAGAAATCTTTGTTGCCGGGTCATATTGCAATGCATAAATTACAGAGGGGTCGCCCGGTTTTACATTTACGGAGATACAATAGTTTAACAGAATTTCAGTCCAGTTTTGACCACCGTCTGTTGTTCGGAACATACCTTTATCCGTTCCAATATAAATGATATCAGGATTACCCGGATTATACAAAAGGTCATCTGCCCAGAAATTAAGGCTTTGAAAGGCCGGGTCACCAATTGTTTCCCAGGTTGCGCCTCCATCGGTTGTCTTATAAAGCTTGCCACCACCTGCAAAAAGCATTTCATTTTCATTTTCAGGATGAATGCGTACAGCACGCGATGTAAAAACGGGCAGGTCGGGTGTGATGAGCGTCCAGTTCTCTCCACCATCAACCGATTTGTAGATGCCACCGCTTTCACTGCCTGCAATGAATACATCCGGGTTACTCAAAGATCGGTCGATGCCATAAATATTTGCCTGTTCGGAGATAGGCTCAAACGGACTTGTTTCACCTGATTTCGCTGTATAATGTATTTCAGGGCCGGCATGCTGCCAATCAGACCGAACATTACTTTGCAGTTTCTTACGGTATGACATCAGTTGACCGGACTCTTCGGCTGTGGGGTAATTCACAAATCCCTGCTCGTTGAGATATGGGCTGACTTTGCGGCGCCAGTTGGTATACCAGCGCGCATAGATATCGTTATGAGGCTGACGGCCGCTATAGTAAGCCTGGTAAGCACTGTCAACAGCGAATACATTGCTGGATTCGTCATACATCATCGTTACCCAACCCGGCAAGGATGGATCGGATGCATTAATTTTTGGCAGTGTGTTTTGAGCATGTAGAAAGCTTGCCAGTAACAGTAGGGTAAGGGCAGGTAAAGTATATCTGAGCATGGTGGCTGTTTTGTGTGGCAAAGCTGATATTTTTTTTTCAATGCACCATGTTTCGCTGACTAGCTGCGGCATCGACCTATTATATTCCTTAAGTAAACGGAAATAAAACTTGACATCAAGCAGGAGCTGTTTGGTTTATCTTAACTTAAAAGGAACTTGCTGTAAGAAAAGTGATCTATGCTAAATTGCAATCATCTAATTGGATACCCGGCCTACTTCTGATAAATCAGCTATTCAGCAAATCTTTTGCACCGCTGATCGGACTGTATGGCAAAGCATTTATTACCTTTGCGATTCGCTATCTCAAAATGAATTATGTTCATTTAACATATTTTTATTTGGAGAGAGGAAGATATTAATAACAAGTCTGTTGTTAACTGTAAAAAGCACTGCAATGCGTATTTACTTTTTTTTGCTCATGTTGGTCTTTACCAGGACCTATGCACTTGCTCAGGATTGCATTCTTGATCCTCCAAAGGGCCTAAAGGTGGTTGACATTACCGCATGCAGCGCCAAGCTGCAATGGAAATCATCGCCATTGGTATCGAAGTACCAGGTGAGGTATAAACCTGCTTCCAGTACGGTATGGTCAAACTGGATAAAGGTGAAACTCGATACCTTCTATGTTTTCAATAATCTGCAACCCGGTAAGAAATATGATTACAATGTTCAGGCAAAATGTACAGATGGTTCAGAGAGCCCTGCTGTAAGTAAGTCGGCAAAGACCCTTGCGTGTTCACTGCCGGGCATGGTTACAGTAGAAGCAACGGGCAGCACTACCCTGAGTATTACCGCAGAAACCACGTGCCCTTTCTCTATGTTGCATGTTCGTTATACCACGCAGGCAGGCATAGCGGCTATTCAATCCTTTTCACCTGCAGCATCGTACCAGATTACCGGATTGATGCCTGATTCCGTTTATACCATTGAAGTGAGTACCTGTAAATTAAACATGGATAGCTGGACAGCTCCGCAAAGTATTCAAATGCCTCCACGCCCAAATATTATCCTGGTTATTATTGATGACAGCCGGGCCGATTTTTTAAGTTGCTGTGGAGCGTACCCTTTCTTTCAAACGCCAAATATTGACAGGATCGCTGATGAAGGCGTAAATTTTCAAAAGGCATACGTTGTAACTTCCATGTGTGCACCCAGCAGGGCTGCCATAGCAACGGGATTGTTTACATTGAAAACAGGTGTGCTGGAGAATGGGACGGAGCTGGATACTTCGGTAACCACTTTGCCTGAGGTGATGCAGCAGCATGGATATTATACTGCATTGATCGGGAAAAATCATGGAACCTTCCTGCAGGAAGGGAAGGACGAATTTGATTATTCACTTGAATCGCATGATGAGAACCAGGGACAAATCAACTATCTCTACAATGGAGCGATTAAGATTATTAATAAACCCAACGTCGAAACATTAACCGATTCAGCTATAGCAATCATCGACCGGGTTGATGAGCCTTTATTCTTATGGCTGGCTTACCGTACACCCCATTATCCTAATGTGCCACTTGCTGCATATGAAGGCAAAATGGATGATGTAATCATTCCGTGGAAGCCTGATACAGCAAAATTTTCGGTCAACTATCCTTCATTCCTTTATGCGGGAGCAAGTGAAGAGTTAACGCATGGCCATGAAATGGATTCTATCTACAGAAATCTGCTTGAAGTAATAATGGGTTTGGATAGTTGTATGGGAATACTCTATGATGCACTTGAAAACAGTGGCAAGCTGGATAATACGTTATTGATCTTCATGTCAGACAATGGGTTTACTTTAGGCAGCCACTGGCTGAACGGCAAATCACTGCCTTATGAACCTTCTATGAAGATCCCGTTATTAGTGAGGTATCCCGAATGGTTTGCCCCCGGCACAGCGATTGACGACCGGATGGCACTTAATCTGGATATAGCGCCCACTGTGTATGAAGCAGCCGGGATTTCTTATGCTGAACCGCTCGATGGATTTTCGCTGCGAAGTTTGTACGAAGGTTCAGCTACCCGGACGGAAATGTACTATATGATGCAGAATACACAGGGCGGACCCGGTTCCTCACCTTCGAAAAGAGCAATTCGTGATATGCAATACAAGTATACACACTACAGTTGCTTTGCCGATACCGTGGAAGAATTTTTTGATATGGTGAATGACAGCCTTGAAATGAATAACCTGATCAACAACCAGGCGTACAGCGCTTTGATAGAAACGTATCGTGAGAAATTTAATACGTTTCGGGTGTACTATGGAGATACCCTTCCGGGCCTTCTTAAAAACTGCTATATCGCCAATCCCTATGTCTTGAAGGAAGCAGTGGAGGAAGCCGAGTATCCTGTTCTGCAACCAATGATATATCCCACAATTACCCGTGAATCGGTGGAATTGTATATGCCGTGGAATAAAGCAACGGCTATTTTATACAATGACTTCGGACAAGTGGCCGGACAGTGGGAGATCGGGGATACATACAGCAGGCTGTTATTTCCAGATTTACCGGCTGGCATCTATTACCTGCGGATCTTTAATACAGATGAATCGGTGACACAAAAGATAGTTATTGCCGAAGATTAGCGGTAAATCAGATAATTCCGGCAAGCATCAGTTGTTTGGCTTTGAGAACAGCGATTATGGTAGGTGCGTCCATCACTTCATTGTTCATCACCATTTGATACAATGATTCAAATGGCATCTTCCGTACATGCAATACTTCTGTTTCTTCAGGTGACGCGGTGTGAAAAGTTAATCCCCTGGCTACGTAAATAATTGCTTTTTCATCGGTTCCGGAATTAGACAGATGACAGGAAGCTATTTCCATCCACCGGCCGGCAACGATACCGCATTCTTCACGTAACTCACGTTTAGCTGACTCCAACGGGTCTTCAGCCAAAGGTCCGCCACCTTCCGGAATTTCCCAACTGTACTGCCCGATGGGAAGCCTGTATTGGCCAACAATCCAGGTATTATTTTCATCATCCAATGGCAATACGCCAATTGCCAGGTTCTTAAAATGCACAACACTGTAGATTCCAGGGTTACCGGCAGGATTGATCACCTGATGTTCCACCACATTTACCCAGGGGTTGTCATAGTGTTCTTTCGTGGATTTTATCTGCCATGGATTTTCTTTCATGCAATAACTTGTGTTTTACAATGCTTAAATATTCAATTTCTTCAGGCTTAAGTTCACTGATCTGCAATGACCATCAGTTTTTCAACCAGTACAGGTACGCCTTCTGTTGCCCTGGCAGCAATCACCTCCAGGTTTTTCATTCGGGGCATGGCATCAGCATTTGGATCTACCAGGTATTTCAATGAGCTATAAGGCGCGTAGTTTATCAAGCCCGCAGCCGGATAAACCTGCAGCGAAGTGCCGATGACCACAAAAATGGCAGCTTCACTACACACAGCTGCCGCATACTCCAGCATAGGAACTGTTTCATGAAACCAGACCACATGGGGTCTTAATTGCGAACCGAGTGCGCAGAGATCTCCCATCTTCAGGTCACTGCGGCAATCATATAACAATTGTTCATCTACGGAACTCCGTGATTTCAGAATTTCTCCATGGAGGTGAATAATATGAGATGAACCGGCCCGCTCATGCAGGTCATCTATATTTTGGGTAATCACAAAAACGTCAAAGTAAGGTTCCAGTTTCACCAAAGCCAGGTGCGCAGCATTGGGTTTGGCATTAAGTACGTCTTTCCGCCGTTGATTGTAAAACTCCAATACCCGTGCAGGATTCTTCTTCCATGCCATTGGCGTGGCTACATCCTCCAGCTTATGCGTTTCCCATAAACCATCGCTATCGCGGAAGGTCTTAAGTCCGCTTTCAGCACTGATGCCGGCACCGGTCAGAATTACCAATTTCTTTTTCATGTTAGACATCCAACTGCTATTGTATGTGCAAAAGTAAGCTGGTGAAGACTTTAATTAGGTTTGGTTTCGGTTAACTTTGTCGAAAATACATAACTCTGTTGCATACTTTTTCCCAATGCTATGGCTTTTTCATGCGAAGCTTGTTTATCATGCTGGCCCTTTTTACTTCGTTTAATTGCATTGAAGCAGCGGCCCAGAATACCGGCCTTCCGCCAACAACCGCACAGCGTCCTCCAAGTCCGCCCGTTTACCTGCTAAACCTCACTCCCTTAGATGGTGGCAAGCCATATACGCTATTCCGGAATACGAAAGTTCATACAACGCTTATCAATGGAGTGGTAATTTCCGGAAAGGTGAAAGCCATCAGCAAAGACTCTATTTATATCGACAGCCGGTTTATTTCATTAAATGATATTACGGAATTCCGGTTTAATCCCGGTACAGCTCTTGGCGCCGCTGCCGCTGTCGGATTTGCTGCGGGCATCGCCACCATAGCAATAACTGCCAATGGTGGGAAAGACGGAGAGCGATCTGATGGAGAAGAGATTGCTTTCTGGAGTGGAGTTGGGGTTGCTGTAGTAAGTGGCGTATTGCTGATCCCTAATTATTTTATCAAGAAGAAATTTCCGCGCACGAAATATGATTACCGGACCATACAAATAGGGGGGTATTGAATACCTGATTTCTATCTTGTGAGGGTGGGTTGTAAAAATCCCGGGTATCCCTTTTCGTCTGCCTGATGACAACAATTGTTTTCAATCTATTTTGACTTGCCTGCAAGCACATGCCCTGCATTACCTGATTTTATGATAGACAATGTAGTTCGCCTGAACGATTAATCAGCGGCTCTGAACAGAAGAGATGTGCTTAAAAAGGGCATGGCTTTTACAGGCACCACATTCAGGGTAGGTATTCAAAGTAAACGACTATAATTTTTTTGAAACGAACATTGAAAACGAACTCATATAGCAAGGGGTGAGTATATTGCAAAGGTCAGGATTGATCGTTCGGATTGGATTAAAGTGTACAGTTTCCGTTATACATTATCACCGCGAAGTTTTGGAAATCTTTCATTGCTTTAACCCGGATTTTGCAGTTGATTCTTTTGAAGAGTTCAAAACCTTTATTGAGTAAGGGTTATTACCAATTACGCGGCTTAAGAAAATCTTGTTGTTGAAAAATTTTTACATCACTTGCTTTGAAATCTCAGTTCAATGGTTGAAACGATTGCTGGATAAAGGTTCTATAATTTTCTCTACTGCATAGCAGTTGGAATTCTCCTTGAAATAATCAACATCAACTTTCAACTGCAAAATCTGGGTTTAACCGGTCATACTTCTGGCTGAATTTATTTTCAGCGCTAATGAAATCATATTCATTTCACCTTCGCCGCAACCGAATACGGATCAACGCTGAGTTCAGGCCGGTAATCCGGAATAAACTCCAGGCTATTCAGGTCTATAAATTTGACAAAGCCATTTCTTCCGCCGCATTCTGATACATGATGCGGTGCAGGTCCTCCGGGATTTACGTTTCTGCTGGCAACGGTCACTATCCCTGCATTATCATCAATAGCAATGCCATGCGGTTCAAAAAGCCCGGATTGTAAGGACGTGACCACCGAATAATCGTTGTAATTGATTACATACACAGATCCTTTGCACACGGGTTCGCTGCAGGGATCTTCTTCACAAACTACAAACAGGTAAGGCTTGGTTAATGATATCGCCATCTCCAGCGGGAAGTTTCCTACAGGAATTATGGTAATCAGTGTATCGGTGGCGGCATCCATCACGCGCACTTCATCAGAGGCCTGACAGGTTACAAAATATTTTGTCTCGTCAGGAGAAAGCATGATCTCATGCGGATCGAGTGTCCCTTGTATATTGTTAGGTTGTTGACCGGGCTTCAATACTACTTTTTCAATATCGGGGAAGGATGGATTGGTGATATCGACTTTATAAATGTAGTTGCCATATTGCGAAGTAACATATAAGGTAGTGAAAGCGGTATTCAGCCAACTGCCATGTGGTTGCGTAAAGAGTCCGCTTCCCTGATAATACTGGATAAATTTCATTTGCTCCAGATCAACGTATGCCACTTTACCTTCATCGTCCCAGTCCACAACAAAAGCTTTGGTCCCGTCTGAAGAGATCGCCATAGTATTCCAGTTACCCGGGCCTATTTCAATCTCACCGGCAAACGAATCATCCAGGGTATTGAATCTTTGCATCACCGTGCCGGCAACAAAACAGGCATACCAGTATTTACCATCAGGTGATACTTTTAGCTGGTGTGGCACTTCAATGCTTGTGAGTGCGCCAACATCAATACAGCGCATGGCAAGTAAAGTCTTGGTGTCAAAAACGGTTACAAGATCACAACCCTGGCTGGATACATAAAACTTCTGACGGTCGGGTTGATTTGGAAAAGGAATCTGCCCATTGGCATCCGGAGCACCGGAAGTTATCCAGGCATGCAGGGTATTGTAATCGGCATCGGAAAGAGGAGCCTTATTAAAGGGCATTGTTGGAGTAAGTGCAATGCCACGGTTTGTGTCGGTATTGATGTAATACATCAGCCAGCTCTGATCCGGACGAAATGGAATAACCGTAGCCCCGCCGCTGCCTCCTTCAAATAACTGCTCCCATGTTTCCATGGATAATCCGCCGGCTGCAAGTTTGGACTGCTGGTTGTGACATCCGGTTATGGAACAATTCGTGCTGATAATCCTGGAAACATCAGCCGGGTAGTTCGACTGATCCACTGCATCGGACTTGTCTTTTTTACAACTTAGAAATGAAAACAGGAGTACAGACAAGAATAAAATAAACTTGGGCATTTCAATTAACGATTGATCAAAGTAGATCATCCAAAATTACGCAATAATAATCAAAACATACTCACTTGTATGTTTTAACCCTGAGTTCAGATTTACCAAGATCTATTACGGCTTTATAATCTACCAGTACCTCGCAACCGAGTACCCCGTCAATGGGTGGTAATTTTATAAGGCTATAGGTTTCATTCACATGGCGCAGATCCAGCACGGCCACTTTATAGTTTTTGAGTTTAAGTTTGCCCAAACGCAGTACCTCCACCGCAGCAAATTCACTTTGAATGGTGTTGGAGCCTACTCCTGTGGTTAGCTGTTCATTGGCTTCCAAAACCAGTTCGGGGAATTTTTCTGATAAGAATTTTTTGTCTAGAACTGTTTTAGACGCACCGGTATCAATTAGTAATCTCATGGAATGTTTACCGAGTTTGGCTTTCACGAACAGATGAAATCCCTCTTCCTGGAGGCTTAATGCTTCTAGCGGGATGCGTATTTTTTTTGACATGCTGATGTGGTAGAAAGCTTGTGGGGTGATTATATATGCCGGATGAGGCAGGTAAAATTGCTAAATGAAGGAGCCGGCTTCAAATAGTTGGAGGCAGGCAAGCTGCCCATGGAATTGCGCTAAGTTAGGTTAATATTGATTTTGGATGAGCCGGTATGTGATCAAATAAACAAATGCTGGCAAAAAAAGAACTGTAAGGGAACCTGACGGGAAAGTAAGCGGCAAGCCACTCCCGTATGCCGCTACAGCTGCAAACAATTCCATGAATGGCACGTATGATTCCCTCTGTTATTATTGCCCATAGCAGATACTGCCCCGTGTTAGAAGCACTGAACATAAAGGGAACTGCATACGCTGAGACCATCATGCCGTATGAATCTTAATGCGCCTCACCATAACAACCAGCCGGTAATTGCGGTACCAATCCTCCGGCATTTTACTGAAAGGCTATGAGATCAGTTTCATATTATCCAACACACTCATTACCTCCTTCACCGCTTTTGCCGATTCATTTAAAAGCGCCATTTCCGCCTCGTTTAAATTTAGCGTGATAATTTCCTCTATACCTTTTGTTCCCAGTTTTACCGGCACACCCAGGTATATGTCTTTCAGTCCATATTCTCCCTGCAGCCAGGCACAGCATGGATATATACGCTTCTCGTCTTTAATGATTGCCTCTACCATTTGTGCCGCTGCTGCTCCGGGAGCATACCAGGCGCTTGTACCCATCAGGTTAACCAGTTCTCCGCCACCTTTCTTGGTACGCTCAATAATGGGATTAAGTTTTTCAGTTGACATGAGGTCGGTCACCGGGATGCCTGCAACGGTTGTATAACGCGGCAGGGGAACCATTGTATCGCCATGGCCTCCCAGTAAAACGGCTTGTATATCTTTTGGAGAACAGTTCAGCGCTTCTGCCAGAAATGCTTTGTAACGTGCTGTATCCAGGATACCTGCCATTCCGAAAACCCTGCTTGGGTCAATCTTTGCTGTAAGGTAGGCGCAATAAGTCATCACGTCTAATGGATTGGAAACAACGATAATGATCGTATCCGGTGAATAGTGCATCACCTGTTCGGTTACCGATTTTACTATACCGGCGTTGGTGGAGATCAGGTCGTCGCGACTCATGCCGGGCTTTCTGGGAAGACCGGAGGTAATCACCACCACATCAGAGTCTTTTGTGGCTGCATAATCATTGGTTACGCCTTTTACCCGCGTATTGAACATGTTAATGGGGGAAGTCTGCCAGATATCGAGCGATTTGCCTTCCGCAATGCCTTGTTTGATGTCAAGCAACAGTACTTCATGAACAAAATCATTGCGGGCAATTACATCAGCGCATGTTGCTCCGACATTTCCGGCACCTACTACAGTAACTTTCATTTGACTTAAGTTTTATGGGTTAAACTGCGCGCAAAAATAGAAAACAAATTGAACGTGAATAGTGCGATAAGTCATGCAATCGGAAGCAGGTATGAAATTTCCAGCTTTCCGTATGAAGGAGAGGCCTCGACGGCAACCGCTGATTACAGTTGGCGAGACCACAGCTAGCGCTTGCTCTTGAAACTAATATCAACCGCTGTCTTTTTGCCATATCGAACCTATTCAACAAATACTTTTACATCGTTGCCTCAGGTAAAATGGAAAAATGTTAGTAGTGAAACCGGGTACAGCTTTTCTTAACAATGGCTTCCGGTTGTCAACACCTGAGCAAAGGGGCATATGACAATTCGGCCCCGATTTAATACTTTTGTACATTGAATTAAATGCCGCCACATCAATGAAAATATTTTACCTGCTTTGTTTTATAATATTAACAAGGATACCTGCCTTTGCTCAGGAACCCTGTGGTACCTCATTTGGAGATGAGATGAAAGCTCAGTTGCTGGAATACCATCAATATAAACTGGAGAATGGTATTGCAAGCACTGAACGGGTGACCCGGTTTGTTCCGCTGAAGATTCATATTGTAGGTCGTTCAAATGGAACAGGCTATTACCGCAAAGCCAATCTGTGGACTCTGCTTTGTGAATTGAATTCAAAATTCGCTTCCACCGGATTCTATTTCTATATATACGGTGACCTGAATTATATAGCCAATAGTGAATATTTCGACCTGGATATCAGTTCCGGTAACGAGATGATGTATCAGAACAATGTGGATGGAGTAACCAATGTGTATATCGTGAATAACCCGGCCGGCTATTGCGGCTATTACACGTATGGACCGGATGCGCTGACGGTTGCCAAGAATTGTAACAAACCCGGTAGCACCACTTTAGCACATGAACTCGGACATTATTTTTCTTTACCACATCCATTTAATGTTGTTGGCGGGCAAAAGGAGTATGTAAATGGAAGCAACTGCGAATATGCCGGTGATATGTTTTGCGATACGCGTGCTGATTTTCTGAATTACCGATGGAGTTGCCCGTATACCGGCACTGAAACTGACCCGAATGGGGATGCATATGATCCGGATGAGACGCTGTATATGAGTTATTCTTATGATGAATGCCAGGATAAGTTCAGCAATGAACAAATGAGTGCTATGAATTACAACCTTACCTTTAACCGCACCGACCTGTTGAACCACCCCGCACCGGATGTTGCCCCGATAACAGGAGTCGTACAATTAACATCACCGGTTGATGTTGCCGTTGATGTGCCAAATGACTTTGTTGAATTCAGATGGGCATCAGTGCCCGGGGCAGCCTACTATCACCTTGAAGTTACCCGCGCGCCAACATTTGGTGCAGAGCCAACGGAAATTGATCAATTGGTCTCCGATACTTTTCTGACTACGTGGCTTAATCCCGACAAACTGTACAAATGGCGTGTACTGCCACTAAAGAACGGTTATACGTGTGGCACGTGGTCCGTACCGGATTCTTTCTATACCGTGCTTGGAACCGGAATAAATCAGCCGAATCTGCAGGCATCACCACTTAGGGTCCTTCCAAATCTGGTTGCAACAGGCATTGATTTTACCGTTACTGCATCTTTGGTACATGATGGAGCAGCTGAAGTAAGATTAATAGCTATCGATGGCAGAACCTTGAAAAAAGAGGTCGTTCATGGTAAGGCAGGTCAAAATAGCTGGCAGATAACGACCCATGGACTGCCGGAAGGGATATACCTTGTTAGTTTAATGGCGGGTAATACCTGGTATAACCAGAAAGTGGTTATTACAAAATAATCCGGCAAAGCATCAGAAGCCGATTTTATCTGCTACTTCTTTCTTTTTAGCCTGTTCAGCCACAAAGGCGATAATCTTTCCTGCAATATCAAGGCCGGTAGCCTGTTCAATTCCTTTTAGTCCAGGAGAAGAATTTACTTCAAGTATCATAGGCCCCCTTGAACTTCGGAGCATATCTACTCCTGCAATTTTCAGCCCCAGTACGTCTGCGGCCCTGATTGCAGACAGTTCTTCTTCCAAGGAGAGTTTTACCACGGTTCCTGATCCGCCTCGGTGCAGGTTAGAACGGAACTCACCTTCCGGACCTTGTCTTTTCATTGCGCCAACTACTTTGCCGTCAATCACGAATGCCCTGATATCGATGCCAAGCGCTTCTTTGATAAACTCCTGAACTAGAATGTAAATTTCCTCTCCGAGAAAAGCTTCTATAATTGACTTTGCACCTCGGTTGGTTTCTGCCAATACCACCCCAATACCCTGGGTGCCTTCGAGGAGTTTGATAACCAATGGCGCACCACCTACCATTTTGATCAGATCGTCCACATTGCGGGAACTATCGGCAAACACAGTCTTTGGAATTCCCAATCCTGCCCTCGAGAGCAGCTGAAGGCTTCTGAGTTTATCTCTCGAGCGCACGATGGCTTGCGATTCGTTGGCAGAATAGATACGCATCATTTCAAACTGCCGGACGATGGCAGTTCCGTAAAAGGTAACGGAAGCACCAATCCTGGGAATTACGGCATCAATTTCCTGCACTTCCCTGCCTGCATAATAGATCGCCGGTTTTGCTTTTTCTATACCCACATAACATTTGGTATGGTCCAGCACTACCGGATGATGCCCTGCCGCTGTCACGGCCGCAACAAGCCTGGCTGTGGAGTACAGCTTTGGATTTCTGGAAAGGATGGCAATTCTCATAATGCAGTCTGATCTTGAAAGGTGAATGGGTTAAGCCCCAATGAACCGGGAGCACATTAACTGACACTGCTAATGAGTTGCATTGGGTTGTTTACTGCTTCCTGTCAATTTCCTTTTTTCCCGGTAAGAAAGATTTTGTTTCGTTACATCAATAATGAAACGGTCACGCAAAACTTTTCTTCCAAGCAACACCGGGTTTTTCATTGTTGAACGATCTGTTAAGGCAAGTTCTATGACATACTTTTTTCCGAATAGCACAATGGCCGTTTTTACGGAGTAACGGTATTCCATCTGGCCAAATGAATTCTTCACTTGCTTGCTGGCAAATACTTTGCATTGCTGGGTAATCTTTTTTTCTGCACCCTGAACGGTAAACCGGACCTGGTGTTCGCCCCTGACATAAAACGCTTCGATATTTTCACAATGGATGGCTGAAGTATACGCTCCGCTGTCAATTTTTGCGTCAATGTCATATAAGTTCCATTCGGGAAAATCGATTTTGTCCGTTCTGCCAATGGTTTGCTTATGCCCATCCTTCATTTGGTAAAGATTGCAAAATTTGGATTTATTTGGAAGGAACTATGACCCTGTTCAAATTGTATCTTTGTGCGATTGGCGACTCCGTATTCCGTAAATCCGGAGTACTCAAAATTAAATACAACAGTGATTTGACTTTATGAGCAGGCACGGTAAGATATTAGTGGCAATGAGTGGTGGTATAGACAGTACTGTGGCGGCTGTAATGCTGCATGAGGAAGGGTATGAGGTAGTGGGCATCACCATGAAAACCTGGGATTATGCATCGGCAGGAGGAAGCAAGAAGGAAACCGGTTGTTGTAATCTCGATTCTATGAATGATGCCAGGCAGCTAGCTGTTGACCTGGGCTTCTCGCATTACATTGTTGATATCCGGGAAGAATTCGGAGATGCCGTAATTGAAGATTTTGTGGAAGAGTACATTGCAGGGCGTACGCCAAATCCCTGTGTACTTTGCAACACCCATATCAAATGGACAGCTCTGATAAAAAGGGCAAAGCAGATGGATTGCGAATTTATTGCTACCGGCCATTATGCGCAAATCAGAAATGAAAATGGACGCTATGTGATTTCAAAAGGCGTGGATGAATGGAAAGATCAATCCTATGTATTATGGGGGCTGGCACAGGAAAATATGGCGATCAGCCGTTTCCCGTTAGGCGGATTTCATAAGAAAGATATCAGGAAAATGTGTCTGGAATGGGGTTATGCAGACCTGGCAAAGAAAAGTGAATCCTATGAAATATGTTTTATACCCGATAATGACTATCGCGGATTCCTGAAACGCAGGGTGCCCCACCTCGAAGAAAGTGTTTCCGGAGGAACCTTTGTGAATACGCGGGGAGAAGTGATAGGTAAACATGAAGGATATCCCTTTTTTACAATCGGGCAACGCAAAGGATTGGGCATTGCACTTGGTAAACCGATGTTTGTAACTGATATTATTGCAGCAACCAACACCGTAGTTTTAGGTGAGGAAGACGACCTGCAGCGCAGTGGTATGCTGGTAGGGGGCATCAACCTGCAGAAGTATGAAGGCATCAGGGATGGCATGGAGGCGATTGCGAAAGTGCGCTATAAAGATGCCGGAACGCCATGCCGATTATATAATGAAGGCAAAAAAATAAAAGTGGAATTTGATGGACTGGTGAAGGGGATTGCGCCGGGACAATCGGCTGTGTTTTATGAAGGAAATGACGTAATCGGCGGTGGATTAATTCATTCAAGTTTTAATCTCTGATGCTTCAATCAGCGACAGCTATGCGCATATCAGGGCAACATCTTAGGATTCCCGCGTTACTTCATTCGTTTTTTTTTCTAATGGTCATTATTTCATCGTGTAAAGATTCACCTGTTGAGCCCGTTCCATTCGACACGAGTTATTTTCCACTGAGTACAGGTAAATTTATTGTTTATGAAGTGGATTCCATTGTGATGAGTGATTTTTTCAATACCACTGATACAGTACATTATCAATTGATGGAGGCCGTTGACAGTCCTTTTATTGATGCCGGTGGCGATCAGGCATTCAGAATTGTAAGAAGCCGGCTGGATTCTGCGAATGGCACCTGGAGAATCATCGATGTCTGGTCGGCAAAGGTATCGGAAACAACAGCTGAAAAGGTGGAAGAGAACCTGCGTTTTATTAAACTCAGTTTCCCGGTTTTACTGAACAAAACCTGGGCAGGAAACAGTTACATCAACACTGATAGCCCATTGGTGTACCTCAATGATTGGGAATATAAATACACCGAAGTAGATGTAGCTTTTAATACCTATGCAGGCTTATTTGATTCTGTAATAACGGTGTTACAGCATGAAGATAGTAATGCGATTCAAACCGTCAGCTATACAGAGAAATATGCTAAGCATGTTGGCATGATTTACAAAGAAGAGCAAAATTTTGAAACGCAGCCGGGATCGTATCCGAATGGATACATTTTGAAAATGATGATTGTTCAATACAACTGAGATGGAAATGAAACAGGATATCTGTGGTGGAAGATCTTTTAATTAGCTGTCATTTCCTGATAAGCAAGTAAACTAATATGGATGGGTCTGCTAGCATTGGAAATTGTTGACGTCAGTCTTCTTTATTTCCTTTTGGATGGTAGGTGAACTCAACTAAGTTGTTATTCTTCATTTAAATTATTTTATCAAAAAATTGCCCGGAAGATTGTTTTGGGAAAATCTGGTCAGCCTATATTATCTGGAAAATATCAGGTTAGCAAGATGCTAACAATTTATTTTAAGATGATTATTTTTTTCCTGCTAAGCAATCCTGATGAATGAATTTGCAGAAGATATGTGCCGGCTGGAAAATTATTGGTATACACTATTATCTTTTGATTGGCGGGTGCTGTGGTTTTGTAAATAGTTCTTCCGGAAAGGTCAGTGATCAGCAGCGTAGCAGTTGAGATGTGATTGCTTAAAGCGATGGTGATAAAGTCAGTTGCCGGATTAGGATAAACCAATGCATCGTACTGAGCGGATGGTTCTGCAGGAATCACATTTGAAATTTCGCCGGCATGAAACCTGGCCATAACTACCTTGTTGATGTCTGTATAGTTTGTAGCACTTCCAAGCACAGTAATTTTTTCTTCCGGGAACAGATATATTTTGTTTACTGAACACTCCAAACTATTAAATTGGTTGATTGTCATTCCATTTGAAGCAAACGTAAAGTCGGGAATTCCCTGTGGCATAAATCGCATCAGCAACAGACTATCATTCCAAACGCCTGCAACGATGATTTTAGAATCACTTTGCATTGCTATAGACTTCAGTGATCTCAAGTAATAAGACTGTTGTGAGTTATATACACCATTGTTTGCAAATGAAGTATCCAATTGTCCAGAGGGTGAATACCGTCGTAAGGTAAAATAGAAGCCACCTCCAAAAACGTCACCATCCTTTCCGGCAACAAGTATGAAACCATCGTTCTGTAATGCAATATCATTTGAAATGGAAACTGCGCCAGCCGGTGCGGCG
>CAZGBP010000013.1:0-51995 GCA_964524035.1 uncultured Bifidobacteriaceae bacterium
GGCAGTCTTTAAACAAATTGAAATCACCGAAAAAAATGCCACCACAGAAGTAGAAGACATCGTTTTGAGAAAGTAGAAAATTTTAGTTTACCGATGATTAATAAGAAACATAAACAACACCAAAGACGGCTGCCATTAATAATGCTGATTTTAGCGTTTCTGATTTCAGCTAACAAATTGGCGGCACAGGAGTCGCCGCAAACCGGCAAGGTTAAATCCGTGACTGAAGTGGCGATTGAAAACAAAGGCGGGAAGGAAATTGAGATTACAAAGTCATTCAGGTCATATGATGAAAAGGGAAACCTGACGGAGGAAATAGAATACGACGATGATGGCAAAGTCAAGAACCATTCAGCCATCGAGTACAATGAAAAGCAGCAAAAAGTGAAGGAAACGACCTTTCTCCCGGATGGTAAAATTGAAACCGTGGCGGTTTATAGCTATGACCCGGAAGGCAACAGAATTTCGAAGACAACGCTGCATAAAGATGGCTCGGTTAAATCAAAGAAAGTATTTCGTTATGAGTACCGTTGAGCATGTGAAGGAGCATGAAGAGTTATCCAGGCTATTGGCCGGTTTTAAGCCCATAACTCTGAAGGAAATGGAATCAGTACAGTTGATGAGCCGATTTGATATGAAATACATTTTCCGGCTATCCCAACTGAATGCCTTCTTAGAGAAGGTAAAAGATGATTACCAGGTGCTTATCATAGATGGCTTGCAGTTGTTTCGGTACCAAAACCAATATTTTGATACGGCTGCACTAAAATCATATCACGACCATCATAATAGCCGTGCCAGCCGCTACAAAATCCGTTACAGGAAATACGTGGATAATGACAAGTGCTTCCTGGAAGTAAAACAGAAAATCAATACCGGTCTCACAAAAAAATCAAGGTTGCGGGTAGCTGAATTTAAGAACGAACTCACACCGCCTGAACTGGAGTTCGCAACACAGAGCCTGGGTGTTAATCCTGAGCAGTTGTTTCCACAGATTTTCAATAATTTTTCACGTATCACCCTGGTAAACATTGCTGCAGGCGAACGTGTAACCATTGATCTGCTTATCAACTTTAAACGCGGCACCGCCGAAAGATCGCTGAATGAACTGGTAATTGCTGAAGTGAAGCAGCAACATGTGAGTTCCCTGTCGGTTTGGAAAAAATTAATGCAGGCAAACCGTATCTTTCCAACCCGTATCAGCAAGTATTGTCTTGGCACCTTGCTCACTAATCCGGGAATAAAATACAATCGCTTTAAACCTAAGTTAACTGTACTAAAAAAAATCTGTGATGTTGTATATTGAATTACTTTTTACCGCTGTCAACTATATTTTCTGGGATTCCTCCGATTTGCTGGATCTTTTACTTCGATTTACATTCAATTTCCTCGTTGCATACATCATTATCCGGTGGATCTATTATCCTACTCATAAAAACAAGGATTACCTCTTCACCTACTTCCTTTTTAACATCATTATTTTCATGCTGTGCTACATGATGCGCAATACTCAGCTTGAGATAGGAGTAGCATTTGGGTTGTTTGCCGTATTTTCCATACTGAGATACCGGACACTTAATGTGGGCGTGATGGATATGGCCTATTTGTTTTTGATAATAAGTGTAGGTGTAATCAACTCGTTAAGTAATGAGCAGGTAAGCATTGCAGAAGTATTGTTTGCGAACTTTCTGATAGTTGCCGCCATTTTTATTCTCGAAAAAGTCTGGCTTATAAGAATTGCTGCCAATAAGGTGGTGATTTACGAGAAGATAGAAAATATCCGGCCTGAGAATTACAATAAACTCATCGCTGATCTAAAAGAACGAACAGGCTTAAATGTGCACCGTGTAGAAATTGGCAGGGTCGACTTCATGCGCGATATTGCGCGTATCCGGATATTTTATTTTGATTAGATGATTTAAAAACGAAACCCCTGTTCCGAAAACATTTCTGTTTTGCCTTTTGCTGCCTGCTCCTGAACAGCAGTATGGCTTCTGCACAGGAAACCATTTTCCAAACCTGGACAAGCGCCGGAATAGAGAAGAAGTTATCTAAGCAGCTTTCTTTGCTCTTGTCTGAAGAACTAAGGCTGGGATACTACAATCCGAATGCATATGCTTTCCTGACAGAAGCAGGCATGAAATATAAATTGGGAAAGAAAATGGATGCAGCCTTTTCTTTCAGGGTAACGGTTAGGGAGAATGAAATTGCGTACCGTCCATTTATAGACCTGAGTTATGAAATTATGCTGAAAAAATGGAAGATAGAGCCGAGGTTGCGCTATCAGTACCAGATACAGAAAAATGAAACTGCGGAAAGTTATTTCAGAGTAAAGACAACACTATCCTATGAAATAAATAAGCGATGGCAACCTTACATTTCAGGAGAAATATTCTATCATTCGTTTTACTATAAGGGACGTTCATTTGACGAATACAGATTAGCGGCAGGCATAGAGCATACCTACAAAAAGGCCCATACCATAAAGCTTCATTACTTGTTTGATCAGGAATTCAATGTAAATAACGCAACACAACGTCATGTTGCCGGGTTTGCATATGAGTACGAGTTTTGATTTACCATATAGAACAGGCGGCATCCTCCGTTAACAATAGCTGTTTCAGAACCACCATCCAAGTTTAATATTCATTAGACCATTCGGTTCATCATCTGAAATGGCATAAGTAGCCGAAAGCACAGCAAGCCCGAAGGGGCTTAGCCAGATACCTCCGCCATAGCTTGTATGAATTTTATCGGAGGTATCCTCTTTTACCCATACCCTGCCGCTGTCAAACAATCCGATAATCCCAAAGTCTGCAGGAAAAATGTACGCGTTGAAATGAAAAAGTTTAAGACGGGCTTCGAAATTATTGTACAGCGAGGCATTTCCGGAATAACGTTCTCCTCTTAGTCCCCGTACATTTTCATTTGTTCTTCCGCCAATAATATTAGCCTGGTAAAACTCAAAGTCACCCACATTAATTCCACCTCCAAACCTGGTTGCTAAAACCAGCCTTTCTTTGTCTCGGCTGTCATATATATAAAAGAAGAGCGATACGTAGCCCCGAATAAACCCAAAATTTACTGTGTTTTCTTCAAGCTGTTTTAGATAGCCGGTATTAATGAGAAATCGTGACTGGAATACCGGTAGGGAATCCGTGCTAAAGGGATTGTACCTGAATTGCGTGTTTAAACCCAGGTAATGTTTCCTGGAAATATTATCCTGCGACAGATCAGGAAACACCTCTCCGAAATGATCAATAGTATCCGATGATAGTTTTGCCTGCTGATAAATCGGGCCGAATAGGAAGCGCACTTTGTCAGCCTGCCCTGCTTCTAAGGCAGGATACAGCAATGCCTGGTTAATACGAAGCCGGTAATCCTCATCCGGAAAATTCTTTTCTGTTTCGTTACCATACCCATAAAAGTTCTGTTGATAATTTGGAGCAAGCACATTGGCCTGGATATTCATATTGAGTTTTCCAATAACATCAGTAAAATCGCCCTGATAGGAAAAACTGAACGCCCCTGTTCTGAATGCAGCCTGGCCGCTGAAAGATTGCTTTGACTTATACGGACTTTTTTTAAACCCATGTGTTATCCGTGAAACGCTCGCTCCTAAAAAAACACCGTCATCCGTATTAAATCCGAAAACAGGAAAAAATCCATTGAAATTGTATTCGAAGCTTTTTGTCGTATACGTATTGAACGTACTATCTGCTGAGGTTCTATCCTGAGCTTCGGTGCCCAGTTGCAAGCTGTTTCCCTCATCACTATCATACACTTTTGTGGATTTTCCAATGCCTGACACCCTGGAAAAATCAATGATACTGTCACGCCCCGCTCCACCCACAATGCGCACTTTGGAATTTGCTCCGGAATTGCCGGATACTTCCACAATGTCATTTCCATCAAGTCCATAAAGTATCAATTCCTTAGTTTCACTTTTTACAAACTTCCGGTAATAATAAAGCTTGCCACTCCGGTCATTCCTGACCTGATAAACGAACACTTCCGTCAGTCCGCCATCAGTTCTTTTAACCTGGAACAGATCAGCTTTGTTGGTACCAACTATGGCCACGTTTTCTGCCAGAAAAGAATAATACTTTTCAGCTATTTCAGGCAGATTGTCCCGGCGTGCTTTCAAAACTGCAATAATCTCCGGTGCAGACAATTTATAAATGGTATCCGGCCAAATCCGGAAAGCCTTTTCAATTTCTTCATCGGTAAGCAATTGCTTTAAAGTATCAGCAGCCAGCAACCAGTCACTCCGTGTCATTCGAGTCATAAAGTTATGATCGAAATAACGAGCACCGTAGTTGAACCATTTGGTGCTGACAGGCATCGGTTTAAAATGTTGCATTTTGCGCGTCGACATAATATTCAGACTCGCGTAAGTGGGAAGAATTCCATCAAAATTAAAAAATGCCTGGTCCCGGTCTCTGGGTATTGGCCGGTACATTTTCTGCCCGCCATCCAGGTTAAACTGTGCCCACCTCCATTGATCTTCATGGCGATCCCAATCACCGATCATCATATCGAATAACCTGGAGCGTACAACAAAATGTTCATCTACAAAATAGTCACTGCTTTTTTGCAGGTTTTTATAAAGGTCAGCAGTGCTAATCACTTTTCTGAATCCGGCTAATCCGGATTCAACACCGGCATTACTTAATTCCCGTTCTTCAAAGAGGACCACCTGATGTTTAAATGCTTCCCGGAATTCCCCCATTAACGGATCATCGGGTACATATAGCACCATTGGGTTTGCATGATAGATGCCTGCCGGTTTTGCCAATTCAGCCGCTACCAGAAACCCATAAGGGTGTGAGGCTGAAATCTGGTCCTGAATAGCATCTGTGATAATCGTCTTCCTGAATACACTTGCCACCGTCTTTGAGGGGTCCTTGTCAATAGTCCGGATAACATATTGGTTACTGTCAGCGCCCATTAACCGCAACGATAATGTTTGAAAACCACCCCCGCGTTTAAGTGGAATGAGCCCTCCTTTCATATGCTTTAAGTCAAGATAACGCATGGTGATGGGAGCCGACCAGACTTCCCGATAATGGCTGCCTAAAAATAACCGGCCAATGAATTGTGCTTTATACTTATCACTTGCTGGTCGTGTAATGAGACTGTCGCGGTAATCAACTACCTGTGCCTTTGCAGGAAGCATCCCGATAATCAAAGCGATAAGGAAGATCAGAGCTGACAGGCTATTTTTCATTCCGATGGTAGTTGAACTTGAGGATGTTAGCACGGCCATCACGTCCTTCATCAGAAATATACATTGTACCGTCAGAAAGGAAAGTGATGCCTTCCGGTTGTTTTAAGATTTCCGGATTAAGCTTGGTAATGTATTGTATTGTGTTATCGCGATTAAGAACGAGCAAAAGATTGCCAACAGAGGCAATAATATAAAGTTCATCGGTTACCGGGTGAACATGCACTTCAGATGGCTGAAAGGTAAGATCCCCTTTCCCTGGGTCAAGCAATGTTTGCAGTTCATTAGTAACCGATTTCAAACGGTCGGTTTGTGCCAGGTAGATTTTTATAGCTTCAATCTTCACTGTGTATACAGGTGCAGCAGCAATCGTATTGGATATAAGATCAAATCCGTAGATCGCCCTGGCTCCTTTCAATGCTGCACCCGGCTTATCTTTGCAGGCAATCAGCAGCCTTTGATTCTTCTTATCGTAACACAGGCCTTCCGTATCATTTGATTCATTCAGATGCGTTTTGAATTCAAAGGTTTCCTGTTTTGGAGTATTGAAATGCACAATACGCCGGAGATTGCCATCACTGCTCAATACCCATATTGTGTCCTTTACAACGGCCACTCCTTCAAAGTCTCCCTTCTCTCCAAACTTCACCGATTCCTTCAATGCTCCTTTTCTGACGTCATAGGTATATAACTTACCCACTTCATCCTGAACGCAAAGGAGTTCAGATTTTTTATAGAAATCAATTCCGGAAATCTCCATAAGTTCCTCCGGCAACTTAAACTTTTCATCCGGGCTCTCCAGGTTGTAAGGAAAAAAATAGGATGGCATTGCTTCATGAGTCAGCGTATCGGTAGGTACCGTGCGTACCGCACTTTGTTTGGCCTGATTTGACAGATCAGACCTACACGATACCAATACCGGAAAAATGAGCAACAAAAACAATAGTACTTTTTCTTTCATGCCGCTGAAATTGGATTTTTGAAAAATAACAAATTTCCTTTCAAATCAACTTATATGACTATACGATTTTTTGGCCTTTTAAGATTCTTAAACGCATTATGGTCTTTGAATTTAACAAATATGCTATCTTCAACAGCAAACTATGCACGCCTCTCAACCTCACAGTAAATACCGAGCGATGGATTTCTTCCTATTCCGGCACTGTAACCTGCAATTGATCGAGTGCTATCGCAAATTCCTTCCGGTAAAATACCTGCCTCCTATCCGGTATTATGCCTTCTTACTTCTTTCCGGATTTTCAAATATATTGCTTGCACAACAATCTACCCTCTCCGGAATAGTAACCGACTTTACCACGAATGCGCCTCTTGAAGGGGTAACGGTTAGTACCAATACCGGTATCGGTTCAATTACCAACCCGGAAGGCCGATATGAAATTTCGTTACCTCCGGGAGCGTATATTTTGCAATACTCCTCAATTGGCTATGAAAATAAAGAACAACCTATCAATGTCGCAGCCGGAAGTAATCTGACAGTAGACCTTGCACTTCAACCAATTACCAATGAACTCAATTTAGTAGTGGTAACTGCCAGCAAGTACGAGAAAAATATCACCCGGGAAACCGTTTCCATGGAAGTACTCAAACCAGAATTCCTGACCAATGCTAATACGGTAGACCTTGATGAAGCCATACAAAAAGTGCCCGGAATGACCATGATCGACAACCAGGCTAATATTCGTGGCGGCAGTGGCTTCTCATATGGCGCAGGCAGCCGTGTGCTGGTACTTGTTGATGGTATTCCTGAATTAACCGGTGATGCCGGTGATGTGAAATGGGAATTCCTCCCGATAGAAAATCTTTCGCAGGTAGAAATCATCAAAGGTGCGGCGTCTGTACTTTATGGTTCTTCCGCTTTAAACGGAGTAATCAATTTGCGCACCCGTTATCCCGGTGCGGTTCCCGAAACAAGAATCACCGCCTTTCAGGGCATTTACCAGAACCCTGCTGATAAAAGAAAGGTCTGGTGGGGAAACCAGCAACCTTATTTCGGAGGAGGCAATTTTATGCACAGCAGAAAATTCGGGCAACTCGATTTAGTGGTTGGCGGAAACATAAATAATGAACAAAGTTTTCACGAGGGCCAGTACAACCTTCGTGGAAGAATCAATACGAATACAAGATATCGGTTTAAAAAAATAGATGGCCTGGCGGCAGGTTTAAACATCAATTATACGTATTATCAATCAGGCACTTATTTTTTATGGGCCGATGATACATCAGGCGCCTATAAAGCCCTGGGAGGCCTGGATACGGCTTCAACAACTGTTTCGGAAGGAAAAAACACACGGATGACCATCGATCCTTTCGTCACCTATTTTTCTAAGAACGGGAGTCAACATGATCTTAAGTTCAGGTATTTCTATACAAAAAACAATAACAACACTGATCAGGGTTCTATTTCAAACTACTATTACGGAGAGTATCAATACCGGAAATCTTTTAATTTCGGAATGAACCTGGTTGCCGGTGCCCTGGCAAGTTATACAAGCGTCAATGCTGAACTATATGGTGATCATTCAGGTGATAATTGGGCGTTGTATACTCAACTTGATAAATCCTTTGGTAAACTGACTGCCGTTGCCGGTGTCAGGTATGAGGCTTTTCATATTGATACTGCACGGGGTAATTCAGATCCTGTGTTTCGTGCCGGATTGAATTATGAACTAACCAAATCAACCTTTTTGCGCGGTTCTTTCGGTCAGGGATACCGCTACCCTTCCATCGCAGAAAAATTTGTGAACACTTCGGTTGGCGCTCTGAAAGTCTTTCCAAATCCATCGGTTCAACCTGAGTATGGATGGAGTGCAGAACTTGGCGTAAAGCAGGCTTTCAAAATCAGCAACTGGCTCGGTTATATTGACGTTGCAGCCTTTATGCAGCGCTATCATGATATGATTGAATTTAAGTTTGGCTACTATCATCCGGATCCGGTAGAAGGTGAATATGATCTTAATTTTTTAGGGTTTGAATCAGTAAACATTGAGAATGCACGTATTTCGGGCATGGAACTGTCGGTCGTGGGTCAGGGAACAACCTGGGGTATTAATACCTACCTGCTTGCCGGAATTACGTACATCAATCCCATAAATGTCGATCAGAAAAATTTCGTTGACAGCCTTATCAGTGCTGACAACACGTTGACTCAGTCACAAACAGATTCTCTGGAACAAACCATCATTTTAAATTACCGATTCAAGACAACTTTTAAGTTCAACCTGGAGCAATCTTATAAAAAATTCAGCTGGGGTATTGAAGCACGTTACAATAGCTTTATGATTAACATTGATCCGTTTTTTGAAGGGAACGATCCGCTGGTAATTTACCTCTTTGGCGAACCAACAGAGTTTATTCCGGGTGTCAAGTCCTGGCGGGAAGCCCATCATCATGGCGATTTTGTAATGGACCTTCGCGTGGCATACAACATTACGGATAACATACGTATAGCCTTCATCACAAAGAACTCATTGAATCATGAATATTCAATCAGGCCTGCCCTGCTGGAGGCACCCAGGAGTTACACAGCGCAATTAACAATTAAAATGTAATTGCAATTGCGCGAATGATTATCAGGCAGATTCATAAACTTAGACCAATCCAATCCCGGTATTTTGTTCACAAAAAAATGTAGCGATGGAAGTTCAATTGTTTGTTAAAATGGTATTAAACAGCTGGAATACACAGAATGCAGAATTATGGAAACTACTTGACCGATTGACTGAAGAACAGCTGCATAATGAAACAGCACCCGGCAGAAATCGGGGCATTTACCTATTGGGGCACCTTGTTGCTGTAACAGATGGCATGTTACCATTACTGGATGTTGGGCCAAGGCTGTTTGAGCAATTGGATGATATTTTTGTAAATCAACCCGATAAATCGGGCCAGGAGATGCCTTCTTCGGCTGTGCTCAAAGCAAACTTGAAGGAAGTAACTTCTGTTCTCAATTCAGCCATTAGCAACCTGTCACCTGAGCAATGGTTCTCTAAGCATACAGCGGTATCGGAAAGTGATTTCATAAATCAGCCTTATAGAAATAAATTAAACATTATCATCAACAGGAGTAATCACATGGCCTATCATATCGGACAGCTGGTTTATTTATTGAAGTAATATATGCCACCTGGCATGCAGATAATTAAGAAAGTACTGAAAGTTAAATGTTAATGATCAAAAACAGGATGCGCTGAGTAAATTTTAGTCGTTTGAAGCATTGGAATGTTTAGCTTTATGCAATTGTAAATCTGGTTTTCGCATGAAGACATTAGCAACTCTGATTTTGTTACTTGCCTCTACAGCAGGTATTGCCTTTGCACAGTGCACTCCTTCAGTGCCATCGAATGCTATCGTTGTTAATTCTACTCAAACCATCAATGGCGGTTTCGACCCTATTTGGGTATGCAGCGGCGATACCCTGCATTCCGATGGCGGTTTTCACACGATATTTCTTGAGTCTAATTCCGTCATGACCACCTCTGGTGGCATAGATACCATTTATGTGAAGCCAGGCGCAAAATTCTCCATGAATGGCGGGATCCATGTCATTTTCCATGTTAACCCGGCAGATATCAATATTAACGGTGGAATCCCAACATTAGCGAATTGTGGTTCCATGACATTCAATTATGCAAATGCACCCTCTAATGGTTGTGAACTTGAACTGATGGCGGCCTTTGAGTCATCTGATACTTCAATTTGTGCCGGAGACTGTATTGACTTTCATAATCTGAGCAGTAATGCAACAGCATGGCAGTGGCTGTTTCCCGGTGCTTCTCCATCGAACAGTAATGAGGAGCATCCACTCTCTGTTTGTTATAGTACACCAGGTATTTATGATGTTACGCTTATTGCCGGTAATGGATCCGGAAACGATACTATTGTATTGTTCGGATTTATTACGGTCGAAGCACCACCAGCAGTACCGTCATTATCTCAAAATGAAGACACTTTGTTCGCCACACAGGGATATACTTCCTACCAATGGTATTATGAAGGGGATTTGATAAGCGGAGCAACCGATTATTTCTATGTTGCTTCACAAATTGGAATGTATAGTGTTTCCGTGACAAGTATCAAAGGCTGTGGTGAGGCCACTGCTTCCATTTCATTTGTATTTACCGGAGAACAGCAGGCTATCGCTAACCGTGGGGCATTAATGTTGTATCCAAATCCGGCTGTCACAAGTGTTAATATTACGTTTCCACACTCCGAAATTTCAGCAGGCCAGGTCACTGTTATAGATTGCTATGGCCGCGCGGTGAGCCATACTTCATTTGCAAACAATTACGGCCAAACCGGACTTTCCATTAATGTAACAGATCTCCCACCCGGTGTTTATGTTGCATATATTGAAATGCAGGAAAGCCATTATGAACGGGTTTTTACAATTGCATATCATTAATCCACTTTAACGTTGCGGGATAATTGCTGTTCAATAAGTGTACTCAGATTAGCAGCAATCATGGTATCAGCTGTTTCCGAATAGTCTAATGGCGGCCATGGCCGTTGCATACTTTCAAAATCTGAAATTGCCAACACATTTACTACATTAACGGAATGAAATCCAATGATTCAATCCACTCTAAAATGACAACGATGACAACTTTTATAATTCTCCTGATGATAGGGGTACTTGCTGGTGTATTCAGCGGATTCATAGGAATTGGCGGTGGCTTGATTGTAGTACCCTGCCTTGTCTATTTCATGGGAATGGGACAACATGCAGCACAGGGCACCTCACTTGCCATGATGCTTCCTCCCATCGGGATAATTGCGGTGTACAATTATTACAAAGCCGGGCATGTTGATTTTAGAATTGCCGCGATCCTCTGCGCCAGCTTTATTATTGGCAGCTTTTTCGGAAGTAAGTTAGCCATTGGTTTACCAGCAGACCAGATTAAAAAAGCCTTCGGTATTATCATTGTTTTATTAGGCCTGAAAATGATATTCTGGAAGTAGTTTCAATTGACCTATTTTTGCAAAATCATCAAGCTGCCTGTCAAAATCTAACTTCATAAAACCCAATTTTAATCTATGATCAGCAAGAGGATTCTGGCATTTCTGATAATGATAGTGACTATCTCTTGCAACAAAAACGATGGGAATTGTCCAGATGTTATGGATACTGCACCGGCCTCGGAAGTAGCCACATTAAAGGCATATCTGGAAGCCGCCAATATTACCGCAACGGAAGATAGTCGTGGCTTTTTCTATACGATCGTTTCAGCAGGTTCAGGTGATCATCCGAGTGCCTGTGCGGGCGTAACAGTTGATTATACAGGCGAACTGACTAACGGGGTTGAGTTTGACAATGGCACTGATGTTTCATTCTACTTGTCACAGTTGATAACCGGATGGCAGGCAGGCATACCCTTGATCGCACCTGGTGGACAAATTATTTTATACCTCCCTCCAAGCCTTGCATACGGGTCAACTGGATCAGGATCCATCCCTCCGAATGCTAATCTGATTTTCACAATAAAACTGATTGATGTCTATTAGTGCTCATTCAGGCATTACTTTTTTCAGCCGGTTTATTAATTGTGTCCACTTGATCTTATAACTGAACAACAGGCATATGCACAAATTTCCATTCTGGAGTACTGCCGCATGGCTGGTTATTTTCCGGATTGTGGTTAGCTTTTTAATGGTTGCCCACGGTGCCATAAGAGTTTACGCCGATACGGTAGAAAACTTTGGGGATTTTTTAGATGACAATGGATTTCCAGGCGGAACATTGATCGCCTGGGCAATCACCCTATTTGAAATTGCAGGAGGATTGATGCTTGCCTCCGGGCTTTTTATCAGATTAATTTGCGTTTTATTTATTACAGAACTTTCATTCGGAATACTCCTGGTGCATCTACAAAATGGTTGGTTTGTTGTTGGTTATTCATCGGGAGGTATAGAATATAGTGTTTTGTTAATCCTGTGTTTCTTTGTTATCGCTTCCACAGGGAAAAATAAATAAACTGCGAACAGGCAGAACATAACACTTCTTAAAAAGCGCCTATTCATATCGCGGATTCAACAGAACAAACCCGGAAATCGTGAGCGCAATCAAGCGACCTGTTCCGGCAAAAATTGTCGACGCTCAGATTGTAACAGGCATTATTAGTTGGAGTGTTCCAGCAATACAGCATAACCCTGCCCGACACCAACACACATCGCCGCTATTGCAAACTGTTTCTTTCTAAGTGACAGATCAAGAGCAGCGCTGTAAACGATTCTTGCTCCGCTCATTCCCAGTGGATGACCCAGGGCGATAGCGCCGCCATTCCTGTTAATTCTTGGATCATCATCCTGCAAACCCAACTCCCGAATACAGGCAAGACTTTGAGAAGCAAACGCTTCATTTAACTCAATCACATCAATATTGTCTAAGGATATGCCGGATAGCTGTATCAATTTTTGAATCGCTTTTACCGGGCCAATGCCCATAATGCGTGGCTCTACACCCACAACGGCACTGCAACTAATTTTAGCCTTAGGCACCAGGCCATATTTTTTTACCGCAGTTCCTGATGCGATATACATAGCAGCAGCCCCATCGTTCAGCCCCGATGAATTGCCGGCGGTAACTGTCCCCCCATCCAATTTGAAGACCGGTTTCAGTTTCGCCAATGCATCCAGGGTTGTACCTGGCTTCACAAATTCATCGTGATCTGCGACCAGGGGTTCGCCCTTCCTTTGTGGAATCCGAACTGCCATCATTTCCTGCTGCAGACGCTTCGAAGCATATGCCGCAGCTGCTTTAAGCTGTGATGATAACGCAAAGAGGTCCTGGTCTGCCCTGCTAATTTTGTAAAGTTCTGCTACATTTTCCGCGGTTCCTCCCATCGTATCAATTCCATACATTGCTTTCATTTTTGGGTTAACGAACCGCCATCCAAAGCTGCTGTCAAACATTTCAGCATCGTTGCCAAAAGGCCTGGAAGACTTTGAAACAACCCAAGGTCCTCGAGTCATGCTCTCCACCCCTCCGGCAATGTACACTTCACCGGCTCCGCTTTTTATTCCATGAAAGGCATGAACAACCGCACTCATTCCCGAAGCACACAGCCTGTTAACTGTTTCGCCGGGAATGGTATACGGCAGTCCTGCCAGCAACAATGCCATCCGTGCCACATTTCGGTTATCCTCACCGGCCTGATTGGCACAACCGAGTATCACATCATCAACCGCCGCAATGGGTATGTTTGGATTCCGGTCTGCCAATTCTTTGAGCACCAGTGCCGCTAAATCATCTGTCCGGATACTTGATAATATACCGCCAATACTGCCAATAGGTGTTCTGATACCATCAATGATATAAGCTTCTTCCATAGTTCAAAAATAAAGGAATTTGCCCGTCATTAAACAACGGCATTGTTTTTCGACCTTTGAAATGCCTGATGAATTAAGTCTATTTTTGCACTAAATTGATTGTATGCGGTTCGATATCATTACATTACTTCCGGATTTATTATCAGGCCCTTTCGAACATTCTATCCTGAAGCGTGCATCAGACAAAGGGCTGCTTGAAATTGAATTACATAACCTGCGAGACTACTCTCCATTTAAGCATAAGCAGGTCGATGACTACCAGTATGGTGGAGGTGCCGGCATGGTTTTGATGGTTGAACCGGTAGCGCGTTGCCTCGATTTCCTGAAGACGCAACGCGAGTATGATGAGATTATTTACCTGTCACCTGATGGTGAATTGTTCAACCAGTCACTGGCCAATCAACTATCTCTTAAAAAAAATTTCATCCTGTTGTGCGGGCATTATAAGGGTATCGATCAGCGTATCCGGGAGCATCTCATTACTCGTGAAATCTCCATAGGTGATTATGTATTGAGCGGGGGTGAGTTAGCGGCAGCCGTATTGGTTGATTCCATTGGACGCTTGCTTCCAGGCGTATTAAATGATGAATCTTCCGCACTATTTGATTCCTTTCAGGACCATTTGCTGGCACCACCCGTTTATACGCGGCCTGAAACTTTTAATAACTGGACCGTTCCGGAAGTCCTTTTATCAGGCGACCAAAAAAGGATTGATGCCTGGCGGAATGAGTTATCGATAGAAAGGACCCGCCGGTTAAGGCCGGACCTCCTCAACAAATAAATACCGGGAGCATGCATTGTATTACAGCGCTCTGGAGCCCTGTTTTTTATACTGCAATCATTTCATAGCTTTGCGGCTAAAATTTTTTCTTGCCGTGAAGAATTATTATTACTTGCTCTTGGTCTTTTCAATGGTTTTTTCTGCCTGCCAGCAGCATAAAGAAAAAACCGAAGCTGAAAAAATTGATGGTGGCCTGGTTCAAAACCCTTCCACCGTCTCCGGCGATACTACTGATAAAAAGGTAGCTGTTATTTCTTTTGAGACGATGGAACACGATTTCGGCAAAATCAAAGAGGGCGATAAAGTAACCTACGACTTTACATTTACTAATACCGGCGAAGTGCCGCTGCTAATCTCTGCTGTAAAAGCGTCGTGCGGCTGTACTACTCCCGAATGGCCTAAAGGATTGGTGAATCCGGGTGAATCGGATAAAATACGGGTCGCCTATGATAGTAAAGGCCGGGAAGGCGAATTCAACAAAGGAATTGTGGTTACTGCCAATACTTACCCAAATACAACTACTATCAAAATTTCAGGTGTTGTATTTAAGTAGTGGTCCCGCTCCGGTGCGTAGTGATAGGTACGAATATGTTTGTTGCTCTTTTTTTGATTTTTTAGTTAAACAGTGAAATAAAAACTTATGAATCTGATCTCCATTTTTCTGATGACCACTCCATCCGGCTCTAGCAGCGGTGCAGGCTGGATGAATTTAGTATTGCTGCTCGCAGTTTTTGCGGTCATGTATTTCTTCATGATTCGTCCGCAATCAAAGAAAGCAAAAGAACAACGCACTTTTCTGGAGAACCTGCAAAAAGGCGATAAAATTGTAACCGTTGCCGGTATACACGGCCGTATTTCCAAAGTGAATGAAAACGGCACTCTCGAAGTGGAGATTGATACCAATACCAAGGTGATTATGGAACGCAGTGGCATCTCGATGGAATATACCCGCGGTTTGCAAGGCAATGCTACTGCACAGAAATAACCGGAAACTACCTGCCGTTATTTGAAACAATAAATCCACCGATTTTTTTTCAGAATATGGATATCTGTTTGGTGGGTACCAATTTTCAGCTATGCTAAAAGTAGGCATAACAGGTGGCATTGGCTCCGGTAAAACCACCGTTTGCCGTGTTTTTGAAGTGCTAGGCATACCTGTATTCAATGCCGATTCCATTTCCCGCAATATCGTTAAGCACAATCCTGATGTCATCGCTGCAATTAAAGCGGCTTTCGGTAACGATATCTACCGGAACGAAATATTGAACTCAAAGGCTCTTGCCGATATTGTTTTCAACGACAGGGAAAAGCTACTAAAATTAAATTCCATTGTACACCCTGTTGTATTCAGCACATTTGCCAAATGGCTAGAATCACATTCAGACCATCCATATGTATTGAAAGAAGCAGCGTTGATCTTTGAGACAGGGGCTAACCTCGGATTAGATGCGGTAATTGTTGTTACCGCGCCTGAAAGCACACGAATAAAGAGAGTAATGCAACGGGATGGTGTAACAGCAAATGCCGTACGGCAACGAATGATGCAGCAATTGCCCGAAGACGAAAAACAAAAGCGTGCCACCTTTATCATTCATAATGATGAAAGTGAGTTGCTCATTCCTCAGGTCATGGCAATTCACAAAACATTGTTGCTGCCACACACCGCGTAGTCAGATTTTGAATGTGGAGGCGACCCTGTATATGACACCATACAAACTAGTTGCCCGCCTTACTGTTTTATGTCGTGTTGTTGTAGCCGGCTAATCTTATTATCAGAGCAGCACGAAATAGTATATTTGTCTGACTGAACTACCGTCTTATGGCACGAGCACTTCTAATAGTTATCCTGGGTTGCCTGATTTCCTGTACCAATCAGACTCCAAAAGAGAGGGAAACAGTACCTACGATTGGATTCCTGGATGCATTCCAGGATGAAACAATTGACCAGGCTAAGCAAGGCTTTTTTAAAGCACTTGCCCTGCATGGGTATAGTGAAGACAGTGGTACGGTTAAAGTGATCTACCGTAACGCGCAGGGCGATATACCCACACTGACACAGGCTGTTGATTTTTTTATAGCGGAAAAGGTGACTCTTATTGCAACCAATGCAACGCTGGCAACGATTACTGCCGCACAAAAAACATCTTCAATTCCGGTTTGTATGATGGTTGCCCCAACTCCAGAAATGGCTGGGCTCACTGACAGTGCGGGCCGTGCTCCTGAAAACCTTTTTGGCGTGTATGAAACACTCTCCTATATTGACAGTTCCGTGGCGTTGATCAGGGAGGTGCTTCCATCTGCCAAGGTAATTGGTACCCTATTTAACCAGGCAGAACCGCAGTCTATGGCTGCTTTGTCTGTGATTAAAGATCAATGCAACCGGTCAGGCATGAAATTGATTTCCATGCCTGTTAATAATTCTGCGGAAACACAATTGGTGGTAAGCTCATTGCTCAGCAAAAAAATTGATGTGTTTTTTGCAATGCCGGATAACACCATCTTTGCATCTTTTGAAACCATTGCCAAAAGCTGCAGCGATCAAAATATACCTGTATTCACTTCGGAAGCCGGATTGGTAAAACGCGGCGCATTAGCTGCTTATGGTGCCGATATTTTTAAATGGGGTTTCCAGGCCGGTGAACAGGCTGCTCTTTTTCTCAGGCAAGGCAATATGAATAGTTTGGAACCTGAATTGGTTAAGGTGCGCAAACGAATCTATAACCGGGAAATGGCTGCCAGGTATAACATTGTTTTCCCCTCATCCTTTTAGCCATTACCATAGATGGATTTCTATCTCTCTGCCATTTTGCTCGGATTGGCTTATTGCGGAATGGGGCTGGGCATTTATATCACCCTCCGGATCTTCAACATTCCTGATATAACAACTGACGGCAGCTTTACACTCGGCGCCTCTGTTACTGCAGCATTGCTTTCACAACACTATCCTGTTTTCACCGCATTGCTGCTATCCATGTTTGCGGGATCGCTTGCGGGTTTTGCAACGGGTATCATACATACACGACTTAAGATAAACCCGCTACTGGCCGGCATTCTGGTAATGACGGCATTGTACTCCGTTAATCTTTCCATCATGGGGCGATCGAATATACCATTGATTAATACTCCCAACTTATTACAACTCATAACCTGGTTTCAGGACGAACAATACAACTGGCTTCTGCTGATGGCTGCAACAGCCTTTGCCTTATGGGGTATTATTTCCTGGTTACTGAAAACGGATTTTGGCCTCTCAATGCGAGCTACAGGCAATAGCGAAACAATGATTCGTGCCTTGGGTGTTAATACCGGCAGCATGAAAGTAATCGGGTTGATGATTGCAAATGCCCTTACCGCCTTAAGCGGGTTTCTGGTTTGCCAGTATCAGCAATTTTCAGATATTAATATGGGAATAGGTATTGTAATTTTCGGGCTAGGCGCTGTTATGATGGGTGAATCACTGCTGAATGCTGTGCGCCTCCATTCTGTTACTTACCGCCTGGCCGGTGTTATTGCAGGATGTATTCTCTTCAGAATAATCATTGGAGCGGCTTTGACTATGGGCATAAATCCAAACTGGCTTAAACTGGTTACTGCAGTGATCGTTTTAGCTGTTGTTGGACTGCCAAATTTAAGAAGAAGGGCTGGCAATTAATCTTAACAAGGCAAAGCTGCAAAGGCACGCTTAACACATGCTCAACATTACCCATCTTAAAAAGCAATTCAACAAGGGCACGCCAAATGAAGTGGTGGCATTGGATGACTGCACTTTAACAATTGAAAAGGGTGATTTTGTTTTATTGGTAGGTGCCAATGGCTCTGGCAAATCAACGTTGCTTAACCTGATAGCCGGCACCTATTTTCCCGATAAAGGCAACATATTCATAGACGGAACAGATGTAACCCGGCTCAAAGATTACCAACGCAGCAGATACATTGCAAGAGTTTTCCAGGATCCGATGGCAGGTACTGCGGCCGATCTGAGTATTATTGATAATTTCCGGCTTGCCGCATTACGGACAAAACGGAAAACATTCAAGACCGGAGTTAATGAACTCTTCAAAAAAAAAGTAAGAGACCGGTTGTCTATACTGGAACTGGGCCTTGAAAACAAACTCGAAACACTGGTTGGAAAGTTGTCAGGTGGTCAAAGACAGGCATTAACACTTTTGATGTCGGTAATGGATGAATCAAAAATTTTGCTTCTCGATGAACCTACCGCTGCACTTGATCCAAGGTCAGCAGAAAAGATCATGAAGATTACCGAGAGAGTTATTCACGAATTGAATTTAACAGCCCTGCTGGTTACCCATAATATGCATTATGCTGTTAACTATGGTACGCGCCTTATTATGATGCAGCAAGGGGTGGTTATTAAAGATTATTCGGCTGCACGAAAGGAACAACTGATGGTGAGCGACTTGTACAACTGGTTTGAAAATGGATGATGTCAAATCAAAATGCGAGGCTACTACCTGAGGCAGGCGCCTTTCATGGCATACCAGGGATGTACTTCAACAATAAGTCTTCCGGCTGCCACAGCGGGGTCGGCATTCGCCAGTTCTCTTGCCTCCTCCATCGTAGCGGTGTTATATACACAAATACCCCTGATATCGCCATCTTCCATTAACGGACCTGCAAGGTTCATCTTCCCGGAGTTAGCCATATTAGTCAGGTGTGCAAGATGCTTTTCCTGGAGTTTCTCCAGTGTAAGGGAATCTTGTGAACGATTAGGGCCCTTTTTCAGAAATACCAGATAATAGGTCTTCATGCCTTCTTCAGGATTAGGCTGCTGTTGCCCGAACACCGTAAATGAAGCAAAAACCAGCAGGCAAATGATCAGGGAGTGTTTCATAAGACGAAAAAAATTAATTGATTAGCCAATTGATGCATGCTACAGGTGTACAGCATTCGCTTTGAACGCAATAGCATGCTTCCCACTTGTTGAGTCAATATAGGCATATCCGGTAGCGATGGCGCGTCGTCCGGTAATGCTAAGTGGGGTATTGAACTTATGATCCCAATCAACAAAAACCGAATTGCCGCCTCCTTCATTCACCAAATTCATCCAGCAGCCTTCAGATTGACAGGATTCCTGTATCGTTCCATAAATGACGGTTTCGATCTTATCCTGCCCTTCCATTCTTAATGCTAATTCTGTGATGCCAATTGCCTGTGTGGTATCAAATGCTCCACCATAGAAAGCAGGAGATTCAGGTGATCTGCTGCAGGATATTATACCGAAAAAAGAAATAAATAGCAGAAGTTGATGTCTCATATTCAAAAATTATTCGTGTAAAAATAAAGTATTTCTTCAAGTGATACTGCTGCCAGCTGTCTTTCCTTTTCGGGCAAGCTAAATTAATCCTATTTGTTTCCGGCCAATTTTTGTTGCTTTGCAGCCTTTAAACGGTATTAACTAGAAATCCGGCAACAGTATGTCTAAAAACAAAGCAAGTCACTGGTATGCCTTCACCCATGCAAAATGCCCGCATTGCCATCATGGAAATATGTTTATAAATAAGAATCCGTATGCGTTAAACGACCTTTCCAAAATGCCGGAGCATTGTCCGGTTTGTGGTATTTCGTTCTTCCCGGAAACAGGTTTTTACTGGGGTTCCATGTATATGTCTTATGTTATAACCGTATTATTCTCGGCCATCAGTGTGGTGCTGCTTGGGCTGCTTTCAGGATGGCAGTTATATGTTGTGGTCATCGGAAACGCCATACTTCTTATTCTCGGGTTCCCGATTTTCTTTCGTTATGCCAGGGTGCTATGGCTTCAACTCAATATGCCATTCAGCAAAGAACTCTTTTTGAAGCATCAAGACAAAGAATGAGCCCCGCCTATTTCATAAGTGCAATTTCAAGTACCTGCATCATATCATCCACATAATGGAATTCGAGTCCTTTGATAAATTCAGGATTAATTTCTGAGATATCCTTTTCATTCATCCTGCACAGCAAAATCTCTTTCATACCGGCACGTTTGGCTGCTAATATTTTTTCCTTAATGCCACCTACGGGCAATACTTTACCACGTAATGTGATCTCGCCGGTCATAGCCAGGAACTTCTTCACTTTTCGGCCACTGAATGCAGAGGCAATTGCCGAAAGCATGGTTACCCCTGCTGAAGGTCCATCCTTCGGAATAGCCCCCTCAGGAACATGGATATGAATATCCTTCTTTACAAGATCTTCCTGCCGGATCCCTATCTTTTCAGCATGTGATTTAATAAAGGTAAGCGCCGTTGAAGCAGACTCCTTCATTACATCGCCGAGGTTACCGGTTAGTTTAAGATTACCTTTCCCCTTGCTCAAAAGTGATTCCACATACAGAATTTCTCCTCCAACATAAGTCCATGCCAGTCCGATGGCAACGCCCGGAGGATTTTCTTCCTGGTACATTTCCGCATCAAATCGCTTGATGCCAAGTATTCTTTTTACATCCTCCAGTGATAATTCTGCATTACGGCGTTCATTAAGTGCTACGTCCTTTGCTACCGATCGCATAACACCGGCAAGTTTGCGATCCAGGTCTCTTACGCCGGACTCACGGGTATAATCTTCAATTATTTTCTGAATCACGGGCTTTGAAAAGTGCACATGCTTATTTTTTAATCCATGTGCTTCCAATTGTTTCGGAATCAAATGTCTTTCCGCAATCTGGATTTTTTCTTCCACACTGTATCCGCTGATGTCGATTATCTCCATCCTGTCCCTTAGCGCCGGCTGAATGGTTGCCAGTGAATTTGCCGTTGCAATAAAAAGAACTTTAGAAAGGTCATATTCCAACTCTACATACTGATCGTAGAAGGAGTTGTTTTGTTCCGGATCCAGTACCTCCAGGAGTGCAGATGAAGGATCTCCCCTGAAGTCTGCTCCTACCTTATCAATTTCATCCAAAACAAAAACAGGATTGGATGTTTGCGATTTCTTCAAAGATTGGATAATTCTTCCCGGCATGGCTCCAATGTAGGTCTTACGGTGTCCGCGGATTTCCGCTTCATCATGTAACCCTCCGAGCGACATGCGAACGTACTTCCGGTTCAGCGCTTTTGCTATGGATTTTCCTAAAGAGGTTTTGCCAACACCCGGAGGCCCAACAAAACATAGTATAGGCGATTTCAAATCGCCTTTTAATTTTAAAACAGCAAGATATTCCAGTATCCGGTCTTTAACCTTTTCAAGTCCGAAATGATCTTGTTCCAAAATCTTCTTGGCACGTTTTAAATCAAACTTATCTTTTGTGTAAACGCCCCAGGGAAGGTCCAATAATAATTCCAGGTAGTTTAGAATTACGCCATGTTCCGCAGCAGCCGGATTCATTCGCTGCAGTTTGCTGACTTCCTTTTCAAAATGATCTGCTACAGGTTTTGTCCATTTCTTTTTAGCTGCACGATCCCTGAGATTTTGGATTTCCTTTTCAATGGAATCCGAACTGCCAAGTTCTTCCTGGATAGTTTTTAACTGCTGCTGTAAAAAATAATCCTTCTGTTGCTTTTCTATATCTGATCTTACTTTGCTTTGGATCTTGTTTTTTAATTCCAAAACCTGAATTTCGGACTCCAGTTGAACTAAAACGGCTTGTGCTCTCTCCTTCAGGTCGTTCAACTCAAGTACTTTCTGCTTCTCTTTCAGTTCAACTGAGAGATTGTTTGCTATGAAATTAATCAGGAAACCGGGCGAGTCTATATTACGCAGCATAATGCTGGCTTCTGTGGGTATATTTGGCGACAGTTTAATGATGTTGCCAGCCATTTCTTTCAGTGAAGAAACCATGGCATCAAATTGCTTGTCGTCGCTATAAGGAATATCACTTAAAACGTCAATTGTAGCCTTGAAATAGGGATCTGAAGAGACAAACTCGCGAATAGAGAACCTGACCTTTCCCTGGATGATAGCCGTTGTGCTTCCATCCGGCATCTTCAGCATTTTCAGGATCTTAGCCATTGTTCCCACTTTGTGGAGGTCTTTGAACTCCGGCTCTTCTACATTCGAATCCAATTGTGCAATAACACCAATAAAACGATCGGCCGCATATGCATCACGTACTGCCTTGATCGATTTATCCCTGCCAACAGTTATTGGAATTACCACTCCCGGAAATAACACGGTATTACGAAGTGGCAGTATGGGGATTACATCAGCAAAAACGTCCTTCTTGCCGTCGCCTTCTTCTTCCAACGTTATTAATGGCATGAATTCTATGTCTTCTTCCATACCCTGCAAAGTTCTTAACGAATTCTCAAAGTTCATCATCTTTGGTTGTAGTTACGACATTAGTTTATTTCAAGTTTGGCTTGTTTTGCCAAACCAGGCATAAGCAATTCATCATGAAACCCTTTAAAGTCAAATATCCCGCCATCCTGACTTTTAGGAGCAAATCGGAAATTTTGGCTGAATATGCGATTTTTAATCAAGACGTATTTGCTGATTATCCGGAATTTCTAATACCTGAAAGGTGAACCGGTATCCATGTCAAACTGCAAAACTTATCAGGATAGATAATTTTTCGAAAGCACTTTTCATGCGGAATCCTGTTTTATTTTTGACAATCCATTCCAACAATAGTATTGCCCTTTTGCCTTCTTCTCTTCTAGCAGTTTAAAATTGAGTTTGGTATCCTCCTCACGGCCATTTCTATCATGGTACAAATGATATTGCCTTGCAATGTATTTCAACGATTTTAGTTTAATGCCTGCCTTTAGTAACCTCCATTCCAAATCAATATCTTCGCCAACACCAATCCTGTTGTAGTCTTCATCAAAACCATTTACTTTCAACAGGTCACTTTTCATAATTCCCATACTGCATCCCCAAAAACCTACCTTGTTTCGCTGAAACCACAAAATCCAAGGCATATACAAAGCGTGTTTTTTTTGTTTGCTTGCTGAAAAAAGGATTCTCAACAAACTGAGTCTTTTCAGGTTACCGGATTTCAGTAGGTTATTTGTCAGTTTCTTATCCAGGTATACCCTTCTTCCAAACAAACAGTATCCTTCCTTTGCCTCCTTCACAAATTCTTTCAGGTAATTGCGATTTAGCACGGAGTCGCCATCAATAAATTGTAAATAACTACCCTGAGCTGCCATTACTGCCTTGTTAAGTATTTTGTTTTTACGGAACCCCTGGTCCGGCTGGTGCACATGCACTATCGGGAAACTGTATTTCTTCTTTGCTGCATTAATGAAGTTACGCATTTTGATGTCTTCATCATCTTCGGCAATTACAAGTTCAAAATTCCGGTAAGTTTGATTCTCCAGTGAGCGGAGTACCAGCTTCAGAAACTTAACATTCTTATACACAGCAACGATTACAGAAGCCATCGGTAATGGCAAGCCGCTGCTTGATTTGAGAGCCCATCTCATTTTGTCTTGTTTATTCTGCTCATCTTTATCCCGGTAAGAGAACTATAACTATGTAACAGTTTCAGCGTTAACCCTAATTTTTTCATGCCGTTTCTGTCTCCATCTTTAGCTTTCCGGTGTTCCTGAACTTGAATTCATGCCTGCCGTTTGTAGTCACCAATATATCATCATCACTGGATATTTCGCCGGCCAGCAGTTTTTTTGATAGCTCATTTACAATTTCCTTTTGAATTACCCTTTTTAAGGGCCTGGCTCCAAATTGCGGGTCATATCCTTCCTCAGCTAACTGATCAACCACCTCTTCCGTAAATCCAATCCTGACATTATTTTTCAACAGCATCTTTTCCAATGCCGTCAATTGCAACCGGACTATTTCAGTAATCTCGTTTCTCATTAGCGGAGTGAAAAGAATAATATCATCAATACGGTTTAAGAATTCGGGGCGCACCGACCTTTTAAGCTGTTCCATTACCTCCAGCTTGGTGGTTTCCATAACACTTTGTTTATTCCGCTCATCTACCTTTTCAAAATTCTCCTGTATGATGTTAGAACCGAAATTGGATGTCATGATAATAATGGTATTCTTGAAATTTACCACGCGCCCCTTATTATCTGTCAACCTGCCATCGTCAAGCACCTGTAACAAAACATTAAATACATCGGGGTGTGCTTTCTCAAATTCATCGAGCAGGATAACGGAGTAGGGTTTGCGTCGGACAGCCTCCGTCAATTGACCTCCCTCATCATATCCGACATATCCGGGAGGTGCTCCGATCAGTCGTGAAACGGCGTGTCGTTCCTGGTATTCGCTCATGTCGATCCGGGCCATAGCACCTTCATCATTAAACAGCACTTCAGCCAATGCCTTGGCAAGTTCTGTTTTTCCCACACCGGTTGTTCCCAGAAATATAAAAGATCCGATCGGCCGCTTTGCATCCTGCAACCCGGCCCGGCTTCTCCTGATTGCATCACTTACAGCAGCAATGGCTTCCTCCTGGCCCACAACCCTTCGGTGTAACTCATCTTCAAGGTGTAACAACTTTTCCTTTTCCGATTGGAGCATCCGTGTCACAGGAATACCGGTCCATTTAGAAACGATCTCGGCAATATCCTCAGCATCCACCTCTTCTTTAAGCATCCTGCTTCCCTTGTTAATCTGCTCCAATTTCAATTCAAAGTCTTTCAAGTTCTGCTCCGCTTCCCGAATTTTGCCGTATCGTAATTCAGCTACTTTGCCGTAATCACCAATGCGTTCCGCCTGTTCCGCCTGCAATTTAAATTCTTCAATAGTCTGTTTTGTTTCCTGAACCTTGTCGGCAATGTCCTTTTCCGACTGCCATTTAGCTTTCAAATCATTTCTTTCTGCAGAAAGGTTTGCAATCTCTTTGTTCAACTCATCCAGTTTCTTCTTATCGTTTTCTCTCTTAATAGCTTCCCGCTCAATTTCCAATTGCCTGATTCTGCGTTCAATCTCATCAAGTTCTTCAGGTAACGAATCCATTTGCAAGCGGAGCTTTGCTGCAGCTTCATCAATCAGGTCAATGGCCTTATCAGGAAGAAAGCGATCGGAAATATACCGGTGAGAAAGTTCCACCGCAGCAATAATGGCCTCATCCTTTATCCTGACCTTGTGATGTGTTTCATAGCGCTCTTTCAGTCCGCGCAAGATGGATACAGCATCCTCTTCATTAGGTTCATCAATTATCACCTTTTGAAATCGGCGCTCAAGCGCCTTATCCTTCTCAAAATACTTCTGGAATTCATTCAATGTGGTCGCACCAATTGTTCTTAGCTCGCCCCTTGCGAGTGCGGGTTTTAAAATATTTGCAGCATCCATAGCGCCTTCCGTTGCACCAGCTCCAATTAAAGTATGTATCTCATCGATAAACAAGATGATTTGCCCGTCACTCTCTGTTACCTCTTTGATAACTGCCTTGAGCCGCTCTTCAAAGTCCCCCCTGAATTTAGCACCGGCCAGTAATGCACCCGTATCCAGTGCATAGATATTTTTCGACTTAAGGTTTTCAGGGATATCCCCATTTACAATCCTATGTGCAATGCCCTCCGCTATTGCAGTTTTTCCCACTCCGGGTTCGCCAACAAGCATTGGATTATTCTTTGTCCTTCTGGAAAGAATATGCAAAACTCTCCTTATTTCTTCATCACGGCCAATTACAGGGTCCAACTTACCCGATTGCGCAAGCGCATTTAAGTTCTTAGCATATTTATTTAGGGCATTATACGTCGATTCAGCGCTTTGGTCTTTCACCTTCCTTCCTTTTCGTAACTCAGCGATGGCCAGCTTGAGTTCCTTTTCACCAAGCCCTGCATCCTTAAGAATTTTAGCCGTATTATCATTTGCACTTAGCAATGCCAGCAGCAGATGTTCTACAGAAACAAAATCGTCTTTGAATTCCTTTAAGTAGCTCTGTGCTTTCAGCATTACCTGATTGCATTCATTGGAAAGGTATTGGCCTCCGCCACCACTCACTTTAGGGTAAGTGCTGATCTGTTCATCAATTTTGGATTCAAGTTGTGCAGGATTTACACCTGTTTTCTTTAGCAGGAAATCCACCACATGCTCATCAACCAATAATAGTCCTTTAAGCAAATGTGCCGTCTCTATAGACTGATGTTGATTGGCGAACGCCAACTCTTGCGCCTTTTGAATCGATTCCTGTGATTTTATGGTCAGGTTATTGGGATTCATGTTTTTTTCTGATTATGCTGCTCATTCGTCAAATACACTGCCAGCCACAAAACAGCCTGCTGTATGCTGCAATTTTGTCGTATAGCTCTGAAAACAATAGACTTTATGTCAACTATTAATCAAAATACCACATCCGGTTTTTCAATTGTATCTGTGCAGCCGAACTTATGCAAATTCAAATTTGGCGATAAGTGTAAGACCACCTTTCCTTAATTCTTCCAATTTAGTGACAGATATGGATTAACGCTCCATGCAATGCCTATCGACGAGGACATATAGAAAAGTCCTGATCAGCAGCGGGAACAAAGAAATCGGAAAAGGAAAGCAACTATTCAACTTCCGATTCTGCGCCACCATTTGTATGCGTGCGTTTTTCTTTACAATTGGTTGCAATAAAACAAGTAGCCAAAAAGTACCGTTGTGGTGATGCTATTTGTACCATATTCAAACAAGGCAGCCTGTGCTGCCGGCACTTTTTAATTGCGAAGCAGTAGCGCAATGGCATTGGAAACCAGGCTTTGGTTCCGGGAGCCCTAAGAACTAAACAATTTATTGCAACCTGAACTAGACTCACTAATTTTCTACCGCGAAGTTGCAGTATGACCGGCAGACATACGTGTCTTGATTCGAATACTTACTTTCGGAGTTCTTTAGTCTTTAATAAACTACAACCAAACACCCTGAACAGCAGGCAAAATACCTCTTTTATAAAGCAGGAAGCACAACGTCTTCAATTCGATTTTTGTGGCATTTCTGAAGCTCAGCCATTAGATGAAGATGCCCGCAGACTTGAATCGTGGCTTAACAAGGGGATGCACGGGAAAATGAAATATATGGAGCATCATTTCGAACTCAGAACCGATCCTACCAAACTGGTTCCTGGTGCGAGGTCAGTCGTTTCATTGCTCTACAATTATTACCCGAGCAACAGCCCACTGGATAAATCAGAGCCTAAAATATCCAAGTATGCATTTGGTAATGATTATCACTATATTATAAAAGATAAATTATATGAACTCCTGCAATCCATTCATGACAGAATTGGAGATGTAACCGCAAGAGTCTTTGTGGACTCGGGGCCTGTGCTGGAAAGAGCCTGGGCTGCAAAAAGCGGCTTGGGATGGATTGGCAAAAATGGCAACCTCATTAATAAGCAGTCTGGCTCCTTTTATTTTTTGGCAGAACTGATCCTCGACCTGGAATTAGACGCCGATGCGCCGATAAAAAATTATTGTGGTACCTGCACCCGTTGCATTGATGCGTGTCCAACAGATGCCATTCTGGAACAAAGTGTGATTGACGGCAGCAAATGTATTTCCTATTTTACCATTGAACTGAGAGAGGAAATTCCGGTTGATATGAAAGGCAAATTTGAGGGTTGGATGTTTGGCTGTGATATATGCCAGGATGTTTGCCCCTGGAACAGGTTTGCCAGCCCACACAAGGAAGCGAAGTTTCTGCCTTCTCAGGCGCTCACCTCAATGAAAAAAACGGATTGGGAGGAGTTAACAGAAGATATCTATGCCCGTCTTTTTAAGAACTCCCCATTGAAAAGGTCAAAATTTGAAGGCATTAAGCGCAATCTGTTGTTTCTAAAGAACGATTAGACTCTTCTCACGGAATATTTGTCAACCCTCATTGGCAGACTGCAATAACTTCAGGCCCTTTAGCATTTGCAGAATTTAACAACAAAACAAGTACCATTAATATTTAATGTATTCTTGACCCGCTGATCGCCAGCGATTGTATGATCGCTTTTTCTTCTTCCAACATTTTCTTCCACCGCTCATTGACTTCTTTTGAAGGCATATATTTCCTGGCAAGCTTCATGAAAAGTGTATAGTGGCCGGCTTCTGATTCCATAAAATGCCGATAGAATTTTCGAAGTTCGGGCTGAGGCAGCTTTTCTGATAAGAGTTTGAATCTTTCGCAGCTTCTTGCCTCGATAAGAGCTGATACCAGCAACTTATCCATGAGTTGACGTTCAATCCTGTCGCCGGCTCTTATCATTTTTCTCAGCGCTATTACATATTCGTCCTTCCGTTGTTTTCCAAGTTTTAGCTTTCTTTTCTTCAACTCCGCAATCACCATTCTGAAATGTCCCCACTCTTCCGTAACAATGGGCGAAAGCTGTTGTACCAGCTCTTCACGGTCAGGATAATTCTGAATCAATGAAATGCAGGTGGATGTCGCTTTCTGTTCACAATAAGCATGGTCTGTAAGAATATCTGCCAGTGACATTGATGCAAGATTGGCCCACCTGGGATCCGTTGGAAGCTTAAGCCGAAACATCTTTTTCCTGTGAAGATAACCACATTCACTAAACCGGGTTGGTGATGATTGCAATTCAATACTTCCAGAAATGACCTCCCCCTTATCGCCTCGTCAACTTTTGCATTTCACTTTATGCCGCTGATTACGGATTTTTACATCAATGAAAATCCTGATCATCCGATTCAGCTCCATTGGCGATATCGTTTTAACCAGTCCGGTGGTACGGTGCATTCATCAACAGCTGCCTGGTGTTGAAATTCATTACCTCACCAAATTTGCCTACAAAGCTATCATTGAAGACAACCCGTATATCAAAAAGAAAATTTATGTCAAAGACGATTTCAGGATAATAATGAGTGAACTGAAGAAAGAGCGCTATGATTTCATACTCGATCTTCACAACAGCATGCGCTCTCTTTGGGTCCGCCTGTTATTAGGCCGCCCTTCCGACATTGTTAACAAGCTGAATATTGAAAAATGGCTTTATGTTAACTTCAGATGGAACGTATTGCCTGATGTCCATATAGTTGACCGGTACCTGGAACCGGTTCGAAAATTGGGGGTATTCAATGATGGTAAGGGATTAGACTATTTCATTCCAACTGCTGATCATGTTTCTGCAGCCGACCTCCCACTCACACATATTCATGGTTATGTTGCATTGGTAATCGGCGCACGGCATGAAACCAAGAAGTTACCCATTTGGAAACTTCAGCGGCTTTGCGGCCTTTTGCCATTACCTGTTATCCTGATAGGCGGTCCGGAAGATGCAGCCGATGGGCAAATCCTGTCATCGGCTGACCCTATAAAGATCTATAATGGTTGTGGCAGATTTTCATTAAATCAGTCTGCCTCGGTTGTCAGCCAATCCAGGTTTGTAATTACACACGATACGGGATTTATGCATATTGCTGCCGCCTTTAAAAAGAGAATAATCTCCGTTTGGGGTAATACAGTACCTGAATTTGGTATGTATCCCTATTTGGGCAGTAGCTTACCTGCATCGGAAATAGTAGAAACTAAGGGATTGAAATGCCGGCCATGTTCAAAAATCGGGTTTCCCAAATGCCCTAAAGGCCATTTCCGTTGTATGAATCAGATTGATGAAGAGCATATTATAGCCATAAGCAATACCCTCTGAAAGGGTTGTAATTACAATCCGCTAATAGCTACCTTCCAGTGAACGAACGATAAATTCAATTTCTTTTTCTTCCTGCGCATCATACTGGTATCTGAGGCTGTACCCTAAAAACTGGCTCATTTTATTCCAATAAAAGGCAGAAAACGGATTCTTAAATTCCCTGATCAATTCATAAACGCTCAGACCTGTTTCGCGGGCAACCAGTTTACAGAGTATCTCCCCCTGGGTAATGGTCAGATTCTTCAGTTCGCCTTCAAACAAGACATTCAACTGAGCCTCCTTTTCTTTCATAAATTTTTTTCTGTCCTTTCGTTTTTCCAGGTTCTCCAGGGTACTGTTTATTTCATTGAAAATACTGCCCGCTTCCTTTGCAAAAGGATATACGACCATAATATTTTTCTTTAGCGCATTAAATCTCGATTGTTCCTCGGCACTCTTAAATATTCTTTTTGAAACAACTACCACATCCTGTAATTGATAAGCGGGAAGCGTATCACGTCCAATAATTACTGCAGGCAGCAACAACCCGGTTTGTGCCATACTGGTAACATGGATAAAAAGCAAGGCAACTAAAGCAAGCCGGTTCATGAAATAAATTTATGTATTTAGTTTGAAATCAACATCCGTTCCAGTTTTCAAACAAAGCCGCTCACTCCTGGTTACCCTGCACTGTTGAAAAGTTAGCCGGGCAATTACTAAATAACGCCTAAATAGCCTACTTTTGTACAAACTTAAAAATCATATAAAATGAAAAGACTTTGCTACCTCCTTGCCGGGGGATTACTTCTCACAACCGTTATCATAAGTTGCGAACAAGGACCAAAGCCAATGGATGCGGCTGCAATTGAAGCCAAGGCGGATTCAGTGGCACGGTCACAAATGCAGGCCATTGCGGAAGCATCAATGATAGAATGCAATGCAAACCAGGCGATGATGGTTCAGATGAAAGCTGATTCGCTCTATAATGCTGCTGTTGCAGCTATGAACCATTAATATATCAACTTCATTTTCTACTAAAAAGCCAATTTTTCATACCATGAAAAACTTACTGATTGTTTTTTCTTCTTTCTTGCTGATTGCTTTTGCATTGCAAAGTTGCAACCAGCCTGCGGTTGATACTGCCAAGGAAATGGCCACCATTGATTCGCTGGCTAATGTAAAACTGACTGCGTATAGCGACTCTTTGAATGCGATATGCATGAATAATATTATGGTTTTGGCACAAGCCAGGGCCGATTCTATGATGGAAGCTGCCATGAAAAAAAGCGCCTCTACGGGTTCCAAGCCAAAGCCTAAACCGGTGGCTAACCCAAGCAAGCCAACAGTAACAAACAGACCTGGAACTACTGACGCAGCAAAACCTACTGTTACTGACCGCCCCGGAACTACAGATGCGAATAAGCCAACCGTTACCAACAGGCCCGGAGCTACCAACCAGCCTGCGACGGTAACCCCTCCAAAACTTTAATTTGACCTGGTTGCAGATATTAAAAAAGCCATTCTGAAATCTGAATGGCTTTTTTATTTCTGACACAGTGTACTTATTGACCAGGTGAATCAATTAGCTTAAGTCGCTCATATATGAATAATTGGAATCCCAGTCAATAGCTGTATTCATACGCTTATGTATCTCAAAGCCCTTTGAACATTTTTTCCAAATGCACCTTCATGTAATGATCGTCCGATAATTTCTGAACAAGGCATACTGAAAGAAACCAACAACACCGCTTTGCGTTCAACCAGTCAACACACGTTCACCGGATGTGTAAGTGCTACTCTTTAAGGCCAAAATTTATAGCTAAACCCGATGCGTCCTTCTCCTGCTGAAATGGCTATGGAGCATAATTTCTACCTGTGTTTCTGCTATTATGGGAAGTAACCTGTTATTCGCGAGAGCCGGCTTATCTCTTCCAAACTGAGTCAACACAGTCATTGGGAATACCGGTAGCCGCAACGATTGTATAGTTCCAGGTGATAGTTGAACCGCCACTAAATAATCCAATACCAGAAACAGCCCGGCCATCTGCATCGGGAGATTGCACAGGTATTTCTATATAGTTTCCGGAAATCAATGCGTTTACAGGCTTTGAGAAGTCATTATTGAAGTTTGCAATCCTCACCATAGTTACATTGGTATCCACCGCACCGATGTTTACTGTATACATTGCATTTCCGGTAATGGTGCAGTTGTCTGTAACATTGTAGGTGCCAAGAAACTTCTCACGCACTTCCATACTGCAATCTTCTCCTTCATAACCGGTTGTACATCCGCACAAACCATCCAGGCAAAATGCGCCATTATAACAGATAATTTTATCGCATTCATCTGCACATGATTGCATGAGAATAACCTGGCAAACCAATAGAGCCAATAAAGCAAGTATTGCAACCCTGGAATTAAATGCCATCAATCTTGAAATCATTATCTAAGGAAAGTTCTTCGCTGAAGAAAAGGAATTAAACCGCCATTTGCTTTCAACTTTCCTTTCAAAGATAATCTTTGATCAGAATCAACATAAAAAATATTCACATTATAAAAAAAGCCGGCCTGTTGCTGAGGCCGGCCTTTTAACATCAATTTCATTAATTATTGCAAATCCCAGGTTGAAGTACAATTGTCTGAATTCACCCCATCATTGGCAGTATAGGTGAACTGAATTTGGGTAGCAGACGCATTGATCGTACCGGAACCGCTTATATTCACTCCTCCAAGACTTTGACTGGGAACAGTAACGGAATTTTCATCAACGGTAGCAGTTGCGGTAAGTGTGGAACCAAAACCACCGAAGTTTGTGATAATCAATCCATTAACGGTTGTTGAAGAAGCTGCAATTGTTGAATTGTAGCTGTAAGTTCCTGATGAACAAACATCAATAGCAGCATAACTTCCTACAAATTTATCTACACTCTTAGTACTGCAATCGGTGCCTTCATATCCCAGGTCGCAGGCGCAAACACCAGATACGCAATCGCCATTCACGCAAACAACATCTTTACATGGATCATCATCACAGGAGTTAAAGAATAATACAGTTACGAGGGCGATCATAGAAAGAAAAGACACGCCAAGGATTGAGATTTTTTTCATAGAAATTTTTAATTTAAGTTTTGGATTTGGAAAAACAATTATTGGCGCAAATATAGATTGATTTGTTTGAATTGTCAACCTGATTGTCATTTACCTTTTCCACGCCTGCCATGGGTAACCATATTTACCCGAACGACCCCGGTTCCGTGAAAAATCACCCTTTTCACCGTGATGCCAAACGAGATACTCAAATTCAAAAAATGACCATAAATGACCGGATCCGCATAGCCTCACGGGCGCTCCGAATAATCGGCAGCATTTTTTTCTGCATTTTCGCTACCTTGACCTAAGCGTTTGCCATAAGTAACGCAGGCGAATTCGTACATCGGAATGATCAGCCAACTGAATGAACATATTAAGAAAATGACACTTTTCTCGCCCAAGGATCCGGTTCTTCTGGCAGTAAGCGGCGGCGTTGATTCAACGGTTATGGTTCATCTGTTCAAAAAATCAGGATACCGGTTCGGGATCGCTCATCTCAACTTTCAATTGAGAGGAAATGATTCTGCAGATGATGAGTTATTTGTGAAAAACTTAGCCGAGGCAAATAATGTCCCCTATTTTAACTCTGTTGCAGATACTCTTGAGTTTGCCAATAAACATAAGATTTCGATTCAGATGGCGGCACGGGAAATCCGTTATGGCTGGCTTGAAGAAACCCGTCTGAAGAATAACTTCCACTTTATCGCAACGGCTCATCACCAGGATGATGTCATTGAAACCGTTCTGCTTAACATTTTCCGGGGCACTGGTATACATGGATTGCACGGCATTGCTTCAAAACAAGGAAAAATAATCAGACCATTATTGCCCTTTTTCAAAAAGGAATTGCAGGAATATGCTGATAAGAATACCATACCATTCAGGGAAGATGTTTCCAATGCAACGCCCGGTTATGACCGGAACAGAATCAGGCTGGACATTATTCCATTCATTCAACGGTTATACCCTTCCTTTCCACAAACTTTTTCAGAAAATATCAGCAAATGGAATGATGCAGACCTGCTTTATACGTCCTATATCAATCAGTTAAAGCGGAAGTTCATTCACCTGCATGAAGATGGCCATTTCATATCCATTCCTGCTGTCAGCCGCTTGCCCGGTGCCAAAACCGTACTCTATGAACTGATAAAAGACTACGGGTTTTCTTCCGAACAGGCAGTTGATGTTTACAACGCTTTTCATGCTATTTCAGGAAAGCAATTCACTTCTGCAACTCACCGGCTGATTAAAGACCGCAAACAGCTCATTATTACGGCACTTTCCACTACGGATGTTTCCAATATGCTGATAACGGAGCATGACAGGCATGTTCAACTTGCATCCTTTAGGATAACGATATCAAAACATGATGCCGCAACATTTCAGATTCCAAAAGACGCTGCCGTTAGTTGCCTCAATTATGATTTGTTAGAATTTCCACTGATGATACGAAAATGGAGAAAGGGAGACTATTTTTATCCATTGGGCATGAGGAAAAAAAAGAAGATCAGCGATTATCTCATAGACAGGAAAGTTCCGCTTTCCAAAAAGGAAAAACTCTGGCTATTGCAATCAGGCGATAAAATTGCCTGCATCATTGGCGAAAGGATCGACGAACGGTTCAAAATTACGCCCGGCACCAGGCAAGTATATGTTCTGAATTAGAGCCACACTCGGCCAATCCATATTACGGGTAATACAGGGGTTTCAGCTTGGTCCAGCTTTTAATCAACAGGTATGCTTGCTTGCCCTGGTAATGGTAGCCGAGTATTCCTGCTGCTTCCGCGTTAACCGGAAAGGGCACAGGCAATATTTCCCTGTCAGCATTATTCAGGTCATCGATGTTGCGGATGCTTTGAGTCATATCCGTGGCGGTAAGTACAAGCGTATCTCCCGATGACAATCGCACATCAACAGCAACCGGAAGCCGTTTGTCCTGTACCCAAAGTGAATCAAAGGCATAATCGGCGCTGCTTTTCATATTCAAATAGATCGTATAATTAATGCCTCTGCCGGAACCGGCAGCCCCTCCTGACCATGCCTGGGAAGTCGCGGCTGTTAAAGGCAATGGCTGCTCTTTTTCACAACCTTTGGTGGCTGAAATAAAAACAATCAGTATCAGGAAACTTTTCATAGTCGTTTTTTTTGTGCTATATGTACAAAACTAATGGAGAATTTTATAAACCAACTCTTTTAACAGGGCTGCGTCATCAATAGCTGAAGTATTGATGCCTTTTGACATAAGATCGTATTGATGTAAGAGTGCAATAACCTCCTTTGCTTTTACTATTGTATAGTTTTTGGCAGCCGCTTTATACTCATTGATTATCATTGGGTAATTACCCACCCCGAGCAATGAAGCAATCTCCGGATCGGTTCTCGGCTTTACTTGCTGCAGCAGGTATATTTTGGAAAAATACCCAAAGAGAGAACCAATGATAAACACCAGAGGATTAGGTTTGGGATTTGCTTTAAAGTAATTTATTATTCGATTAGCCTTAAGCACATCCTTTTGCCCCAAAGCTTTGTTCAACTCAAATGTATTGTACTCTTTGCTGATGCCAATGTTTGTTTCGATATCTTCTGTTGTAATCTCCTTGCCGGGCTTAACATTCAGTGTAAGTTTTTCCAACTCATTAGCTACACGCGAAAGCTCGTTGCCTACATAATCAACCAGCAAAGCGGATGCTTTTGGCTCCATTTTAAATCCACGCTCTTTCAGGAATTGATTGATCCATTCCGGAACCTGATTGTCGTAGAGTTTCTTTGTTGTTAGCAAAACACAGTTACTGCCATCCTTAATCTCCTTGCCAACTTTGGTACGCTTATCCAATTTTTCATGCCTGTAGCATAAAACAAGTATAGTGGACCTCACCGGCTTTTGCACATACGACAATAAATCATCCCACTTCTTCAGCATTTGTGCTTCCTTCACAATCAAGACCTGGTAATTTGAAAACATGGGATAATTCATGGCACGCTGCCTGATTTCATTTATGGTTGTATCCTTACCATAGAGCACCGTTTGGTTAAAACTCCGTTCTGACTCAGGCAACAGGTTGTTCTCAAGGAAGTCGCTTACCTGATCAATAAAATAAGGCTCCTCTCCTTCTAAAACATAAACAGGATGGAATATCCGGTTTTTCAGATCCCGCATTATTACTTCATACGTACTTGTCATGCTTCATATCAGATTTAATGCTAAGCAATTTGCCTTGTCTCATATTCTGATTCCTTACAGGTTTTGGATTTATTGACGTGGAACCTCCAACTTTGTACACTCTTATAAACTTCCAATACAATGCAATTCCCCATCCGGATAAATTCCTGGTTTGCTAGAATCGCAAATGCTTTACCGTATCGCCATTATTAATCAATTGTTTGAGTGAGTCTATACCTATCTTCAGATGAAGCGCTGTAAATTCATCCGTTACTTTCTTGTCACTCTCCTCTGTTTTTACTCCTTCGGGAATCATAGGCTGATCTGAAACCAGCAATAATGCGCCGGCAGGTATTTTATTTTTAAAAGCGGTAACAAAAATAGTCGCTGTTTCCATATCAATTGCCATACAACGGAGTTGTTGCAAATACTTCTTAAACGGCTCATCATATTCCCAAACCCTCCTGTTGGTTGTATATACCGTACCCGTCCAATAATCGCGCTTATGATCCCTGATGGTTGTTGAAATGGCCTTTTGCAAAGCAAAGGCAGGTAAAGCCGGCATCTCTGCAGGAAAATAATCATTTGAGGTGCCCTCTCCCCGGATGGCTGCAATTGGCAGTATCAGATCGCCAATCTCATTTTTTTTCTTCAGGCCGCCACATTTACCCAGAAACAATACGGCATTAGGTTCTATTGCGGAAAGTAAATCTATAATGGTTGCCGCATTCGCACTACCCATTCCAAAATTGATAATCGTAATACCATTGGCAGTAGCATTTATCATCGTCCTGTCGCGCCCGGTTATTTTCGCACGGTGCCATTCGGCGAATAACTCTACATACCTGCTGAAATTCACCACGATGATATACTTCTTGAAATCCTCCAGTGGCAACCCTGTATATCGCGGCAGCCAGTTATCGACAATCTCTTTCTTTGTCTTCATGAAATCAAAAATACAGTAATTTGTTGCTGATTCAAATCGCAGCCTCACTATACAACTGCCCGGAAGCTGCTACGTACTCATTATGAAAATTGCCCTTCCGAAATATGATTTCATTATCAGGCAGGAAAATGGCCAGGCAAGAATTCTCGATTCCATACGTAAAAAGTTTGTTGCACTGACTCCGGAAGAATGGGTGCGTCAACATTGGCTACGCTTCCTTGTTGAAGAGAGAAAGTATCCAAGATCACTTATTGCCGTAGAATTATCACTAAAGGTGAATGCTCTTTCAAAGCGCTGCGATATTGCAGTATTTGACAGGAACGGCAAACCCCGGCTGATTATTGAATGCAAGGCAGCAAGCATCAAACTCACGCAAAAAGTATTTGATCAGATAGCACGTTATAATCTGGCTCTTAAGGTAAAATACCTAGTTGTTTCAAATGGGAAGACAAGCTACTGTTGCATCATAGATACGGACAAAGGCAGTTATCAGTTTACAGAAGACCTTCCTGCAGCCAGTGAATTCACCTGATTCCAGTAGACAGATATGAAAAAAGCAATCATCGTTGGAGCATCTTCAGGTATCGGCAGAGCGCTGGCGCTGCTTCTTGTGCAGGAAAATTGGATGGTTGGCGTTACCGGCCGGCGGATAGAATTGCTGCAAGCACTTCAAGACTTGTATCCTTCACACATGGTGCCCCTTGCCATTGATAATAACGCACCGGATGCAACGGAACAATTGCAACTCCTGATCACAAAACTTGGAGGCCTTGATTTGCTGGTACTTAGCTCGGGTACCGGATCGATTAATACCGCGCTGGATTGGCATACTGAAGAAGAAACCCTGCTGCTTAATGTGATGGCATGGACGAAGATCGCTGACTTTATCTTCAACCATTTCAAAGCGCAGGGTAACGGGCACTTTGCAGCCATCACGTCGATTGCCTCTATTCGGGGGGAAGGAAGAGCTCCGGCTTACAATGCAAGCAAATCGTTTCAGGCTAACTATCTGCAGGGGTTACGAAAACTGGCCGTATACAAAAAGGTTCCAATTACCATAACCGATATTCAACCCGGATTTGTGCAAACCGATATGGCCAAAGGAAAGGGCCGCTTTTGGGAAGCTTCTCCTGAAAAGGCTGCCCGTCAAATTCTTGTGGCAATTCGCAAGAAAAAAAAGAAAGTATACATTACGAAACGGTGGTGGCTTATTGCACAGTTATTAAAAATCCTACCAGACTATATCTATAACAGGTTATAAATTTGCTCCAAGTGCAATATCATTATGGTAAAAAAATACCCCTGCCTGAGGTATCAGACAAGGGTATTCAGTGTAATTGTTGAGTTTTTCAAGACAGTACCTGAAGCAATCGCTCATCACAGCCGTACCCATCCTCCGGGTCCGCTTTTAATTCATTGCTATTACATAGTTCCCATATGGTGATGTTCCATATGGGTGGAATCGCTGGTAGCCATTCGGCGCTCCATAGTCCTGAATTCAAATGACTTGATATCCCATGGCGTTAACTGTTTATCACCTTCTTTCGCTTTGTAAATCTTGTTAACTGCTACATTGGTATAAACATCCTTTTGGCCTGTAGCTGGCCAGGTTACCTCAATCTCATCAATAACGGTTGCTTTGCCCACGCCTGCCTGAAGGCGGATTGGGTTACCACCAAAGCTTGCACCTTTGCTTACGGTCAGATAGGTGGACCGCTTGGTTCCATTGTCATTAAAAGTAAGTTTAACACGGGTACCAATGGCTGCCTTATTACTCTTCACGCCTTCAAACTTGATGTTTACCCAGTTATTATTGAATCCCGGATTTTCGTACAGGGCATTTTCATAAATATCACCATAGTAGAATCCTCCAAAATCAGCATACACATCCTGATCACCGTCCATATCAAAATCACAGAAAGCAATGGCATGGCCTTTCTGCAACTGGCCGAACCCCCCGGAGATGGTGCAATCCTGATAATTCTTTCCTTCATTGTTCCGGAACATCCTGTTTGGAAAAATAGCTTTGTAATCCGGTGCCCCTATACCTAAATAGAAATCAAGCCATCCATCATTGTCCAGGTCGCCATAGTTACAACCCATGGTAAATGTCTCATATTGAATATTGGCCTGCCGGGCAATATTGGTGAATGTACCATTCTTGTTGTTGACGTAAAGACAGGGGAATAAGGTTGAATCCATCGGCAATCCCATAAACTCGCGGCAGCTGTTGATGGTATAGCCGGGTTGGTAGGCCGACACATACAAATCGTCATAACCGTCATTGTTGAAGTCGAACCACCAGCATGGGAAATTGGAAGGCGTGCCCGAACATCCCGCTTCCTTAGTAACATCGGTGAAATGAACCTTTCCGTTTTTCACCCCATCATTCCGGTAAAGCCGTGCCGGTTTTTGAAAGCTGGAAGCGTAAAGGTCAGGATATCCGTCGTTGTTGTAATCGCCCCAGGAAGCCCCTTTGATATAAAGTTTAAAGTCAATTCCTGATTCATGTGAGATATCGGTGAAGGTTTCATCTCCATTGTTCAGGTACAGGTTGCTCTGATAACCCATTTCATGTCCCAGAAACAAATCAACGTCGCCATCCTTGTCGATATCAGCCCATTCCGCGCTCTGTGTCGGGTTATAATTCATCAACCCCGCTTTGATGGTTACATCGCTAAAGGTGCCATCACCATTGTTTCGCATAAGCGAGGGTGGTAAATGGCCCGCTTCATACTTCCAGCCTCCCCGCGGAATAAAGAAGTCCATATTGCCATCGTTGTTAAAATCCATATGCACCACATTCAGTCCCTCCATTTGTCCCTTAAGCTTTGCCCGTTCGGTATAATCCGTAAATGTTCCATCGCCATTATTATGAAAATACTTCACATTATCGGTGAGGATGGCACTTGAACTTATTATGTCAATATAACCATCATTGTCAAAGTCATCTGAGCAAACACCTCCTGCCCATCCGGTATTTTCAATACCCAGATCCATTGCTACTTCATTAAATCGCGGGCATTCCCATTCATTCTTATACAGGGATTCGTCAATGAGCAGCTTTTTCGGCACTTCCGGGGGCACAGACCCATATGCCTGGCATGCGATGTTAAGAAGCCAGATCGATAAATAGTCCTTAGGTTTCTTTTCAATTATTTTCAGATACCGACGGATTGCTTCTTCAGCCGGTTGTTTTAATTCATGAACACCGGTGCCGGAAATGGGAAAGGCACAGGAAGCATCGTTACGATTTTCGAGGCAATTTTGCTGCTCCCCTACTCTTAAATAAGCAAGTGCCAGAAAACTTTCGAGAGAATCAATTTTAGACCAACCCTTTTCATTTGCTTTAAGATTGGCAGGCTTGCTCATATAGCCGGGATCATTTTCCAATGCCAGCAAATAGTCAATTCCCTTTTGCGTAGTTCCATTATAAATATGCTGTAAGCCTATGGTAAATTGCAATTGCTGGTTGTCTGGATCCTTTTCCAATCGTTTTTCCAGAATTGGAATCATTTCATTATTTCTGCCATACAAAGTAAACGGATCAGATTCCCTGATAATTTCCTGATAAATCTCCGGCATGGTGGTGCTTTCGATTTTCAGGTTGGCATAAGCTGATTTGGCCTTAAGTTTCATTTTAAAAAAAATAAAACTTCCCATCAGCACGATCGCTACTGCGGCAACAAGGAAGATAATTCTGCCTTTTTTCATCTTGATTTGGTTTGTGTTAAACAAAATTTTCAGAGTGTAAATATAAGACGAGTTCTGCAGCCCGCTTTTATTACTTACGATTAAAGTTTAACAGGTTGCAAATGTTTGTTAAGGAAAATTAAAGTGGTTGCGCTGAGCCGGCCTGAAAAGGCGTGGTGTCTAAATACAACTTTGACCACCTGATATTACAGACTATTTGCAAACATAAGCAGGTCAATGCAAGAATGGTCAATTAAATTTGATTGACCGGGAACTATATTTCCATTCGTGATAAAAACAGTTAACATACCCGCATTTTTACCGAATTCCATATCACTGATTGAATCGCCCAGCATCACGGAACGGGAAAAATCAATCTCCGGGAAATCAATTTTTGCCTGCAATGCCATGCCTATGCCGGGTTTTCTGAATGCGCTGTTTTCCGTTTTTAACTGAGGTGCGTAATAAACCCTGTCTATTCTACCGCCAGCCTGACAGACAGTGTCTATCAGGTGCCGGTGAATAGCATCAACCGTTTCGCCAGTCATCAATCCCTTACCAACACCTTGCTGATTGGTAACAATAAGCACTTTGCCAAATACCGATGACAACTTTTTCAGCGCTTCCAGCACTCCCGGATTCCACTGGAATTGTTCCAGGTCGCGGACATAATCACCCTCTATCTTTTTATTGATTACCCCGTCGCGGTCCAGGAATAATGTCCAGCTTTTATTGATGTGTAAATTTCTCCAGTTCATTTTTTGCGAGTTCATAGTCCTCGGGAATCCCTATGTCGATGAAATAATCATTAAAAACAATTCCCTGAAACTGGTGCTTGCTGCAGTTAGGTTCCATGAGGTCCTTTTCGAATGAAAATTTTTCGGGAAGCTGCAACCGTTCAAAAAGCCTGCGTTCAATAAGATAAACACCGCCATTAATATTACCCTGTTTGTAATGCTTTTTCTCTTCAAAAGAACGGATTGCTCCTGTATCCCCGGTAACTACAACCCCATACCGATCGAAATCGGACATAGATTTTAATGCGATTGATAACATCCAATTGCCTTTATGATGTTTTTCAAAAAACAGTTTAAGGTCAATCGCAAAAAAAGTATCCCCGTTGAAGACAAAAAACGATTCCTCATCTGAACTCTTCAGCGCTTTCATAATGGCCCCACCGGTGCCAAGGGGGGTATCTTCCACACAATAACTTAAAGCAAGAGAACGATACGTACTTCCAAAATAGGAACTGATAGATTCCCACTTATAACCGACCGACAGAATACATGTTTTAATGCCCTGAAGTATTAAATAGTTGAGCAGGTGTTGAAGGAAAGGCTTTCCATTGATATCTGCCATGGGCTTCGGCCTGTCTTTTACGACAGCCTGAAGCCTCGTGCCAAATCCACCTGCCAGAATTATAGCAGTGCTAATCAAAGCAAATGATTTTGCGGTTCAATAAATGCATCGTTTTGTAAGAAATCAATCTGAACCTCAAACTATTTGCCTCTTTCAAACATTCTTTCTTCCACCAGTTCACAGATAATATGTCCCATCATAATATGCGACTCCTGGATTCGGGGGGTATCTGCCGATGGCGCATTCAGCAAAATGGTTGACAGCGCTTTCATCTTTCCGCCAGATTCTCCTGTCATACCTACCGTTATCATTCCAATTTCATTGGCCAGTTCGAATGCTTTGAGCACATTGCCAGAATTACCGGAGGTTGAAATACCAACCAATATATCTCCTTTCCTGCCCCTGGCCTTTATCAAACGGGAATAAACCTGGTCGTAAGAATAGTCATTTGCCACAGCGGTCAGATAAGACGTATTTACATGCAAGGCTTCAGCATCCAGCGGATCCCGGTCGAAGTAAAAACGACCGCTCAACTCTGCGGCAATATGTTGAGCGTCGGCAGCGCTACCGCCATTACCACAGAAAAGCACTTTGCCATCATGGGCATAGCAGTTGACTATTTCATCAGCTACCTGCTGGAGGGCTGCAATCAACAAGGGGTTATGCAGTATTTTTTCCTTTACGGAAATAGAAGCGGTAATAATCTCTTTTATTTTGTTCATTTTATCAGCTTATCGATTAGTTAATTTATTAATACAGCTAAGATTACTGGCCTCTTACCGGGCCAGCCACGACGTCATCCCGGTTTTTGTAAACTGAAATCTCCTGAACTCGCCTCCAAACTGGTGTAACCGGTCAAGCACAGCATAACGCGTATGTTTAGGGCAATAAAAAAACATAAATCCTCCTCCCCCTGCACCGGATATCTTACCTCCGCTTGCCCCGGCTTTTAATGCCGCTTCATATATTTCATCAATCATCGGATTAGAAATTCCTTCAGCCGTTTGCTTTTTGAACTGCCATCCATAATTAAGTATCTCCCCTATTTCCCCCAAATTACCCTGCAATATAGCTTCCTTCATTTGCACTGCCTGCTCTTTGAGGTTGTGCATGGCATCAATTGATTTCTCCTTTTTTGCAGAAATGTTCACACTTTGCATTTCAATAATTTTTGATGAAAGCCGGCTTGTTCCTGTATAATACAACAACATGTTTGCCTGCATTTCATTCAGGTAATTTTCTTTGATGCGCAGCGGATTAACGATTACCTTATCGTCTTTGTAAAATTCCATGAAGTTGAACCCGCCAAACGTTGCGGCGTACTGGTCCTGTTTTCCACCGGCCATGGAAAGGTCTTTGCGTTCTATGTCAAATGCCAGCCGGGCCATATCATATTCACCCAGGGGAAGTTTCAGCCATTCGGCAAAAGCGCCGATAATTGCTACCACGAGTGTTGAGGAGGTACCAAGCCCTGAACCGGCAGGCGCATCCACATAGGTAGATAGACGAAAACTCAACGGCTTATGTGCATAGTCCTTTACGATTCGGTTGTAAATACCTTTTGCCAAAACCAATTCTCCGTCCACCGGCAGCTCTTCGGCAGAATCAAACTCTACGATTTCTCTTTTATCAATAGCATGGAAAATTATTTTTCCGGTATCCAGCGGTTCAATTGTTGCATAGGCAAACAGGCTGATAGTGGCATTCAAAATAGCTCCCCCATACTGGTCGGAATACGGACTTACGTCTGTTCCACCTCCTGCCAGACCGATGCGCAACGGAGCCCTGCTTCTTATGATCATGTTTTTGATTTGGCGACAAAAATAGAAAAAGGCAAGTAAGTTCACCCGCAATATTTAAACAGATAATCTGCTGCCATCAAAAGTGCCTGGATTAATGACCGTATTTCCCTTCATTAAGTGCATCATTCTCGTTCCATTGCATTGTATATTCCATTTGCTTTGCGACAGCTAAAGCAAGAGCATGGCCATGGATTTTGCCAACCAGCATTATGGACATATCTATTCCGGCTGATATGCCTGCAGCTGTACTAACTTTTCCGTTATCAACATACCTGACGTTCCGGATGAGTTTAGTTTTGGGAAAAGCCGCTTCAAACTCATTGTAAGATTCATGGTGCGTTGTAGCGGACAAGCCATTCAAAAGACCGGCATTGCCAAGCAGGAAGGCACCGGTGCAAACACTTGCCACGGCCATCGCATTCGTGGCCTCATGTTTTACCCAATTAAGAACCGGCACCAGGTGCATTTGAACTTTGCGTCCATTGCCGCCCGGAATTACCAACACATCCGCCTGAGGGTTATTTGTAAAATCGAAATCAGGCAGTACACGGAAATTGTTTCGGGCAAACTGTATTTGCTCCGATTCTGCAACCAGGTAAACATTAAATAACTGCCTTCCTGAAACCGTATTAGCAACATTAAAGACTTCGAATGGGCCGGCAAAATCAAGTACCTCAGCATCATTATAAATAAAGATGGCTACATTGAGTGTTCTCATAGGATTCCTTTTTATTTGAGCCTGTTTACGTTGCAGATTCCTCCATCCGGCTTACCAAAATTACCGGGTATTTAATGCTGCTCAACAGCCTATATAGAATTACCCGGAACGTTGAAAGCGCAAGGTAAAGCAATCAAATTGAAGTAGTACCCGGAACTTAAGTACCATCCAGAATTAACCTCGCTGAGTATTACAATTTGGCTTAACTACCAGTCATATTCTAATTCAGGCCGTTTAAATGTTACCTGCTGTTGCAAGATAAGACCACATCTCATCAGAAGCTTATCTCAATTATTTTCCCGGCCTCTTCAATACACACTAACTTTCCGGCAAGCAATCAACAGGAATATCAGTAATCACTCTTAGTGCCGGGCTATCATGAATTGTAAATGCGGTCATTCAGTTTAGCAGTAAATCCTCATTACAAATTTAACTACGAACCAAAAAAGTGCTTCCGGTATTACAAAACACAAACTTTGGGATAAGGCAAATAACAGTAAGTAATATTGTTCACCATTGAGTGGCCAAAATATTCACTGGCAAATCTCCCATTCCGAAAATATATCTTTGTCTAAAATCTTTAAATGGACAATACGATCTACCAGACCGACTTCCTTTTTCCACAGCAAACCACGGTTTACCATGGTAAAGTTCGCGATGTATATACCATCCGGAATGAATACCTGGTCATGATTGCTACAGATCGTATTTCCGCTTTTGATGTTGTGCTTCCGCGGCCTATTCCGCACAAGGGGCAGGTATTAAATCAGGTAGCTGCACATTTCCTGCAAGCAACCGCTTCAATCGTTCCTAATTGGGTGGTGAAAACACCTGATCCCAATGTAACAATCGGCAGGAAGTGCAACCCATTTAAAGTAGAGATGGTTATTCGTGGTTATCTTGCAGGACATGCCGCCCGTGAATACAAAGCAGGTAAAAGACTGCTTTGCGGTGTATTGTTGCCGGATGGGATGAAAGAAAATGATGCATTTCCCGAACCCATAATCACCCCAAGCACCAAAGCTGCTGCCGGTCATGACCTTGATATTTCAAGGGAAGAAATTATTAAGCAGGGAATCGTTGCGCCAGAAATTTATGAACAGCTGGAATCTTATACCAGGAAACTGTTTGCTTTTGGAACAGACTACGCTTACAAACGCGGCTTAATACTGGTTGACACAAAATATGAATTTGGCGAACGCGATGGCCAACTTTATCTCATAGATGAAATCCATACCCCTGATTCTTCCCGTTATTTTTATAAAGACGGATACGAAAGCCGGCAGTTAAAAGGAGAACCACAAAAGCAACTCTCCAAAGAATTTGTGCGCGAATGGCTGATTGCAAATAATTTCATGGGAAAGGAAGGACAAGTGGTTCCGGAAATGAGTGATAGCTGGATTAATACAATTTCAGACCGGTATATAGAACTGTATGAACAGATCACCGGAAAAAAATTCGAAAAGGCCGCCAATGAAAATGTGCTGGAACGTATTGAAAAAAATGTATTGTCGGCTTTAGAAGCACTCTGAAGGCCCTGGCCAGGAAATCACTTATTTAATAATATGGAGGAAGACAAGTAGTTTTTGTTCGGCGAATACACAAACAGACAGGAACCATTTTTCAACGTTTCAACGATTGCCTGGCACTGTTCAACTGGCAGCGCGGGACATCCCTGGCTTCTCCCCAACCGGCCATACTGTTGAATAAAGCCTTCTGCTGCATAATCTGCTCCATGCATTACTATTGCTCTTTCATAAGCATTACTGTTAAATCCGGGTTCTTCTCCATTCAATCTCAGGGCTAATCCATGTTCGCCGTAATATGTTTCGCCGGTTGTATAAAACCCAAGGCTCGACATATAGGAAGACGGTTGATTTGAAAACGTATTGGCAAACTCTTCTCCTGAATTGCGGCCATGCGCCACATAGGTTTGAAAAATAATTTTTTGCTTGTGCAGGTCAATTACATAGAATCTCTTTTTTGCAGACGACTGGCTTAAATCAGCGATCGCTATGATCTGGGTTTTCGAAAGCCGTCCCTGTTCAGCAAGGTTTTTCATTCCTTTCAGCGCAGTGCTAAAAGCAGCATAGGATAATCCCTTCTGATCCAAATCAAGCGAAGCATATGCAACAGAAGTACTTAAGCCCACTCTTCTGGATTCAGTAATGGTTACCGGACTTTCCAGGTCAGTTGTGAATGCGAGCAATCCCTGAACAGCCATAAGAAGTGACAGCGCAATGGTATACTTAAGCAATTTCAGCATAGGTTAAACTGAGGAGTTGGTTCGAAGAAACGTGTTGAGCCACTCATTCCGGCATGCAAAGGTAAGACTTATCCTTCCAGCCGCCAATGGTTACGTTTATTAACGATAGTAAGTTCCTTTCATAGAAATTAAATTTCAAAATCTTCCCGTTTGTAATACTGTTTATGATTTTTTTACATTTACCCTGATCAAACAAGATCTAATGGCACAACAACAAGGTACTTTTAGAAGAGAAATCAGGCTTATTGATGGGGTGATGCTGGTAGCCGGTACAATGATTGGATCCGGTATTTTTATTGTAAGCTCCGATATAGCCCGCAATGTGGGATCTTCCGGCTATTTGCTGCTTGTTTGGGTCCTCTCCGGTATACTTACTATTATTTCAGCGTTGTGTTATGGGGAGTTAACCAGCATGTTTCCCAAAGCCGGCGGCCAGTATGTTTTTCTGAAAGAATCTTACAATCCAATGATGGGTTTCCTGTTTGGATGGACCTATTTCCTGGTAATTCAAACAGGCACCATAGCGGCCGTAGCTGTTGCATTCGCCAAGTTTACCGGCGTTTTTATCCCTTTATTCAGTCCTGATCAATTTGTTGCAGACCTCGGATTCTTACAAATTACCACTCAGCAACTACTCGCTATTGCCGTAATTATCCTGCTGACGTATATCAATATACAAGGAGTGAAATATGGGAAATGGATTCAGACGTATTTAAGCGGAACAAAGATCCTTGCACTTTTTGGGCTCATAGCTATTGGAATATTCGTGAGTAACAGCGAAGCAATGACCCAAAATTTTACCAATATGTGGGATGCGAATAAAGTGATCATCCAGAACGGGCAACTGATTGAACGACTGCCCATCAGCGGATGGGCATTGATTGTAGCCATCGCATCAGCTATGGTTGGAAGTATGTTTGCAATGGATGCATGGAACGGGATCACTTTTGCCGGTGATGAAGTGGTCAATCCAAAAAGAAACATTCCATTGAGCATGGCCATTGGTGTAGGGTTGGTATCATTGGTTTACCTGCTGCTGAATATTGTTTACCTGACAAACTTGCCACTGGAAGGAATTCCCGGCGGGCCAACACGGGTAGTCTTCGAGCGGGGAATTCAGTTCGCAACGGATGACCGTGTGGGGGTTGCTGCAGCCGATGCAATGGCAGGCCATACTGCGGTAATGTTAGTTGCAGGACTCATTATTCTGTCGACCTTCAGCTGCCTTAATGGATTAATTCTGACTGCACCGCGCATGTTTTATAAAATGGCGGAAGACCGTCTCTTCTTTAAAAGGATGGGGCGTCTCAACAATCAGGGTGTGCCGGCAGTGGCGACTGCTTTTGCTTCTGCCTGGGCATGCCTGCTTTGCCTTTCCGGCACCTATGGCAACCTGCTCGATTATGTAGTTTTTGCAGTATTGTTTTTTTACATTTTTACCATTCTTGGGATTTTTGTGCTTCGAAAAAAAATGCCGGATGCCAAACGCGACTATAAGGCATTTGGATACCCGGTGCTGCCATTGGTTTACATAGCCATGATTTCGATGCTTTGTATCATACTGCTCATATACAAGCCGCAATATACCTGGCCGGGACTAATCATCGTTGGGCTGGGAATCCCCGCCTACTATCTTTTTAAGAGATCAGGACAAGAGGCCGGGTAGTCAGGGAATCAGCCTCTGATGGTAGCACGCTGAAGTGAATTTCCAGGTTATTATTTCATGTAACGACGCAGTATTACGGTATCATTTGCACTGCAATAACCGCTATCGATCATAAAAGTGCCCACATTCAGAAGCATATCAGGGTCAAGCTGAGCAGCAAGCTGATTAAAATTAAGAGCAATAACATGAGCATCTTCCTTCAGGTTTTTGCTAAGGCCCAGGAACCGGGGAATAAAGAACTGAATTGAAAACCGGATAAAACGCACTTCCGTATTGCCGGGTTCTAAGTCAATGGCGCGCTGTAAAGTCTTCATTGACTTATCCAGATATTCAAGTTTTGTATATGGGTTCCACGCATGCTTGGCCATCAAAGCTTCTGCACCACCACGATAGCCGAGTATTAATGGGTCATTCAACTCATTGTCATTGACCAGGTCAAGCAGCTTTCTGGCGGCCTGCTCATCTTCCACTCCCCGGCCATAAAGATTCCGAATCTCAACAATGGAATATTCCTTGGTAGCATAAGATGGTGAAGCGATCAGGAGCATATGCAGGAAAAGCAGGCCCCCAGGCAATAAATAATTCATTACAATAGGTTTAATTTCACCCTCAGAAAAGTTTCACACATCAGCACCAACTTTTTATTTGGTGTTACACTAATCCGCTCTTTGAGAATCCTGGCGGGTTGCACCTGCTGAATTTGCCGGAATAGTTCCATGTAATAACTGTAGGCAAGATATACCCCAAAACGGGATGATCTTGGCAATTGAATTAATCCCAGATAAGCTATTCTAAAATCTTCCTCAATCTCCTCCTCAATACGGGCCTTCATTTCGTTGGTAAAAGCATTGAAATCCACTCCGGGAAAATAAACCCGGCCTCTATCTTCAAAATCGCTTTTTACATCCCGCAGGAAGTTCACTTTTTGAAAGGCAGCGCCAAGACGTTGGGCAAATGGTTTCAAACTCACATATACGCCGTCGTTCCTTTCAGTAAACACCCTCAGGCACATCAGTCCTACCACCTCAGCTGAGCCATATACATATTCCGTAAAATGCAGGTTATCGTACTGCGTTTGGTCCAAATCCATTTCCATGCTGTTAAAAAATGCCCGAACCAGATCCAGTTCAATATCATATTGATGGACAACAGACTGAAAAGCATGTAGCACCGGATTAAGTGAAATTCCTCTTTCTATTGCTTTGAAAGTCTCCTTTTTAAATTCGTCCAGCAATTCGCGCTGATTGAACTGAAAGAATGTATCCACAATTTCATCTGCATACCTAACGAAGCCATATATGCCATAAATTGGATCATGAAACTTTTTATGCAGTGCACTTATTCCTTTGCTGAAGGAGGTACTGTACAGCCGTGTTATATTACGACTGTTAGCGAAAGCTGATTGTTCAAATAGTTCGAACATAGTTGAGGATTCTTTCTGTTACTAATTTTGATCCGATTAAAACCATGGGCAAACCTGTACCGGGAATAGTTGAAGCTCCCACATAGAACAAATTTTTGTATTGTTCATCTTTATTTGAGGGCCGAAATCCTCCTACCTGATCCATTCCGTGTGCCAGTCCCAACCCGCTTCCTTTGTATAAATTAAAGTTGCTTTCCCAATCCAGCGGAGAATAAACAGTTTTTGTGACGGTTTGTTTATGGAAATCAAAATTTACTCTTTCAGATAAGTCGCTGATAATATTATCAGCCAATGATCCGGCATCTTTCCAATCGCTTTTATGCCTTAAATCGGGAACCGGGCATAGAATAAAGATATTCTCGCAACCTGCTGGTGCGCAAGCCGGATTTGATCGCGAGCTCACGTTAACATAGTAATAGGGTTTTGAGGGGGCAACCGCAGTTTTGAATATGGTACTGGAATATTCCTTAAAATTATCGCCCAGGAAGTAATTATGATGACTTAGTTGCTCCGCTTTACCTTTAACGCCCAGGTAAACCGTTAAAGGCGCCAGGGTCCACTTCAGTTTATCCAATTTACCATCAGAGAATTTTTTCCGGTTCAGGATTCTGCCCCGAAAGGAAGCTGCATCCGCATTAACAATGAAAAGATCTGCCGTCCATCGCTTTCCGGCCTGATCAAAAAGCGCAGTGACCTTTCCGGAAGACTCCTCAGCCTTTACGATTTCCGTACGGTAGTGAATTTTAACACCGCGGTCTTCAAGCAGTTTGATCAGTTCTGTTGTTATAGTGTACATTCCGCCTTCTACATTCCAGTATCCATCATGTTCGAGCTCCATATAGTTCAGCAAACTGTACACCGCCGGAGTGTCAAAGGGAGTCGCTCCCAGAAAAAAAGAAACGAGTGACATCACCACTTTCACTTCTTCCGAATCAAACCGGCTGCTTAGCCGATTCCACATGCTTGTAAACATTCCGGGTGCATGCTTCAACGGAACCTGTGTCAATCCAAGTAAATAACGAGCCTGAGAATCAAAATTTTTTTTAACAACACGGTATTCCGTATCATGAAAAACCTCTTTTGCAGCGGCAAGATACTTTACAAGTTTTGCCTTAAAATCCGGTTCAATATTGCTAAAGGTCTCTGAAAGCTTATCCTTGTCTTTATAAATCATCAATGGCTTTTCAAGATGACGGAAATACACTGCATACAAGGGATCCAGCGGCCTAATCCTGAGAGGATTGGTCACCCCGCAATCGTCAAAAAACTCTTTGAACTCATAACTCATACTGAAAAAAGAAGGGCCCATATCGAACTCAAAGCCATCCTTTACCAGCCGGTTTAGCCTGCCACCGGGCTGGTGATATTTTTCTACCATTTCTACCTGATACCCTCTTGCAGCCAGCCTTAAAGCGGTGGCCATACCCCCAAGCCCGGTACCCACAATCAACACCTTTTGTTTTTGCATTTGGATTACCCCTTACCTAATATGAATAAAAATTCATCTATTATGTATTGCCATTTGACACAAAGACGAGTTGTTTAACCGGTTAACAGCAATTTACAACTATTGTTGACATAATACTTCTCTTTTTCACTCAGCCCTGGCCACTCTGACTGTACATTATATAACCTCAATTTTCATATTGGCCGGAAAGGTGAATTCTGCTGATGGAGTCGAATTGCCTTAAGCGAAAAGCGAATTCCAAGAAGAAGGGAAACCAACGCTCCTGCGGTTATCAGCGGAATACTATTTATCATTAAGAAGAAATCATATGCACCATGCAGGATGACTGCCATCAGCAAGCCCTGAAGCTGAAGCAGCACTGCCTGGTTCCTGAATTTTGCCAGGCCGACATAGTATCCCATTACCACGGCAAAACTTGCATGTGCCGGTACTGCAGTGAACATTCTTACAATGGCATTTCCCATTCCATACTGACTTACATACAGAATATTCTCCAATGTGGCAAAACCCATGGATACCATTACGGCGTAAATGATTCAATCAAACGGTTCGATAAATTCCTTTTTTCTGTAATCAT